>CALCNV010000159.1 GCA_937897645.1 uncultured Lysobacteraceae bacterium
GTGCGAAATGCAGGTCGTGGGCGATGCGGTCGCGGTAGGTGACCAGCTGGAACGGACCGAATTCGGTGTCGATGTCGCGCGCATCGATGCGCTCGACGGTGTGCTCGGTCGACAGCCGGTAGGCGATCAGGTCGGCGATCGAGCCCATCTTCAGCCCATGCTCGCGCGCGAACACTTCCAGCTGCGGGCGCCGCGCCATGCTGCCGTCAGGATTCAGCACTTCCACCAGCACGCCGGCCGGCTCCAGCCCCGCGAGCAGCGGCAGGTCGCTGGCCGCCTCGGTGTGGCCGGCGCGCGTGAGTACGCCGCCGGGCTGTGCGATCAACGGGAAGATATGGCCCGGCTGGCTGAGATCGCTGGGCTTCGCGTCCGGCCGCACCGCCGTGCGCACCGTATGCGCGCGGTCGTAGGCGGAAATGCCGGTAGTGACCCCTTCGGCCGCTTCGATGCTGACCGTGAAATTGGTATGGAACTGCGCGGTGTTGGTCTGCACCATCGGCGCCAGCCCGAGCTGCGTGCAACGTTCGCGGGTCAGCGACAGGCAGACGAGGCCACGCGCGTGCGTGACCATGAAGTTGATGTCGGAGGGCTTGACCAGTTCGGCAGCCATGATCAGGTCGCCCTCGTTCTCGCGATCCTCGTCATCGACGATCACGACCATGCGGCCGTTGCGGATTTCTTCGAGGAGTTCGGGGATTGGGGAAAAAGACATCAGTTCAATACTCGAATGGCAGAAAATAAATCGTCATCCCAGCGAACGCTGAGATCCACTTTGACTTTGCTCTTGATCGCGGCTTCAAAGCGAAGATCAAGATGGATCCCAGCGTTCGCTGGGATGACGTCACTAGGAATAATTGCGGCGATAACAAGCCGCGATCAACGCGCCTGCAACAACCGCTCCACATACCGCGCCAACAGATCAATCTCCAGGTTCACCGCATCACCGACCGCAGTCTGCGCAAACGCGGTATGCGCGACGGTGTGCGGGATCAGCGCGACTTCGAATCCTTCGATGTCCACTGCATTGACGGTGAGGCTGACGCCGTCCACGCAGATCGAACCCTTCTTCGCGATGTAGCGCGACAAAGTCGTCGGCACGGCGAAACGCCAGCGCTGCGCACGCGCATCGTGCTGGATGTCGAGGACCGTGCCGACACCGTCCACGTGCCCACTGACCAGGTGTCCGCCCAAGCGATCGGTCGGTCGCATCGCACGTTCGAGGTTCACGACCGAACCGTGAGCGAGTCCACCTAGCGTGGTGAGCGACAGGGTTTCGTTGGAGGCGTCGGCTTCGAAACGGGTCGCGCTGAAAGCGACCACGGTCAGGCACACGCCGTTGACGGCGATGCTCTCGCCCAAACGCACGTCGATGAAAGGCAGGCTGCCTACGTCGATGCCCAGGCGTGCGTCGCCCCCACGCATGTCCATGCTGGCCAGCATGCCGACGCCTTCAATGATTCCGGTGAACATCAGCGCAGTTCCGCGAGACGGATGACTGCGATTTTTCGTGCTGATATGTAGATGGAGTTGATGGACATGAAACGTTTCCCGCGTTGAAGAATGCGAAAAACGCCCACAGGGCGTGCACCAGCACGCGACCACGCGGCCGCGCACTGGACTGTCTTCTTTCATCCGGACTATGACCGTCGGCTCCGGCATTGGACCGGATCTGCTGACCTTCCGGCCAAGGCCGGAAGCGCTCGCGGGCTTGCCTGCCGCGCTTTCAGCGCCGAAGGCCTACCGCCGGTGGGGAGTTGCACCCCGCCCTGAAGACGTTACGTGTGTGCCGGCGAGCCGGCGCGTGGATTCTAGCATCGGGGGCAAAAAGGACGCCAAAACGCAGCGTTCCACCGCTTTTGTAGGAGCGCCCCATGGGCGCGAGCTTTTGATTTCGCCGCGCGATGCTCTAAAAGCTCGCGCCCATGGGGCGCTCCTACAACGGCTTTTGGCGCAAATGCAGGATCAGCGGCCAGCGCATGGTGCGCACATCTTCGGCCACGCCCCAAACGGCCGCCAGAGCATCGGCATGGCGCTCGACCGGATCCTGCCCGGTGGCCGCACGGCAACGTGCGGTGGCGGACAGGCTGCCCAAGTATCCCAGCAACTGCGGCAGGTTCCATTCGGCCGTCAACCACAGCGCAGGCGCAGGCACCGCGGGAAACGGCCACGCGTAACCGGCATAGCCGGCATCCACCTCGGCACGCTCGGGTGGCCAGTAGGGTTCGATCTCGGCACGGAATGCATCCGCCGCAGGCGCCAGGTCATCGGTGAAGACCATGTCCTGGTACGTCCACGCAGCCAGCACGCCGCCAGGACGCAGTACACGTTCGCATTCAGCGAAAAAGCGGCCGCGGTCGAACCAGTGCAAGGCCTGCGCGACGGCGACCAGGCCGACACTGTTGTCTGCAAGCGAGGTGGCTTCGCCCGGTTCCACCCCAACTTGCACGTTGCTCGTCCCGGCAGCATGGGCCCAGTGTTGCTGGATCTGCGCTGCGCTGGGATCGGTGGCGAATACCTGCGCGAAGCGCTGGCTCAGTCCATGCGTGGCCTGCCCACTGCCGCAGCCCGGCTCCCATACCCATGCACTGGACGGAACCACGGCGGTGATGGCATCGAACAATGCCTCGGGGTAGGTCGGTCGCCAGTTTGCGTAGGCACCTGCTACTTGCGAGAAGTGGTCTTTGAAGGTTGTCATCACACAGCTCCAGCATCACCGCGACTAACAATACTCACTGACGTCATCCCAGCGAACGCTGGGATCCATTTTGATCTTGATCTTGCATTCATCAGCAAGAGCAAAGTCAAAATGGATCCCAGCATTCGCTGGGATGACGATACGTTTTGGTATTGTTTGAGTGAATATGAGCGTGTGGCTACGCCGCTCATATCTTTACCGGCTGCAACAGCAACCGCTGATCCTCGCCCATCGCGCGCGCATCAACGACCTTGAGCTGCGCGCGCTGCGCCATCGCATCAATGCCAAGTCCCGCGAACAAAGGGCGCGCACGCTCGCCAAGCAAGACCGGCGCTACATACAGCAGCACTTCATCGGCCAATCCCGCCGCGAGGAATGCACCCGCCAGCGTGGCGCCCGCCTCGACCTGCACTTCGTTGATATCGCGTGCGGCCAGCAGCGCGAGCACGGCGTGCAGGTCGAAGCGTCCAGCGGTGACGGCAACCGCTGCACGCTCCACATCGATATCACGCGGCGGCTTCGCATCCGGCGCATGCAGGTACAAGGTCGGTGCCGAAGCATCCCGTATCTTGCCGCGCGCGATCGTGGCCAAGCCCGGGTCCAGCACCACGCGCAGCGGCGGCACGAATGGCGTGTCGTCACCCAGGCGAACCGTGAGTGATGGATCATCGATCAGCACGGTGTTCGCGCCAGTGAGGATCGCGCCGGCACGCGCACGCCACTTCTGCACGTCCTGGCGCGAAGGTTCGCCGGTGATCCATTTCGATTCACCACTGGCCATCGCGGTGCGCCCGTCCAGGCTGGTGCCCAGCTTGATGCGCACCCAGGGACGACCGCGCTCCACCCGCGACAGGAAGCCACGATTGAGTTGGCGCGCCTGCACTTCCATCAACCCTGATTCGACCGTGATGCCCGCGGCGCGTAGTTTGTCGAAACCCGCGCCATCCACCTGCGGGAACGGATCGCGCATGGCCGCGACGACACGCGTGATGCCTGCGGCAATCAGTGCGTCGGCGCACGGGCCGGTACGGCCGGTGTGCGCGCACGGCTCCAGCGTCACGTAGGCGGTCGCGCCATACGCGCGCCCACCCGCCGCCTGCAGCGCCAGCACTTCGGCATGTGCTTCACCGGCGCGCTGGTGGAAGCCTTCGCCAACCACTTCGTCGCCAAGCGCGATCACGCAGCCGACCATCGGATTGGGCTTGGTGGTGTAGGCACCGCGTTCGGCCAAGCGCAGGGCGCGGGCCATATGCAGATGGTCGGTGGCGATGAATGCAGTCATATGTATCCGCTTCTTAGCCCAACTTTTGGAAAGAGGAGCATACAAAGATGCAACTCGCAAATTTGCGCAATAAAAACCGTTCGTGGTGAGCCTTTCGAACCACGCTCTTGGCGTTCACTTGCAGATTGCGTCGCCTGATGAATACGGCGAAAAGCGTGGTTCGACAGGCTCAGCACGAACGGATTTCTTCTTTCTGAGACTTCTAACGCTTCTTGTTCTTGTCGATCGGCACCACGTCAGCGCCCAGCAGCGGCAACTGGCCGCTGGCGGTGGGCAGGTCGCGCTCCAGTTTCTCGATTTCCTCGCGGAAGTCGGCAACGTCCTCGAAGCTGCGGTACACCGAGGCGAAGCGCACGTAGCCCACATGGTCCAACTTGCGCAGCTCCGTCATCACCAGCTCGCCGATCTTGCGCGACACGATTTCACGTTCACCGCTCATGCGGATCTGATGGATGACCGCACGCACGGCGGATTCGATCTGTTCTTCCGACACCGGACGCTTCTGCAAGGCACGATCAAAACCCACGCGCAGCTTGCGCGCATCGAAAGTATCGCGCCGGCCGTCACCTTTTATGACAGTGGGCAGCTTGATTTCGATGTTTTCCAGCGTGCTGAACCGCTCGCCACAGGCCTCGCACTCACGACGGCGGCGAATGGTCGCGCCATCTTCGGAAACGCGCGAATCAATCACGCGGGTGTCTGTGTGTTGGCAGAAGGGGCAGTGCATCAGGGGTTATAGGCGAAGGGAAGCAGCACCGTGCTTCGTACTGGAACGCCGTCGCATAAACGCGGCGTAAAGGAAATGGTTTTGACTGTAGTCAAGGTGGCCGCTGCAAATGCCACATCGGTGGCGCATACAGGGTAGGCCAACGAAATCGATCCATCCTGGTCCAATTGCAACAACAGGTGAGTGGCGCCAACAAGATGCTCCCCACCGGCATCTCGAGGATATGAAGCATTGGGAGGTGTCGATTTTTTTTTCGGCTCCTCGCAGACCGCGGCAGCGGATCCTTCGTTCCATGAAGTTTTCAAAGCGACAAGCATGTCTTTGGACATCAGCTGCAATGAACCGTCAGTGCACAGGCCGGTGTCTCGGTCATAATATGCGCTCTTCATTGTCGCCGTGGGCTCGCCGTCGCCATTTCTCAAGCGCGCTGACTTTTCCGATGCCGTTGCTACGGCACTTGAAATCAAGGCTAGTAAGGCAATTGGAATAAGTTGCAAGCCGTGCATAGACAGCCTCAGCCGTACACCGGAAACTTCGCGCACTGCTTCTCGACATTCTCACGCACGCCCGCAATAACCTGGTCGTCATTCGGCGCGTCCAGCACATCGCAGATCCAGTTCGCCAGCGCCACGCAATCCGGTTCCAGGTAACCACGCGTCGTCACTGCCGGCGTGCCCAGGCGCAGGCCCGAGGTCACGAAGGGCGAGCGCGGGTCGTTGGGTACCGAGTTCTTGTTGACGGTGATGTGCGCCTTGCCAAGCGCGGCTTCCGCGTCCTTGCCGCTGACGTCCTTGCCGATCATGTCGACCAGCATCAGGTGGTTTTCGGTACCGCCGGATACGATCTTGTAGCCGCGCGAAATAATGGTCTTGGCCATCGCCTGTGCGTTCTTCACCACCTGCGTCTGGTAGGCCTTGAATTCCGGCTCCAGCGCTTCCTTGAACGCAACCGCCTTGGCCGCGATGACGTGCATCAACGGGCCGCCCTGGATGCCGGGGAAGACGATGCTCTGCAGCTTCTTCTCGATGTCTTCGCCCGCACCCTTGGCGACGATGATGCCGCCACGCGGACCGCGCAGGGTCTTGTGCGTGGTGGACGTGACCACGTGCGCGTGCTCGATGGGGCTGGGGTACACGCCTGCCGCGATCAGGCCGGCCACGTGCGCCATGTCCACGAAGAAGATCGCGCCCACCTTGTCGGCGATGGCGCGCATGCGTGCCCAGTCGACGACCTGCGAATACGCGCTGAAACCGCCGATCAGCATCTTCGGCTTGTGTTCCACTGCAAGGCGCTCGACTTCGTCGTAATCGATCAGGCCCTGCTCGTTCACGCCGTACTGCACCGCGTTGAACAGCTTGCCGGAAACGTTGACCTTGGCGCCGTGGGTCAGGTGGCCGCCGTGGGCCAGCGACATGCCCAGGATGGTGTCGCCCGGCTGCAGCAGGGCCAGGAACACGGCCTGGTTGGCCTGCGAGCCCGAATGCGGCTGCACGTTGGCATAGTCCGCGCCGAACAATTCCTTGACCCGCTCAATCGCCAGCTTTTCGGCGATGTCCACGTATTCGCAACCGCCGTAGTAGCGCTTGCCGGGGTAGCCCTCGGCGTACTTGTTGGTCAGCTGGCTGCCCTGGGCTTCCATCACCCGCGGACTGCAGTAGTTTTCCGACGCGATCAGCTCTACGTGGTCTTCCTGGCGGCGGTTCTCGGACGCGATCGCCGCGGCCAGTTCAGGGTCGTAACCTTCGATACGGGCGTTGCGCGGGAACATCGGTGCTCCGAGGGGGCGAATGGGTCGCCAATTGTAGCCCCCTGCCCCGTGCGCCCACAAAAAAGCGCGCCTTTCGGCGCGCTTTCGCGGATTTCGCAACCCGGCTAGGTCAATTCCTGAGGATCAGGTCCGTGATGATGCCCGTGGCCAGGGCCACCAGAAGGTAGTCGCCTGCATCACTGCGCCGCCAGTAATAGCCATGCGGCGGGGCCCGCAAGCCATAGCCCCGATAATCCCGGACCACGTAGGTGGGGCCATAGCCGTTGTCGTAGTAGCGGACGCCACGGGCCCATCGCGGCTGTCCATGGCCGGAGCGGTAGGCAGGTCGATACACGGGGTGATAGTCGTTGCGATAGACGGGACGGTAGACCACGCGCGCCGGTGCCGAGCGGTAGTAACGGTCGTCGTGGTCGCGCTTGTCGCCCCGCCTGCGATCCTCGTAGCGGTCGTCATCCCGATCATCGCGGTCGCGCTGGCTGTAGCGGTCGTGGTCGCGATCATGGCCGCGGCCGTGGTCCTTGGCGATGGCCGGCGTGGCGGCCAGCGCCGCGACAAATAGAAGCGACAGGGCGGTACTGATGGCGTGGCGCATGCTGTAGTCCTCTGGTTCGGGGAAGCCAGGGTCGAATATCAACCGGCGGCACTGAACGGTTTCTTGCCCAAGGCGCCTGCCTGGCCCTCCATTAAGACGCCAGCCAGCCAGCCGCAGCCGCTATAATTCGTCCATTCCTGACTTCTGCCACCGTGCACCCTTGCGCGGGCACGGCAGCGCCCCTCCCGGAGACCCCATGTCG
Organism: uncultured Lysobacteraceae bacterium; assembly: GCA_937897645.1. GTDB lineage: Bacteria > Pseudomonadota > Gammaproteobacteria > Xanthomonadales > Xanthomonadaceae > Pseudoxanthomonas_A. The sequence goes on from CALCNV010000159.1 coordinate 7,267, forward strand.
CAATACATCTACACCATGAACGGCGTCAGCAAAGTCGTGCCGCCGAAGCGCCAGATCATCAAGGACATCTCGCTGTCGTTCTTCCCGGGTGCCAAGATCGGCCTGCTGGGCCTGAATGGCGCGGGCAAATCCACCGTGCTGAAGATCATGGCCGGCGTGGACACCGACTTCAACGGCGAAGCCCGCGCCGCGCCCGGCATCAAGGTCGGCTACCTGGCCCAGGAACCGCAGCTCAACCCCGAGCACACCGTGCGCCAGGCCGTGGAAGAAGGCGTAGGCGAAGTGCTGCAGGCGCAAGCTGCGCTCGACCGCGTGTACGAAGCCTATGCCGAGGAAGGCGCCGACTTCGACAAACTGGCCGCCGAACAACAGCGCCTGGAAGCCATCCTCGCAAGCGGCGATGCCCACACCCTGGAACACCAGTTGGACGTGGCCGCCGATGCGCTGCGCCTGCCAGCCTGGGACGCGATCATCGGCAAGCTGTCCGGCGGCGAGAAGCGCCGCGTGGCGCTGTGCCAGTTGCTGCTGCAGAAGCCGGACATGCTGCTGCTCGACGAACCCACCAACCACCTGGATGCCGAATCGGTGGAATGGCTGGAACAGTTCCTGGCGCGCTACACCGGCACCGTGGTGGCCGTCACCCACGACCGCTACTTCCTGGACAACGCCGCCGAATGGATCCTGGAACTGGACCGCGGCCGCGGCATTCCGTGGAAAGGCAACTACACCGAATGGTTGATCCAGAAGGACAACCGCCTGAAGCAGGAAGACAACCAGGAAAAGGCGCGCCAGAAGGCGATCGCCAAGGAACTGGAATGGTCGCGCCAGAATGCCAAGGGTGGCCGCTCCAAGGGCAAGGCGCGCCTTGCGCGCATGGAAGAACTGCAGGCCGTCGATTACCAGAAGCGCGCGGAAACCAACGAGATCTTCATTCCGCCGGGCGAGCGCCTGGGCCAGAAGGTCATGGAGTTCAAGAACGTCTCGAAGAAGTTCGGCGACCGCCTGCTGATCGACGACCTCAGCTTCACCGTGCCGCAGGGCGCCATCGTCGGCATCATCGGCCCCAACGGCGCCGGCAAGTCGACCATGTTCAAGATGATCACCGGGCAGGAAAAACCGGACTCGGGCGAAATCGAGATGGGCCCGACCGTCAACATCGCCTACGTCGACCAGAGCCGCGAGAAGCTGGAAGGCAACCACAACGTGTTCCAGGAAATCAGCGGCGGCGCCGACATCCTCAACATCAACGGCATCGAGATCCAGTCACGCGCCTACATCGGCCGCTTCAACTTCAAGGGCCAGGACCAGCAGAAGATGGTCGGCTCGCTGTCCGGCGGTGAACGCGGGCGCCTGCACCTGGCCAAGACGCTGTTGCAGGGCGGCAACGTGCTGCTGCTCGACGAACCGTCCAACGACCTGGACATTGAAACCCTGCGCGCACTGGAAGACGCGCTGCTGGAATTCCCCGGCAACGCCTTCGTCATTTCGCATGACCGCTGGTTCCTGGACCGCATCGCCACGCACATCCTCGCCTTCGAAGGCGACTCGCACGTGGAGTACTTCCAGGGCAACTACCGCGAGTACGAAGAAGACAAGAAGCGACGCATGGGCGCCGAAGGCGCGCAGCCGAAGCGCTTGCGATTCAAGGCTTTGAAATAAAAGCAGGAGGTAGGAGCGCCCCATGGGCGCGAGCTTTTTGCGTGGTACATACGAAGATCAAGAGCTCGCGCCCATGGGGCGCTCCTACCGGTCGCGGTTTATTTCATGCTTGCGCGCAGGTCATACAGCGATTGGCTGGCATCGAGCCGTATGAGGCCGGCGCTTTGCCGGTCGAAATCGAAAATGATGTAGATCACGATCGAGACCAGCACGGCGAAGGCCGGCCAGCCCACTGGATTTCGCCGGTTCGCCGCGCCCTGCGCATAGCCATTGAACATGGCCCATATCAGGCACAGCCCCAGCAACATCACCGTCACCACGGCGGGCACGTGCCTGCGGTACGCCGCCACGCGCTCGCCGTGGCGATCGATAACTTCATTCATGGCCTGCAAGCCCAGCGACGTGTTGGTGGAAGGCGCCGCGCGCGCCGCCTCGGTCAACATCGCCCACAATTCGGCTTGCTTCTGTTCGCTCTGCAGCGCCAGCCGCCTCAGGTCGCCCGAATCAGCGTGCGCGGTGGAAATGCCGATGCGCAGGTCGGTGTAGTCACGGAAATGCCGGCGGCATGCATCGCGCTGCGCGTCCCGCATCAGGTCGCAACGCAGGTAGGCGGTGCCGATGGCATTGGCCTCGGCGATCACCAGGTCCTGCCGGCTCTCGTAGCGGCCTGCCGCCAACGAGAACGAGAACGCGAGGAACAGGCCCAGCAGCAGTGAAAGCGCGCCATCCAGCAGCTTGGCGCCGGATTCGCCCGGGTTGGGCGAAGCACGGAACAAGGCCCTGCCACGACGGAAGGCGATCTCGCTCAGCAACAGCATGAGGATCAACAATCCAAGCGCGATCCATACGGCTGCAACCCCACCCAGAAATTCCCGACTGCCCATGCCCCACTCCCTCTCCCCAAGGCTGGGCGGACAGTAGCACAACGCAATGATCGGGCCTGGCCATGCGCGACGCTATAGAGCGCAGAGGGCGCAGCCTCGGCTGTCGAGGTTCAAAGCGCTGAACCGCTTCGGTGATCCCGCTCTGGTGGAAGCGTCCCATGGGCGCGAGCCCTTGATCGTCGCGCTGACGCCGGAAAATCTCGCGCCCATGGGGCGCTTCCGCGTGTTTCATGTCCAACCCACGCACGCGCGCGAATCACACGGCAATGTGCTGGCATCCGCTATGTTGCCCGACCTAAGCCCAGCCAGATACCAACAACACGATGACCAACAAGAGTGCAGTGACGATGCCTTGTACAACAACATACAGTCCCAGGCCCGCAATACCGCGCAGCGCGGTGTTCCACCCGGAATGATCGCGGAACAACTGCACGAGCGAGAAGATCACATAAGTGGAAACAGGTACAAAAACCCACATCTGCACGTTGGGAAACCAGTGCCGAAGCAGGATTGATAGTGACATGAAAACAAACATCTGGACCGTCAAGAAGGCCGAGACGACGAGCCACTCCGGATAGTTGAGGCCCCTGCCCCTGAAAACCAGCCAGAACGTTGCCGCTTCGAAAGGAAGCAAGACGAGAGTGAATGCAGTGATGTGGGTGTTGAGCCAGTCCTTGAGTTGCCCGAACACCTTGGCCACTTCGGCAGAATCCACGTGACCATTGGCCCGCATGCTCTCACCTTGGGAGTAGCCGACCTGCATTGCCGTCCCGACGATATCCCCTTCCAGGAACAACTTGCCAAGCAGTAGCGTCGCGGCTGCGGAGATCATCAACAGCAGTAGCGGCTTGACCTGTTTGGCGCGTCGCCCTTCAAGGTAGTCGCGCATCAAGTGCCCCGGCCGCAGCATCAACTCCTTCAACGAATAGAAGACGCCGCGATCCATGTGCAGCACGCTGTGCTCCAGTTCGTGGCCCAGGAAATGCCAATCGATACGGTGCGCCGGCGTGGGTTGTCCGCACGCGGGGCAGAACTTCTGGTCTGCACCATCGATAGGGCGGGTGCAGTTGGCACAACGACCTGACTCAAGCATGCTCACTCTTTCCCATGATGATTGCGGCTGATTTTCCCACGGACACCGAGAGGAATCGCAGCCAGATCAGTCCGAACACCGCGATGCGGGTGGACAGGCCACGTCGCCCGGATTCGAACTTTCGGAAGTAGCGCCACAGGCCGCGATGCTTGTGCCATTCCACGAACAAGGGACGTGCGCGGCTGGACACGCCGCGCACGTGCAGCACGCAGATGTCGTTGGCGATGGCGACGACTGCACCAGCCATGCGCGCACGCCGGCACAGGTCCAGGTCTTCGGCGTGCAGGCGGTAGCCCACGTCGAATCCATCCAGCCGATCGAAGAGACTGCGCGGCATCACCATGAGCGCGCCTGATACGGCGTCGACTGGCTGCGGATTCGTTGACGGATCCACCGGCACGCCCAGTTTCGATGACTGCGCAGGCGACGACAGCATGGCGGCGAAATCCGGGTCGCGGCGGCGCGCGGCGGCGTCATGCACGCCCGCTTCGTCCACCAGGTCCACGCCAAGCAACACCTTGCCACCCAGTGCATCCGCATGTGCGCGCAGGCGCGAGAGCGTGTCGGTTTCCACCATCAGGTCCGGGTTGACGAAGGCCAGCCACGGCGAAGTGGATTCCTTCGCGCCCTGGTTGCAACCCACTGCGAAGCCGGGATTGTCGGGATTGCCGATGAAGCGTACACGCGGGTCTTTCGCTGCGTGGCGCTGGATGATATCGAGCGTTCCATCGCGCGATGCGTTGTCGACCACGCGTATTTCCGCAATGCCTTGGGCGGCGCGCAGCCGCAACAAGCAGTCGTCCAGCGTGCTCGCGCTTTCGTGGCTGACCACGACGACCGCGATGTCGGCGTGATCAGGGAAAGAGTTCACGCTGCGGCTCCGGGGTTCCGGTTTGCTGGTAGAGCGCGGCGAGGCGCGTGCGGGGTTCGCGCAGCGGATCTTCCATCAGGAAATGGGCAAGGCGTGCATGCCACGTGGGCCAGCGCGCGTTTAGCGAGTCCATGTCGCCATCGAACGCCACGCCCTCGCTGCCGCGCGCGACGAAGGTGGTTTCGCACAGCGCATTGCGCCAACCCAATCCCGACAGGCGCATCGACAGGTCGATCAACGCCGCGTACCACGAGCCGTAACTGCTCGCGTCCAGGCCGCCGGCACGCTGGCGTGCGCTGCCGCGCAAGGCCACCGCGTGGGTGACGGCGGCGGGCAGTTCCGGATGCATCGGCGGCATCCCGGCGCAGGCGGCCGCGGTGCGTTCGAGGTCTTGCGGAGGCGGGTTGATTTCCCCCAGGCGCGGCCATGAGGCCGCCTCGCCCGCATTGCTCCACGGCGTGGCGGTGGCGATGGAGGCATCGCGTGCGAAACAGGCCGACAGTTGTTGCAGCCAGCCCTGCAACGGCTGTGCGTCGGGGGCCAGCACCACCACGTCGGCGCCGGCGCAGGCCTTCAACATTTCATCCAGGTGCGCGACTTCGCCGATCATGCTCTGGCGGCGGGTGTAGTCCGCCTGCAGCGGGGTGCGTTTCAACCAGTGCTCGATGATGACGCTGGCGCGCGGACCGGCCTGCGCGTCATCGGCCAGCCAGATGCGCGTGCCTGCGGGCGTGCCCACGTCGAGTGCACCTAGGCAGGCATCCAGCGCATCGTCATCGACGCCGACCGGCAACAGGATGACGGGCAGCGCGGCGGCGGCGGATGGACTCACTTCTTCTTCGGTGCGTGCAGGGGTTCGAGCGCGCGGAATTTCTGGCCGTATTCGTCGGTCAGGTCACGTGCTTCCTGCGGGTTGCGGATGATGGTCGGCGTGATCAGCACGATGGTTTCGGTGCGATCGGTGCGCTGGGTCTTGGTGCCGAACAACCCGCCGATGATCGGGATCTTGCTCAGTATCGGCACGCCACTGGAGCCGGTGCTCACGCCATCGCTGATCAGGCCCGCCAGCATCACGGTATCGCCGCTCTGTATCGCCGCCTCGGTCTTCAAGCGACGCGTGTCGATGCGCACGTTGCCGTTGCTGTCGGCTTCTTCGGCGCCGGGCGCACTCACTTCCTGCACGATGTCCAGGAACACCATGCCGTCCTTGGTCACTCGCGGGCGCACTTTCAGGATCACGCCCGTGTCCAGGTATTGCACCTGGCTGTAGGTGCCGTCGGTGCCACTGCCCGGGTTGAAGGTGACCGACTGGATCGGGATGCGGCTGCCGACGTTGAACGTGGCTTCGGCATTGTTGCGCACGAATACCGAAGGCGTCTGCAACAGGTGCAGGTTGGTCACCTTGTCCAGCGCGCTGACCACGGCGGCGGCGTTGCGTCCGAGGAAGGTCCAGCCCAGGCCGGCACTGCCGGTGATGCTGCCGGCGATATCGCCCCAGATGTCACGGCCCAGCGCGCTGGGCAGGTTGCCGAGGTCGGGATCGTTCACCGCATTCTCGAAATACCAGTTGACCCCGTATTCCAGGTCGCCGGTGAGCTGCACTTCCGCCACCTGTGCCTCGATATGCACCTGCATCGGCATTACGTCCAGCTTTTCCACTACCTCCTTGATCGATCGCCACGCACCCGCACTGGCGCGCACCAGCAAGGTATTGCTTTCCTCGACCGCAGACACGCCCACGCGGTCGCCTTCCACTTCAAGGGTGACGCTGCCATTGCCGCCGCTGTTTTTGTTGAGTGACAACGAACCATTGCCCAAGCCACCACTGCTGCCGGACGTGGACGAGTTGCCCGTGCCGCCCTGGAAATCCACCGTGCCGCCGTTCGCGCCATCGTTGATCTGTACCGAATCGGTACCCGGCATCAATGACACGTTGCCATTGCCGCCGGTGTCCTGGCTGTTGCTGTTGTTGCCCGAACCAAACACTTCAGCCAGTCGCTGGGCCAGGTCCTTGGCCTTGATGTATTTCAGTTCGTAGGAGAACAGGCGCGAGCCCTCGCCGGCGCTGTCGATGCGCTCCAGCCAGTCCTGGATGTTGTTGAGGTAGGACGCCTGCGGCGTGATCACCAGCACCGAGTTGCTGCCTTCCAGCGGCATGAAGCGGAACATGCCCGCGCTGGGCGTGTTGCTGTCGGCGCCGAATACTTTTTCCAGGTCCGCCACGACCTTGCTGGCGCGCCCGGATTCCAGCGGGAACACGCCCACCGACATGCCGGATAGCCAATCGACGTCGAAGACCTCGACCGTGCGCAGGTAGTTTTCCAACTCGCTGCGCGTGCCCGCCAGGGTGATGACGTTCCGCGAGGAATCGATGCCGACGATGGCGTTGGGACGCGCGTAAGGTTCCAGCACCTTCTTCATTTCACTGGCGGAAATGAAACGCAGCGGCACCACGCGCACCTCGAAGCCGCGCGCGTTGGCGGCGGTTCCCGTGCGCGGGGCCAGCGTGCCCGCAAGCGCCTGGTCCGCAGGCAGGATGTTGTAGCGGCCGTCGCCGTAGACCATGCGCGCGTTGTTCTGCGCCAAGGCCTGTTCCAGCAGGGTCATCGCCTGTGCCGCCGACACCGGTCGCGGCGTGCCCAGCGTCACCGTGCCCTGCACGCCGGGGGCGATGACGTAGTTCTGGCCCAGCATGTCGCCCAGGATCGCCTTGACCACGGCGTGCACGGATTCGCCTTCGAAATTGAAGCTCGCGGTGCCGCTGGTGGCGCCCGCCAGCGAGGGCATGGGTGCGGCGGCCGCGCTGCGGTTGATCATCTGCCCGCTGCCGCGGCGGATCACCGCCTGCGGGCCGCTCTCCGGCAATTCCGCGGAACCGAGTGGCGAGGTTTGTGCGCCCTGCCCGCTGGTGCCGCTGACATCCGCGTCGCGGCGCACGTCCGGCACGGGCGTGGTGGCGCAGCCGGCCAGCAGGCCAAGCAACAGGGAAACCAGGATCAGGCGTGAGGTCATGCCGGCACTCTACTTTGTCTTGTTCGGGGGAGGCGGGCTTTCGCCCTGCGCGCGCAGCTGCGCGCGACGTGCTTCGATGCGTTTGCGGATGGCGTCCATCTGCTGTTCGGTGGACTGGGCGGGTTCCACCGCCGGGGCCGGCGACACCGGCATTGGCACCGGGGAACCGGGCTGTGCGGGCTGCACCTGGGTGGTCCTGGGCGCCATGACGTTGCCCGGCATGCCTGCCTGTACCGGCTGGGTGGGATCCACCACTGGCGAAGCCACGGGCGCCGTGGAAACAGTCGGTGCCTGGCCACCGGCGCCGTCGAACACCCGCAGCTCCAGCGTGCGTTCGCCTTCGGGGCCGTCGAACACCACGCTGCGTGGCTGGATATCGACCACGCGCCAGCCGGGCGTTGCCGGTGGTGCCTCGCCGACCTTCAGGCGGATGCCCTCGCCGCCCTGTGCGGGTTGCACGATGGCCAGGCGCAAGCTGGGCGTGATCAACACGCTGCTCAGCACGAAATCGAAGGCCTGCGGCTGCCCTTCGCCTTCCTGTCCGGAAATGAAGAAGGGCTGCGGTTGGCGATCCTGCGAAAACACGGGGCGTGCGGCGATTTCGGAATACTGCGCAAGCGGCCCAAGGCGTTCGGGAGCAGCGGGAGCCAGTTGCGGCAAGGGACCGACCAGGCTGGGGTCATCCGGCAGCGGGCGGATCTGCCCACCCATTCCGAACAGGGCCAGCACCCACGTCAGCAGGGCCCAGCCAGCCAGCGTGGCCAGCAACCAGGTGCGCGGGCCGATGCTGTCAATTCGCATCGGCGGCTCCGGGCGACGGTGCGACACCCGCCGTGGCGGGCTTGCCGCCGGTGACGGGGGGCTTGAGGTATCCGTACAGATCGAAACTGACGTCCAGGCCCGGGCTGCTCCCGGCCGTCGGTAGATAGGCGTAGTTCTGCGCCAGCACGTTGAGGTTTTCGATGAACAGGCGCGGCGTGCCGGCCTCCAGCGCATGCAGGGTCGCCGCCAGTTCAGGCGTGCCGCAGCGCAGGCGCACCTGCACCACGACCTTGGCGAAACGATCGTTGCCCGGCTGGGCCAGTGGCGAACGGTTGGTGATGGCGCAGCTGCGGTTGCCCGGACTGGCGTCCTGCACCACCGTTTCCAGTCGTTTCACCAGTCCGGCGGTGGCGAGTTCCGAGGTGGCCTCGGGCAGGAAACCGGGACGCTGCGCCTGCTGCGCGCGCGCGGCGACCAATTGCTTCTCGATGGCCGGCCCCTGCTGCAGCTGCGTGCGTACGCGCAGCTCGCGTTCGCGTGCCGTGGCGATTTCGCCGTTCACTTCCAGCATCGGTGCCGTCCACCACGGATGCACCAGCACCAGGTATGCAAGCAGCAGTACCCCGCCCAGCAGCGCCAGTGCAAGCCAGCGGTCACGTCGAGTCTCCGCCGCCTTCACTGCACGCCTCCGGCGCTTGGCTTGGTCGCGACCGGCGAGCCGATCAATTCGGCGGTCAGGCTGAAACGATCCAGGCGCGTGCGCGGGTCGGGCTGCAGGGCGCCACTGAGTGCGGGCGCACGCCAGAGTTGGGAACCCTCCATCCGCGCCACCAGCGCCGAAGCCTCCGGACTCAGGCCGATCAGCAGCAGGCGATCGCCTTCCATCGAAACTTTTTCAAGGTAGGTGTTGTTGGGCAACCGCCGGGTCAATTCGTCCAGCACTTCCACGGTGGTCGGGCGTGCAGCCCGTTCGCCGTCGAGGAACGCAGCGCCTTCCACGATATCCACCAGTTGCTGGCGCTGCATGGCCACCACGCGTGCTTGCACCGCGCGCGCCTCGACCTGTGCCTCGAACGCCGCCGCCGAGGCGCGCCGATTGTCCAGCACCTGCCAGGCGGTTGCCGCCACGGCGATGAGCGCGAACGCCGCCAGCGCCCAGTTCCAGGCACCCAGTGGATCCTGGCGGCCGCGACGCGATTCGACCGGCAACAGGTTGACCCCCAGCGGCATGCCGTCGGCACCGCGTGCATCCACGCCGACCAGTGACGAAGCGATTCCACCCAGCCCGACGATCGCCGCGTCGAAACGCGTGCGCGGTACCGCGACCAGTTCCGCCTCCAGTTGTCCGTCGGCACGACGCTCGCGCACGCGCGCGTCGAAGCGCACGCTGTCGGCGCTGAACGGCGTTTGCCGGTCGATCTCGAAACCGACCACGTCGCGCAGGCGCTCCGCGGCGGCGGCCGGCAACACGAGTCGCCGTTGCAGGGCACTGCCGGCGGGCAGCAACATCCAGCGCGGCAATCCGGCGAGGCGGGTGCCGAGTACGGCGTCCAGGTCCCCGGCATCCGCCGGTGCCGGCAGCCAAGTGACATCATGCAGGCCCTGCAGGTTCTGCCACTGCAGCTGCAGGCGATCACCTTCGTGCGTGACCAGCAGTCGATCCCGTGCCAGCCCGAAGCGTTCCTGCCAGCGCGCCGGCAGCCAGTCCAGCAGTGACGCCTTCCACCACGCCATGAAACCACCCGCACCGGTGCGGTAGCGACGGAGGGTGTCGTTCAACGGGTGGCCTGGTTGCATCGGTGTCATTGGGGTGCCGTTCCTTCCTGCCAGCGCAGCACGGTGTACACGGAACCCGGCACCGAACCACTACCCGCACGTACTGTCGCCTGCAAGGCCGCGCCGCGACCATCAGCCCGGCGCGCGCGGCTGTCGATACTATACGTGCCGCTGCCCCCGCCCACGAGTTGCGTGGCGCCAGCAGTCACAGGCAGCGCCCGTTGCGCGAGGATCGCGTCTGCATCCAGGCCCATGGCAACCAGCACCGGACCCGGCGCATAGCTGGCGTTGGGTGGATGGCTGCCGCCATGCACGGTCAGGTAGGGCTGCAGCGCCGCGAACAAGTCCGGGGTCATGCCCAGCACCTGCTGGACCTCGGCCACGCTCTCGAACAACGCATCCTTGGCCCCGTAAGGCAGGCCTGCGGACGCGTATTCCGGGTCTTCGGCACCGCCGTTCACCTGGGTCAGCGGATCACTGTCGCGCCAGTCGATGATCGCCGCGGCCACCTGCTCCGCCTGCGCGCGTTCGCTGCCGACCGCCTGCATCAGCGCCACCAGCAGGACCGCATCGGCCTGGTTGAGTTCGACCTTGCCGGATTCGTCCACGATGCGGATTTCAAGCTCGGCACCGGCGAAGCTCCAGCGGTACGGGCGACCATCGGGCAACCAGCGCGTGGCGGGTTCGGGGTCGGCCACGCGCACCAGCGCGTACTCGATCCCGGCCCGCGCCAGCTCCTGTGTTTCCACGCCGCCACTGAGGACCTTTCCCTGCAGGCTTTCGATGCGCGCGACCAGCGCGAACGCACCAACCAGCGCGGTCAGCAGGGCGATCAGCCACAACACCAGCAACAGCGCCGCACCGCGTACGCGCGTCATGGCACTGCCGCCATGTCGATGCCGCTCTGGCTGCTGCCCGTGCCCTGCATCAGCGACACGATCATCGGCGGCCATACGTGGCCATCCGCGGATTGGATTTCCACCGAGGCCTGCAGCGGCAGGTTCTCCACCGCATTCCATTGCTCCTGCCATTCGCCGAGCTTGCCTTCCTCGTCGAGGCCGCGATAACGGAAGCGCACGCTGCGCAATCCCTGTGCCAGCGCTTCGGGCCCGCGTGGCGCGTTTTCGTTGACCAACTGCCCGGACTGCACCTGGGTGAAGGACACCTGCAGGCGCGCGCCACTGTCGGCGACGACGAAGTCATGCAGGTACGGCCCGCCTCGACCCAGGTAATCGGGCAGATCGGCGACGAAGCGCATGCGCCGTGGTTCGCCGATGAAGCGGTACTGGCGCTGGGTGTCGGGATCGGTAGCGAAGGCGATGTTCTGTGCCGATGCAATGCGGCGACGCAGGAAACCTTCGACCGCGCGCATGCGCTCGTTGCGCTGGGCGATGGCTTCACCCCGCTGCACCATCGCCGTGGCCGAGCGCAGCGTAGCGAACGCCAGCGCAAGTCCTGCCGCCAGCAACACCGTGGCCAGCAACACCTCGATCAGGGTGAAGCCGCGTGCATGTCGATTCATGGCACCGCCGTCGCGGCTTGGTTGATGTCCGCGGGTGCCAACCGCAGGCTCTGCCAGTGCAATTGTTCGCCGCCCGCATCGCCCCACCCTATCGTCAAATCGACGTGCAGCAGGCGCGGTGCCGACGAGTCGAGCGCAGCTGCAGCCGGCTTCAACGGATCGACATACGGCGTGACCACCAGCGACCACCGGTAGCGTCCGTCCTCCAGTTCGCCGTCGCTGCGTCCTGGCTGCAGGGCGACACCAACGCCCAGCTGCGTGAGCATGGACTGCGCATGCAGGGTCGCGCGGCCGGCGGCGTCGGCGTGGCGTATCTGCCTGGCCGCGCCGGACATGGAACCCAACAGCAAGGTCAGCGCCAGCGCGAGCAGGACGAAGGCGATGATCACCTCGATCAGGGTAAATCCGCGCGGGCGATGCAGGGCGTAGGTTCTCATTCGATGGGTGCGTCGGCCTGCGCGCGCGACAGCGTGACTTCGCCGGTCAGCCAGGCCACGTCGATGCGCGACACCGCCTGCTTCGCGCGCAACTGCACGCGGCCACCGGTGGATGCGCCATCGGGGAAGAACAGGACGCCGCCTTCGCCCGCGCGCGGTTGCGCTTCGCGTGCGCCGGTGAATTCGATATCCAGCGCAGTCGGTATCTTGCCGTGCCTGTCGTTGGGCGCCTGCCAGCGGTGGCCGCGAGGATCAATCACGAAACGTTGCGGTTGGCCCGTAGCGATGGCCTGCGCGCGGGTGTAGCGCAGTTGCGAGGCGATTTCCTTGCTGCTCGAGCGCAGGCGCATGCCTTCCAGTCCGCCGGTCACCACCATCGCCGCCAGCAGGCTGGCGATGGCGATCAGGGCCACCACCAGGATCATTTCCAGCAACGAGAAGCCAGCGATGCTACGCCTGGAGGCAATCGATCGCTGGCGCAGTGCCGACGTCTGCATAGGGTTCTTTATTCGAACTTGATGTCGGCGTTGTAGCTCTCGCCGCCGGCCTGGCCGTCCTTGCCCAGGCTGAGCAGGTCGAAGGCCTGCGCTTCGCCGGGCGTACGGTATTCGATGGCGTGGCCCCACGGATCCTTGAGTTCGGCGGCCTTCGCATACGGACCCAACCAGCCGCTGACATTGCCAGGCTGCACCAGCAGGTCGTCCAGGCGCGCCGGCAAGCTGCCCGTATCGAGTTGGTAATTCTCCACCTTGCCCGCGAGGGTCTGCACCTGCGACTTGGCCAGGTTGGCCTTGCCACGATCCGCGCCACCCAGCACGCGGCTGCCGACCAGGGTCAGTATCCCGCCGATCAGGACCAGCACGATGATGATTTCCAGCAAGCTGAAACCCTGTTGCCTGGCCGCGGATGGCGAGCGGGTGATGGAACGTGCGTGACGCATCGGCGGGATCCTTGGAGTCTTGGTTGGCGCGTAGTTTGAACCGCTGTTTCTGAATAAGTCGTTGGCCATGTGCCCTGGTGTCGCAGGCCCTAGCCGATGGAATTGGTGAGGTCGTACAGCGGCACCAGCACCGCGATGATCACCACGCCCACCACCGCTGCCAGTACCAACGTCACGATGGGCACCAGGGCGGCCAGCATGCGGTCCATGGCCTGCGAGGTTTCCTGGTCGAAGGTGTCGGCGGTCTTCAGCAGCATGCCGTCGAGCGCGCCGGATTCCTCGCCCACCTGGATCATCTGCACGGCCAGCCGCGGGAAGCGCTTGCCCTTGGCCAGCGAAGCCGACAGGCCGTGGCCGTTCTTGACGTCTTCGGCGGCCTGTTCGACATCGGCGGACAGTGCGCGATTGCCCAGCACGTTGCGCGAGATGCCCAGCGCGGACAGCAAGGGCACCCCGTTCTTCAGCAGCGTGCCCAGCGTGCGTGCCAGGCGCGCGGTTTCCAGTTTCGCCAGCAACGGGCCCACCAGTTTCCGCTGCAGCAGCCAGGCATCGAATCGATCACGGAAGGCGGGATCGCGGCGCTTGCGGTCCAGCCACCACAACGTCAGCGCCGGCACCGCGACCAGCACGAACCACCCGTCGCGCACGAACAGGCCGATGGCCAGCACGCCACGCGTGAACCACGGCAAGGTGACATCGAGGCTCTCGTACATCAACGCGAACTGCGGCACCACGTAGCCCATCAGGAACAGCAACGCGAAGCCGACCACGACGACAAGGATGGCCGGATAGATCATCGCGTTGATCACGCGACCGCGCAGCGCGCTGCTGCGTTCCAGGTAGTCGGCGAGCCGCTGCAGGGTTTCATGCATGCTGCCGCCCGCCTCACCCGCACGCACCATGTTGATGTACAGGCGCGAGAAGGTGCCGTGCTGGCGCTCCAGCGCGGTCGACAATGGCGCGCCGCCACGCACCGTATCGCGGATGTCGGCGATGGTGCGCCGGGCTTTTTCGTCCTCGGGCAATTCCAGCAGGATGGTCAAGGCACGATCAAGTGGCTGGCCCGCACCGAGCAGCGTCGCCAACTGCTGGGTGAACTGCACCAGCCGGTCACCGGCGAACGGTTTGCTCTGGAACAAGGCACGCAACGACGACCTGCTACCCGCTTCGGAAGCAAGCTTCGCCTCCACCGGCAAATGTCCCTGCTCCTGCAGCCGCGCCACCACCTCGCCGTCATTGGCAGCCTCCATCTGGCCATCAAGGACTTCGCCGCGGGTGTTGAGGGCTTTGTAGTGGTAGAGGGGCATTGGTTGGTTGTTGGTTGTTGGAGGTGAAGCTATCTACTGAGAACTCGTCATCCCAGCGAACGCTGGGATCCATCTCGATCTTGATCTTGATTCTGATGGGGAACAGCAACATCAAAAATGGATCCCAGCGTTCGCTGGGATGACGATGCGGTTGTAGCGGTTCCCTTTACTTACAGAAACCTACGCATCCTCCGTCACCCGCATCACTTCCTCGATGGTGGTTTCGCCGGCGAGCGCCTTCACAATCCCGTCCTCGTACATAGTGCGCATACCCGCATCGCGCGCGAGTTGTTCCAGTTCGCCCATGCCCGCATGACGCATGACGGCGCGGCGCAGTTCGTCGTTCATCACCAGGAATTCCATGATGGTGGTGCGGCCCAGGTAGCCGGTGGGCGCGATGGCGGAGGCGCGTGGGCGGTACAGGAAGATGTCGCCTTGCGGCTGGTAGCGACGCAGGGAGAACTTCTCGATCTCTTCCGGCGACGCGGGGTATTTCTCGGCATGCGATGGCTCCAATCGGCGCACCAGGCGCTGGGCGAGGATGCCGTTGATGGTGGACGTGAGCAGGTAATCCTCCACGCCCATGTCCAGCATGCGGGTGATGCCGCCGGCCGCGTTGTTGGTATGCAGGGTGGACAGCACGAGGTGGCCGGTGAGCGCGGACTGGATGGCGATGCGCGCGGTTTCCAGGTCGCGCATTTCGCCGATCATGATGATGTCCGGGTCCTGGCGCACGATGCTGCGCAGGGCCTGGGCGAAATCGAGCCCGATCTGTGGCTTGGCCTGGATCTGGTTGATGCCTTCGATCTGGTATTCGACCGGATCCTCGACGGTGATGATCTTCACGTCGGGGGTGTTGAGCTTCGACAGCGCGGTATAGAGCGTGGTCGTTTTGCCGGAACCGGTGGGGCCGGTGACCAGCAGGATGCCGTGCGGCTGCTCCAGCACTTTCTGGAATTGCGGCAGGAAGTGATCGGTGAAACCCAGCCTGTGGAAATCGAACACCACCGTCTCGCGATCCAGCAATCGCATCACCACCGATTCGCCGTGCGCAGTGGGCACCGTGCTCACGCGCAGGTCGAGTTCCTTGCCCTGCACGCGCAACATGATGCGACCATCCTGCGGCAGGCGGCGCTCGGCGATATTGAGCTTGGCCATGATCTTGATGCGGCTGATCACGGCGGCGGTGAGGTTGGCGGGCGGGCTCTCGCCTTCTTCCAGCACGCCATCGACGCGGTAGCGGACCTTCAGGCGGTTCTCGAACGGTTCGATATGGATGTCGGACGCACGCAATTCCACCGCGCGCTGGATCACCAGGTTGACCAGGCGGATGACCGGCGCCTCGGAGGCGAGGTCGCGCAGGTGCTCCACGTCATCCAGGTTGCCGCCGCTCTCACCATCGGCATCCTCGACGATCGTGCCCATCGCACTGCGGCCCTGCCCATGCCAGCGTTCGATGAGGTCGTCGATTTCCGAGCGCAATCCCACCCATGGACGCACTGCACTGCCGGTGGCGAGCTGGACCGCGTCGATCGCGTACGGGTCATAGGGGTCGGCCATCCACAGGTCCAGCCGGTCCGCTTCGACGCCGAGCGGGCAAACGTGGAACTGCTTGAGGAAACGTGGCGACAACGCCGGCACTTCCGCCAGGCTTTCCGGCGGGAGATCAGGTAATTGTTTGAGGTTGACCATTCCCAAGCCGAGCACCTCGGCGCAGGTTTCGGCATGGTCGCGCTCGGACACCAGGCCCAGTCGTGCCAGCAGCGACAACAGGCCGTCGCCGGTTTCTTCCTGCAGCCTGCGCGCACGCGCGAGGTCGGCGTCCTTCAGCCTGCCCTTGTCCAGCAGCGCCGCGACGATACGCTCGTCCGCGTTGGGGACGAGGGGTACGGCAGGATGCATGTCGGGGGAAACCACTGCGTTCACGCAGTACTCCGGATTGAACCGAACCACACTCTAGCAGCGATCAGCCTGGCCAGATTGAACGCCCGTCCAGGCTTGCCAGTCCACATGGCCTGCGGCCACGGACGCGCTCAGCCCACCCACTGCCGCGCATTGCGGAACATGCGCAGCCACGGCGAGTCATCCGGCCAGTCCTGTGGGTGCCAGCTCAGGTTGGCGCTGCGCAGGGTGCGTTCCGGGTGCGGCATGAGGATGGTGGCGCGGCCGTCGTCGCTGGTCAGGCCGGTGATGCCGTCGGGCGACCCGTTGGGGTTGAGTGGATAGTGCGTGGCCACCGAACCGTTGCCATCGATGAAGCGCAGGGCGACACGCGATGCGGCCTGGTCGTTCGCTGACTCGAACTCGGCGCGACCTTCACCATGCGAGACCACCACCGGGATGCGCGAACCGGCCATGCCCTGCAGGAAGATCGAAGGCGATTCCATGACTTCCAACAGCGAAAGGCGTGCCTCGAACTGTTCGCTGCGATTACGCAGGAAGCGCGGCCAGTGGTTCGCACCCGGAATGATGTCCTTCAACTGGCTCAGCATCTGGCAGCCGTTGCACACACCCAGCGAGAAGGTGTCACTGCGCGCGAAGAAGGCGGCGAATGCGTCGCGAAGTTGGGCACGTTCCAGGATCGAGGTGGCCCAGCCGCGACCTGCGCCCAGCACGTCGCCGTAGCTGAAGCCGCCGCAGGCCGCCAGGCCGACAAACCCCTCCAACTGCACGCGGCCTTCGATCAGGTCGCTCATGTGCACGTCGAACGCGGCGAAGCCGGCACGATCGAACGCCGCCGCCATTTCGAGCTGGCCGTTCACGCCCTGCTCGCGCAGGATCGCGACTTTCGGTTTCATGCCTGTGTTGACGTAGGCGGAGGTGGTATCGATGGACGCGTCGAAGACGAGTCTTGGACGCAAGCCCGGCGCAGCGAAATTACGGGCGCTGTCGCGTTCTTCATCGGCGCAGTCGGGGTTATCGCGCAACTTCTGCATGGCGTGGGTAACCGACCACCAGGCATCGAACAACTCTTCCCATCGCCACTGGGTTACGACTTCGCCGTCCTGCAGCACGCGTACGGTTGCGGCGCTGGTGGGCTTGGCGATGCGTTGCGCGCACTCGGTCAGGGCATGGCGCTCGACCAGGTCGGCAAACGCGGCGCGATCCTCGCTGGCGACCTGCACCACCGCGCCCAGTTCTTCCGAGAACAGGGTGCGGAACGCATCGTCGCCCCAGCCATCGAGCTGGATATCCAGGCCGCAATGCGCGGCGAAAGCCATTTCGCACAAGGTGGCGAATGCGCCGCCATCGCTGCGGTCGTGGTACGCCAGCACCAGGCCAGCTTCGCGCGCGTCGCGGATGAGTTCAAAGAAATCGCGCAGGCGTTGCGGGTCGTCGAGATCCGGCACCTCGCCGCCGAACGCCACGACGCCGTCGGCCTCGCCCGCTTGCGGATGGCACTGTGCCAGCACCGATCCGCCCATGCGCTGCTTGCCGGCACCCAGGCCGATCAGCCACAGGTCACTGTCGTCCTCGCGTGACAGCAACGGCGTCAGCTGCGTGCGCACGTCGGTGACCGGCGCGAACGCCGTGATGATCAGCGACACCGGCGAGACCGATTTCTGCGCGACGCCATCGGACTGCCACTGCGCCTGCATCGACAACGAGTCCTTGCCCACCGGAATGCTGAGGTCGATCTGCGGGCACAACTCCATGCCCACGGCCTTCACCGCATCGAACAGCAACGCATCTTCGCCGTTGTGGTTGGCAGCGGCCATCCAGTTGGCGGAGAGCTTGATCCGTTCCAGTGATTCGACTGGCGCCGCGCAGAGATTGGTGATGGCTTCGCCCACGGCCATGCGTGCCGAGGCGGCGGCGTTGAGCAGCGCAAGCGGCGTGCGTTCGCCGATGGCCATGGCTTCGCCGGTGAATCCGTCGAAACCCGAGAACGTGATCGCGCAATCTGCCAGCGGCAATTGCCACGGCCCGATCATCTGGTCGCGCGCGGTCAAGCCGCCGACACTGCGATCACCGATGGTGACCAGGAACTGCTTCGATGCGACGGTCGGATGCGCGAGCACGCGCAGGCCGGCGGCGTGCAGGTCCAGCGCTCCGGTATGCAGCTCGGGCCAGCGCGGTGCCGACGGACGGCGCGTATCGCGATGCATCTTCGGCGCCTTGCCGAAGAGGACGTCCATGGGCAGGTTGATGGCATAAGCCCCTCTCCCATCGGGAGAGGGGTTGGGGTGAGGGTCCGGCGAAGTAGCTAAGGGCTCAGACGACATCGATCCTGCCGCACCCTCATCCGCCCCCGTATCAAGTACGGGGCGGGCTCTTCGGGCACCTTCTCCCGCTGGGAGAAGGAAATCCACAGTGGCCCCATACCCAACCACCAACCTTTCTTCTTCAGTCGCCACACCAACCGCCGCAAACGGACACCGTTCCCGCGCGCAGATGTCGGCGAACTCGGCCAGGCGCTCCTGTGCCACGCCCAGCACGTAGCGTTCCTGCGATTCGTTGCACCACAACTGCATTGGCGACAGCGACGGGTCGTCGCTGGGCACTTTGTCGAGATCGATCACGCCGCCGCGACCGGAGTCGTGCAGCAGTTCAGGAATCGCGTTCGACAACCCGCCCGCGCCCACGTCGTGGAACCAGCGGATCGGATTTCCAGTGCCGAGTGCGACGCAACGGTCGATCACTTCCTGGCAGCGACGCTCCATCTCCGGGTTTTCGCGCTGCACGCTGGCGAAGTCCAGATCTTCGGCGGTGTCGCCCGATGCCACGGAACTTGCCGCACCGCCGCCCAAGCCGATCAACATGGCCGGTCCGCCCAGCACGATCACCGCGTCGCCGGGTTGCAGGCGGATCTTCTCGACCTGGATGCGATCAATGGCGCCGAGACCGCCCGCGAGCATGATCGGCTTGTCGTAGGCGCGGCTGAGGGTTGCGGTTTCCGGCAGTTCGAAACTGCGGAAATAACCGGCGAGGTTCGGGCGACCAAATTCGTTATTGAACGCAGCGCCGCCGAGCGGGCCGTCGAGCATGATTTCCAGCGCCGGCGCCATGCGCGGGTTGAGCGCGCGCGTGGCTTCCCACGGCTGCGGTAACGTGGGGATGCGCAGGTGCGAGACGGAGAAACCGGTCAGGCCCGCCTTGGGCTTGCCACCACGTCCGGTGGCACCTTCGTCACGGATTTCGCCACCGGCACCCGTCGCTGCGCCAGGGAACGGTGCAATCGCGGTGGGATGGTTGTGCGTTTCCACCTTGATGCAGAACGCGGAATCGACCGTGGCCTCGCTGCGATACGCACCCGACGCATCCGGGCGAAAGCGCGCGGAGGCATAGCCTTCCACCACTGCCGCGTTGTCGCTGTAGGCGGACAAGGTGTGCTGCGGCGTCTGCGCATGCGTGTGCTTGATCATGCGGAACAGGGAACGGTCCTGTTCCTTGCCTTCGATGGTCCAGGTGGCGTTGAAGATCTTGTGGCGGCAGTGTTCGGAGTTGGCTTGCGCGAACATCATCAATTCGACATCGGACGGATCGCGGCCCAGTTCGGTGTAACGCAGGCGCAGGTAGTCGATCTCGTCGTCGGCGAGGGCCAGGCCTAGGCGCGTGTTGGCGGCTTCGAGGGCGCCGAGCGGGATGCGTTCCAGCATGCCGCGCTCTGGCGTTGTGAACAGTGCAGCCGCTTCATCGCGCGCAGACAGCAGCGACTGGGTCATGGGATCGTGCAGCAGTTTCGCCAGCGCCGGTGACTCGTCGCCACCCTGCAGGTCGATGCGCGTACCGCGCTCCACCCGCTTTACCGGCAGGCCGGCGCCGCGCAGCAGTTCAGTGGCCTTGCTGGCCCAGGGCGACAGCGTGCCCAGGCGCGGCACGATGAAACGCGATTGGCTGTCGCTGGCGGCGACCACGGCATCGGGCGAGGCCTGCAGGATGCGGCACAACGCGTCCATGTCCACCGTCGCACCCGCTTCGGGCTGCACGAAGTAGACGTGCCACGCACCGCGGATGCGCACGGCGGGCGAGAGGGACTGCAATCGGGATTCAAGCCGCGCGAGGCGGAACTGCGACAGGGCCGGATGGCCCTCGAGGACGATCATGTCCGGGAAACCGTAGGCAACGGGGCTGGCTATTGTAGCGAAGCCGGCGCATGGCCGGCTTCGGGTTACCCAAGGATCGCGGGGATCAGCTCAAAGCATGCCCGGCGGCTGGCCCTTGGTTTTGGCGGCCAGGGCATCCAGTGCCGCGCGCATCTGCTGCGGCGGCAGATAGCCACCCAGCTGGGTGCCGTTGGCGGCATAGACCGCCGGCGTGCCGGTCACGCCCAGTCGCTGGCCCAGTTCGTACTGGGCCGCCACCGGGTTGCTGCAGTCCTTGTTGGCGACCGCTCCGCCGGCTTTGGCTGCGGTCAGCGCCTGGTTGCGGTCGGCGGCACACCACACCGACACCATGCTCAGGTAGTCCTTGCTGCCCAGGCCCATGCGCGGGAAGGCCAGGTATTCCACGGCGATGCCCAGCTTGTTGAGCTCGGCGATCTCGCTGTGCAGCTTGCGGCAGTAGCCGCATTCGATGTCGGTGAAGACGCTGATCGTGTAAACCGGGTTGGCCGGGGCAAACACGATGCGCTCGCTGGTGGGCGCGGTCTGCAACAGGCCGGTGCGGTAGGCGGACAGTGCGCTGCTGGACCCGGTCAGCTCCGCCTTCGTCTGAAGGTCGACCACGGTGCCCTGCACCAGGTACTTGCCGTCGTCGCTCACGTACACCACCTGCCCGCCCACGATCACCTCGCGGAAGCCCGGCAGCGCCGCGGCGCCGATGTAGTCGACCCTGATGTTGGGATTCAGCGACTGCAGGCCGGCGCGTGCGCGTGCGTCCGCCGTGCCTTCCTTCGCGGCGGGGGCCGCCTGGGCCACCGACGGCGTGGCGGCCGCGCCGGGTTGTGGGGCCTGGGCGCAGGCGGTCAGGCTGGCGCTGCCAAGCAGGGCGGCGATGCAGAGCAAATGCTTCATTCGGAACAATCCTGTGAGGGCGGCGCGAAAACGTGCGGCGCGGGGTTGGACAGCGTCATTGCGTCCGGGTTCAACGGATTTTCGCATATCCGCCCTGGCGGCCTTTTTCACGCGATGGTCGCCGGAAGGCGCCTCACCCACGCGGATGGTGCTTGGCGTGTAGTTTCTGCAGGTGTTCACGCGCCACCAGGGTGTAGATCTGGGTGGTGGACAGCGAACTGTGGCCCAGCAGCATCTGCAGCGCACGCAGGTCGGCGCCGCGATTGAGCAGATGGGTGGCGAAGCTGTGGCGCAGCCCGTGCGGGCTGATGCTGGCGGGGTTGATGCCGGCCACGGCGGCATAGCGTTTCACCAGGCCCCAGAATTGCTGGCGCGTGAGGGCGATGCGTTTGCCGTCCAGGAACAGCGCGTCCGGGCTGGATTTTCCGGCCAGCTGCGGGCGGGCTTCGGCCAGGTAGCGTTCCAGCCAGTGCTGCGATTCCTCGCCCAGCGGCACCAGCCGCTCCTTGCTGCCCTTGCCGGTCACGCGCACCACGCCCTGGCGCAGGTTGACCGCATTGGCCGGCAAGCCGACCAGCTCGCTGACGCGCAGGCCGGCGGCGTACATCAGCTCGAGCATGGCGCGGTCGCGCAGTCCCAGCGGGGTGCCCAGGTCCGGCGCGTCCAGCAAGGCGTCGATCTGGCTTTCGGCTAAGGCCTTGGGCAGCGAACGCGGCAGCTTGGGTGGATCCAGCAGCGCGGTGGGGTCATCGCCGCGTACGCCACGCCGCAGCGCATGCGCGTAGAAGGCGCGCAGCGAGGACAACAGGCGTGCGTTGCTGCGTGGCGAATAACCCTGCTGCGTGCGCATGGCGAAATAGTCGAAGAGACCCGCGCGATCCGCCTTGGCAAGGCCACCGTGCGCGCCGTTGCGCCAGCGCGCGAAGCCTTCCAG
Organism: uncultured Lysobacteraceae bacterium; assembly: GCA_937897645.1. GTDB lineage: Bacteria > Pseudomonadota > Gammaproteobacteria > Xanthomonadales > Xanthomonadaceae > Pseudoxanthomonas_A. Next base: position 29,420 of record CALCNV010000159.1, read on the forward strand.
GTCACGCCGGTAGCTGGCCAGCGTGGGCTTGGCCAAGCCGTTTTCGGCCCAGATCGCATCCAGGAAGGTGGCGATGTCGGTGGCGTCGGCATCGGGCACAGGCGGCAGGGCATTGGCTCGTGTGCGGCGCTCGGCCGGGCTTACGGGATTCATGGGGGAAGCTTAGCCGCTGTTCGTGGACGGGCGCTGGGGAAATTCGTAGAAGTTATCTAAAAATTGGCTATGCAAATTCCCTGAAACGTTTCAAATCGTCATTCCCGCGAAGAGCTTGCCCTCGAGTGCTTGAGTCGGGGGCGGGAACCCATGGACTTTGATTTTCAATGGTTTAACGTCCCTGGGTCCCCGCCTTCGCGGGGATGACGACACAGAAATCTGGTGCTGTCCTATTTTGAAATAGTTTCCAGTAAGCCCACTTCTTGCAATCGGGACACAGCCGTTATCCTGTTGCAATGGAAAAACATCCCACCCCCGACCAGAAACCTCGCGCCCATGTCCGCTGGCGCTTGCTCTCCCTGGTGTATGACTTCTTCCCGGCATTCGCGCTTTGGATGGTGCTAGGCGCGATTTTCGCGGTGGCTTATACGCTCGCCGGCCATGACAAGCGCGAGAACATCGCGCCGTTCAGCGCATTGCAGCTCCTGTTGTGGCTCTGCTGCTGGGTGGTCACCGGTTTCTACGCCGTAGTGAGCTGGGGTCGCGGCGGCCAGACCCTGGGCATGCGCCCGTGGCGATTGAAGGTGGTGTCCACGGATGCACTTCCGCCCTCATCGCGCGCGCTTTGGATTCGCTACGCGATGGGCACGCTGTCCTTGCTGCTGGGCGGACTCGGCTTCTGGTGGGCGTGGGTGGATCGGGACAAGCTGACGTGGCATGACCGGGCGAGTGGTACGCGGATGGTCAGGCTGCCGAAAGCGTAGCGTGCGCAATGGGCACGATGGCGCATGCAAGCCCTGAAACCAACCGAATCCGGATCGTTGCGCTTGGAGTAGCGATTATTCCTTGCTGCTAGGCCATGCAATCTGCACCTTGCGATGTTTCATGACACAGTCGCGCAGATAAAGATTGATCAGGCTCTGATAGGGAACGCCCGCTTCATTGGCCATGCCCTTGAAGTAGTCCACCACATCCTCCGAGAGGCGCATGGAAACCGGCTTCTTCAGCTTGGCTGCATACGGGTTTTTGCGGGCCTTCATTCTGGATAGATCGTATTCTGCTTTCATGGCGGTCACTGCTCGTAGAAGGAGCTTTCATTCTTGGTGGCTTTACGCGCTGAAATGATGCGGACAACACCGTCATCATCGCGCTCGCAATGGCAAACGAGAAGCAAATGAGCGCCGCTGCTCATGCCGAGCATGAGAAAGCGCTCCTCGTTGCCGGACGAGTGAGATTCGTCGAAGAACTGGATGGCGAACTCGTCATAGAAGACCGATTGAGCCTCCTCAAAGGAAACACCGTGCTTCCTCAGGTTCGAGGCGGCCTTGGCTGGATCCCAGTCAAAAACGATCATCCATACATTGTATGGATGGATTGCACCTTTGCAAGCCCGGCCGGGTTCTGGTTGGACGCCATGCGTAAAACTCCAGCGCGCTGGAAGGTGCTGCAAGCGCGGCTGGGTGGCCTCGAATTCTGGTGGGCGTAGGTGGATCGGGAGAAGCTGACCTGGCATTACGGCCGAATACAACGCGGATGGTCAGGTTTCCAAGCCCGCAAGAGCTGAAAGCTCTGCTTGGACGAACAGTCAGTCGCGCAGACAGAACCAACCAAGAATAAAACCACCAATGGCACCACTTGCTGCTTGAAGACTCAATAGCGAGAAATTACTCGATAACCCAGACGCGGCAAAGAAAGCAGACGCTGATACCGCTCCAATCACAGCAGCGGCGAATGCCCCAAGCCGTTGGCTCAGAAATGGCCTGAGAGCTCCCACAAACATACCGCAGACAACCGCAGGAACAAATCCACCGAGATAGGAAAAAATTGCTAATGGAACGATCGCGCCGATCGCATCCCACTGACCCCGAACTAACAAAGTAGGGATTGACGCTAAGACAAGACCAATCGGCGGAGCAACCAAAGCAAACGGCACTGCGGTCGCTAACGCATCACGACACCCATCCCACGCCGAAATCTTCCAGTGATCATCTAATCGTGCGAATGCAATAGTTCGCGCAACAATAGCCAGAACCGGAACAATTACCAGGCAGAACGCGTACGGGGAATTCATCAGCGCCTAACTTCCTGTTTAGCCAATACACAAAACTGAGAATCACCGGCCAGTGCGCATGGCGCACGCTACACCCAACGGCGCACGCTACCTCAACTACTCCGCCGCTTGAACAACCAAACCGACACGCCCAGCATCACCACGGGTGGCAGCAAATACGCGATCCAGTAGTCGAACTTGAACGCGCCCGCCAGGCGGCTGAACATGAGTTGCAGCATCCAGAAGCCCAGTGCGAACAGGATGCCCAGGAACAACTGCTTGCCCAGGCCGCCACTGCGCAGGCTGCCGAACGCGAACGGGATCGCCGCCAGGCACAACGCCAGCACGTTCAGCGGATAGAACCAGCGGCCCCAGAAAATATCCTCGTACTCGCGCGCGTCCAGCGCATTGCGCTGGCGGTAGTCGATGCTGCGCGACAGATCCTTCACTGCCATGTAGCGCGGCTTGGCGATGCCGGCCGCCAGCGCGGCCGGGTCGAGTTCCGATTCCCAGCGCATGCCCAGCACCTGCTCCTGCGTGACCGAGCGCTCCTTGAAGGTGGTGCGCAACACGTTCTTCAGCACCCAGGTGCCGTCGATGTGTTCAGCCGTGGTGGCATGTGCGATGGAAGCAAGCCGGCCTTCGTCATCCAGCTCGTACAGGCGCACGTCGCGCAATTGCAACCACTGGCGGCCATCCTGCACGCGCTCGTCGCCACTCTGCGCGTTGAGGAACACGTTGCCCTCGCGCGCCCACATGCCCGAATACTTGGCCACGGACAGGTTGTTGTTGGTGATGGCCGACGTCTTCAGGTTGTCGGCCTGGGTCTGGCCCCAGGTGCCCAGGGTTTCCATGTTGAGCACCATCAGCGCCGTCAGCAGTGACAGGGTGATGGCCACGGACAGGCTCAGGCGCCGGCGCGATAGGCCCACGGCGCGCAGGGCGATCAGTTCCGAACTGCTGGCCAGCTGGCCCAGGCCCATCAGCACGCCGATCACCGCCGAGGTGGGGAACATAGTGTAGAGGCGGCGCGGGATCGTATAGGCGATGTAGGCCACGACATGGCCGAAGCTGTAGCTGCCCTTGCCGATGTCGCCGACCTCGCCGGCCATGGCGTTGACCACGTCCAGCCCCACCAGCACCGCCCACACCAGCAGCACGGTCACCAGTACGGCGCGACCGACATACAGGTCATGCAGGTTCGGTCGCAGCCTCATCGCCTCACCTTCGCGCGTGTCATCTGCCCATCCCGCAGGTAGAACCAGATGCCGACCGCCAGCAGCGGCAAGCTCAGCCACCACAGGCCCAGCAACGGCGGGATACTGCCCTTGGCCAGCGCGTCAGTACCGATGAACATCAGGTTGGTGCCCACCAGGTACGCCAGGAAGCCCAGCATGATGCGGCCGTAGCGCGCCTGGCGCGGCGAACTGCGCGCCAGCGGCAGGGTCATCATGGCGAAGGCTAGCGCCAGCAAGGGCGGGGTGATGCGCGCATGCAGCTCGGCGACGGCCTTGGGCCGGGTATCGCCAAACAATTGCAGCGTGGACAGCAGCTGCGGGTCGGTTTCGTCACGCACCTTGGCCCGGTCCGGCAGGGCGAATTCATTGTCGCGGTAGCGCATCAGGTTGTAGTCCATGCCCTGGTCCAGCGGACCTTCCACCCGGAAACCGTCGCTGAGGCGCATGTAACGGTCCTGCGCGCCTTCGAAGAACATCTCGCCGGTGCGCGCGGTGACTACGTCCAGCCGCTCGCCTTCCTGCCGCTGCACGAAGACGCGCTGCAGTTGGGTGCCATCCGCGGAAATGCCGCCGATGTAGATCACGCTGCCATTCGGCAGCATGGTGAACTTGCCGGCATCCAGGCCCGCGACAATCAGGCTGCGGTTGGCGTGCTCGATCATGCGTTCGCTGGTGCGGTCGGCCCACGGGCCCAGCCACAGCGACAGCGTGCCCACCACCAGCACCACCGGCACCACCAGCATCAACAAGGGCTTGAGCATGCGCCGGGGGCCGATGCCGATGGAGGTCAGCACCGGCATTTCCGAATCCCGGTACAGGCGCGCGAAGGCCAGCAGCAGCCCCAACATCAGCGCCAGCGGCAGGATCAGCGCCAGGTAATTGAGCAATTGCAGGCCCAACTGTGAGAGCAGCAGGGCCGCGGGCAGCTTGCCGTCGGCGATATTGCCCAGCAGGTCGGCCATCACCCCGCCCAGGCTCACCACCAGCAGCACGATCAGCGTGGCCAGGAAGCTCTGGGTGAATTCGCGGAAGAGGTACCGGTCCAGCTTCGCCATGGGCTTGGTTTACAATCTCGGGTTCGTTCGCTGGGGGTTTTGGCCCCGGTTTCGATGGCCCGGTGCGGGGTTGCCGCAGCCCGGAACCAGCGATTGTACGGAACTCATCACCTATTTGATTTGGAATCTGCCCTATGGCTCTGGAATTCACACTAAACCACGATGCACCGGCCACGGCCGATTTCGACTGCATCGTGGTAGGCGCATACGGCGACAAGACCCTCACGCCGGCGGCACAGGCCATCGATACGGCCAGCGGCGGCAAGCTGACGGCGCTGGTGCAGCGCGGCGACGTGGGCGGCAAGACCGGCAAGACCACCCTGCTGCACGACCTGCCCGGCGTCACCGCCCCGCGCGTGCTGGTGATCGGCCTGGGCGACGTGGCCAAGTTCGGCGTGCCGCAATACCTTAAGGCCGTGGGCGATGCCGCGCGCACGCTCAAGGTCGGCCCGACCGGCAATGCACTGTTCACCCTCTCCGAATTGACCGTGAAAGACCGCGACGCCGCCTGGAACATCCGCCAGGCCGTGATTGCTTCGGACCATGCCAGCTACCGCTACACCGCCACCATCGGCAAAAAGAAGGCCGACGACACCGGCCTGGCCACGCTGGCCATCACCGGCACCGACGAACAGGCGCTGCTGCAGGGCGAATCCATCGCCGCCGGCATCGCCTTCGCCCGCGAACTGGGCAACCTGCCGCCGAACATCTGCACCCCGCTCTACCTGGCCGACGAATCGCGCAAGTTCGCCGCCGCGCATGCAGGCGCGGACGCGGAAATCCTGGACGAAGTGCAGATGGAAGCACTGGGCATGGGTTCGCTGCTGGCGGTCGCGCGCGGTTCCGTCCATCGCCCGCAGCTGGTCGTGCTGAAGTGGTCCGGTGGCGGCGACGCCAAGCCCTACGTGCTGGTCGGCAAGGGCATCACCTTCGACACCGGCGGCGTCAACCTGAAGACGCAGGGCGGCATCGAGGAAATGAAGTACGACATGTGCGGCGCGGCCAACGTGATCGGCACCTTCGTCGCCGCGGTGAAGATGAAGCTGCCGGTGAACCTGGTAGTCGTGGTGCCGGCGGTGGAAAACGCCATCGACGGCAACGCCTACCGCCCGTCCGACGTCATCACCAGCATGTCCGGCAAGACCATCGAAGTCGGCAACACTGATGCCGAAGGCCGTTTGATTTTGTGCGACGCACTGACCTACGCGCAGCGTTTCGAACCGCAGGCACTGGTGGACGTAGCCACCCTGACCGGCGCTTGCATCGTCGCCCTCGGTCGCTACGCCAGCGGCCTGATGAGCAAGCACGATGACCTGTCCAACGAACTGCTGGCCGCCGGCGAACAGGTCTTCGACCGCGCCTGGCGACTGCCGCTGTGGGACGAATACCAGACCATGCTCGATTCCACCTTCGCCGATGTCTACAACATCGGCGGCCGCTGGGCCGGTGCCATCACCGCCGGCTGCTTCCTGGCCCGCTTCACCGAAGGCCAGCGCTGGGCCCACCTGGACATCGCCGGCGTCGCCAACGACGAAGGCAAGCGCGGCATGGCCACGGGCCGCCCGGTGGGGTTGTTGACGCAGTGGTTGCTGGACAGGAGCGAGAAGTGAGGAGTCAGTAAAAGCTCCCACTCACTTCTCACTCCTCCCCACTCACTCCTGCCCTTATGCCCCGCGCCGACTTCTACCTGATCGCCAAGCCCCGCTTCCTCGAAGAACCGATGAAGCTGGTGTGCGAACTCGCGCGCAAGTCGTACGACGCCAACCTGTGGACGCTGATCCTGGCGCGTGACACGGCGCAGGCAGAAGAACTGGATGAGCTGTTGTGGGCGTTCGATGACGATGCCTACGTGCCGCACCAGATCGCCGGCGACCAGGAAGACGAACTGACGCCGGTGCTGATTGCAACGCCGGACGTGGATGCGCCCGCGCGCGCGCTGGTGATCAACCTGCGCGACGACACCTACCTGGGCGCCTGCGACCGCATCCTGGAAGTAGTCCCCGCAGACGCCTCTGCCCGCGAACCCCTGCGCGAACGCTGGAAGCAGTACAAGGCGCTGGGGTTTGATGTGAACAAGTACGACATGTGATCCACCTACACACCCTGGCAACGTCATCCCAGCGAACGCTGGGACCCATTTTGATCTTGCCTTGGTTGTGTGTTTTTTCGCCGCATCAAAATCAAGATGGATCCCAGCGTTCGCTGGGATGACGACCGCATGAAATCCGGAACATCCATGACCGACCTCGCCCCCAGCTACGACCCCAAGTCCTTCGAAGCCCGCCTCTATGCCGGGTGGGAAAGCGCCGGCTATTTCAAGCCGACCGGCAAGGGCGAGGCGTACACCATCCTGCTGCCGCCGCCCAACGTCACCGGCACGCTGCACATGGGCCACGCCTTCCAGCACACGTTGCAGGACGCGCTGGTGCGCTACCACCGCATGCGCGGCTACGACACGCTGTGGCAGGTCGGCACCGACCACGCCGGCATCGCCACCGAGATGGTGGTGTCGCGCAACCTGGCACTGGAAGGCAAGGGTGAAACACGAGACTCGCTGGGACGTGACGGCTTCATTGAAAAAGTGTGGGAATGGAAAGCGCATTCCGGTGACATCATCGAACAGCAGATGCGTCGCCTGGGCACGTCGGGCGACTGGTCGCGCAGCGCGTTCACCATGGATCCGATGGCCTCCAAGGCCGTGATCGAAGCCTTCGTGCGCCTGCATGAGGAAGGTCTGATCTATCGCGGCCAGCGCCTGGTGAACTGGGACCCGGTGTTGAAGACCGCGATCTCGGACCTGGAAGTGGAGAACGTGGAGCAGGATGGTTTCCTGTGGTCCATCGCCTACAAACTCGGAGATGGCGCCAGCTACGAGCACGTCGAGCGCGATGCCGACGGTAACGAGACGTTGCGCGAGATGCGCGACTATCTGGTCGTCGCCACCACGCGCCCGGAAACCATGCTCGGCGATTCCGCGCTGGCCGTGCATCCGGACGACGAACGCTATGCGCACCTGGTCGGCAAGACGGTGAAGTTGCCGCTGACGGATCGCGAGATTCCGATCATCGCGGATACCTACGTGGAGCGTGATTTCGGCACGGGTGTTGTGAAGATCACGCCTGCGCATGACTTTAATGATTACCAGGTGGGGCAGCGCCACAATTTGCCGTTGATCAACATCTTCACGAAGGAAGCCAAGATAAAGTCGCACGAGCTGGACGACTTCTCTTTCTCCGGGAAGCGCGCGTCAATTCACCCGGAAGTCGAGGTCGCCGACCATTCGCTCGACACTCAACCGACGATTGAGATCATCCCGAAAAAGTATCAGGGCCTGGATCGATACGAGGCACGGAAGTCCATTCTCGCCGATCTCGAAGACGCCGGCCTGCTCGTCGAGACCAAACCACACAAACTGCAGGTGCCAAAAGGAGACCGCACCGGCCAGGTAATCGAGCCGTACCTGACCGACCAGTGGTTCGTGAAAATGGACACGCTCGGTGAACGCGGCCTGCAGCTCGCCAATGACGGCGACGTGCGCTTCGTGCCCGGCAACTGGATCAACACCTATCGCCACTGGATGGAAAACCTGCAGGACTGGTGTATCAGCCGCCAACTGTGGTGGGGCCATCGCATCCCGGCGTGGTTCGATGAGCAAGGCAACTGCTACGTCGCGCGCACCGAAGAAGAAGCCTATGCGAAGGCCGCTGCCCTTGTAGGAGGGGCTTCAGCCCCGACCGGAACAATCGGTGAAAGCGTCGGGGCTAAAGCCCCTCCCACAACATCCAAGCCCATCCGCCTTACGCAAGACAATGACGTGCTGGAAACCTGGTTCAGCTCAGGCCTTTGGCCCTTCAGCACCATGGGCTGGCCGGACGCTGCCGCGATGCAGGAACGCGGCTTCGACCGCTACCTGCCCAGCAGCGTGCTGGTCACCGGCTTCGACATCATCTTCTTCTGGGTCGCGCGCATGATCATGCTCACCGACCACTTCACCGGGCAGGTGCCGTTCAAGGACGTGTACATCACCGGCCTGATCCGCGACAAGGACGGGCAGAAAATGTCCAAGTCCAAGGGCAACGTGCTGGACCCGCTGGACATCATCGACGGCATCACCCTGGAAGACCTGGTCGCCAAGCGCACCACCGGCCTGATGAAGCCCACCGACGCGCCGAAGATCGAGAAGGCCACGCGCAAGGAATTCCCCGATGGCATCGCCGCGCACGGCGCCGACGCATTGCGCTTCACCATCGCCGCGCTGGCCAACCACGGCCGCGACATCAAGTTCGACATGGGCCGCGCCGAAGGCTACAAGAACTTCTGCAACAAGCTGTGGAACGCCACGCGCTTCGTGCTGATGAATACCCAGGACACAGCCCTTCCCCCGCTTGCGGGGGAAGATGCCCAACGGGCAGATGGGGGCGCTCTTGGCGAACCCATCACCGACGCCGAAAAATGGATCCTCTCCCGCCTCGCCAAAGTCACTGCCGAAGCTGAAACCCACTACGCCAGCTACCGTTTCGACCTGCTCGCGCAAGCGCTGTACGAATTCGCCTGGAACGAGTTCTGCGACTGGTTCCTGGAACTGGCCAAGCCGGCGCTCAACGGCAGCGATGCCGCAGCCGCCGACAGCACACGCCACACCGCGCTGTACGTGCTTGAAGCGTTGCTGCGTTTGTTGCACCCGCTGGTGCCCTTCGTCACCGAAGAGCTGTGGCAGCAGGTGGCACCGCGCCTCGGCATCGACGCGAATACGATTTCGCTGCAGGCCTATCCCATGGCCGCGGACTACGCAGGCCAGGATTATTCGCAGGCTGGCACCGACGTGGAATGGTTGAAGGACATGGTGTCGTCACTGCGCCGGGTTCGCAGCGAACTGGGCGTTTCGCCCGGCAAGCAGGTGCGGTTGCTGCTGCAGGGCGGCAATGAAAACGACCGCGTGCTGGCCGACCGCTACGCCACGCAGCTTGCCTTCCTGCTGAAGCTGGAAGCCATCGAATGGCTGCAAGGCGGTGAAGTCGCGCCCGCCTCGGCATCGGCCGTCGTCGGCGAACTCAAGCTGCTGGTGCCGCTGGAAGGCCTGGTCGACCTGGACGCCGAGCGCACGCGCATGGACAAGGAAATCAAGCGCGTGGAGATCGAGATCGGCAAGTGCAACGGCAAGCTGTCCAGCGACACCTTCGTGCAGAACGCCCCGCCTGCAGTGGTGGAACAGGAACGCAAGCGCCTGGTCGACTGGAACCACCAGCTCACCGCCCTGCGCGAGCAACGCGCGAAGCTCGCGTAGGAACGCATCGACCCCACGGCAGGAGCGCCCCATGGGCGCGAGCTCTTGATTTCCCGGTAGAGCGCTGAAAAGCTCGCGCCCATGGGGCGCTCCTACCGGGCTTATTGCTGTTTGGCCGCCGGCTTCTTCAACAGGCTGAAGGCGAAGCCCGCCACGATCAGCGCACCGCCGATCAACAGCGCCCACAGCAGCCACGCCTTCCAGTCGCGTTGCACCGGCACGGGCGTCAAGGCCGTGTCGCCTGCAAGCGCAGCAGCAGTACCCAGCGTCGCAGTCGCAGGCTGCCAGTCCTGGCCACGCTGCACGCGTAACGCATCCACCAATTGCGGCAACGGCGCATCGGCACGTTGCGCACGCGCGCTGCCTGCCACCAGGGCATACGGCGGCTTGCCCTGGGCCAGGAACACCACGACTTCAGGGCGATAGCCCAGCTTCAATGTCGGCTCCGCGGTTTCCACCCCACTTCGGGGAAGCAGTCGCCAATGGCGATCACGCACCACGCCTTGCAAGGGTTGCGGCGCCGAACGATCCGTAGCCGCAGTGCCCTGCAGCTGGAACGCCATCCACGGCGCAGCGACGGACTGCCACGCGGCTTCCGTGGAGTCGCGCGATTGCAGCGTCCACTCGTTGCTGCTGTTGCCGGGCAACACCACGTCCGCGCGTTCAAACGGGAAACGCCCCTCGATTTCGTACTCGAAGGAAATGCTTCCGTCGTCCGCGACCACGCGTTTGCCGGCGATCTCTTCCCATTGCCACGTCTGCGCGGCGGTGGGCGGCACCAGCTCGGCGCGCACGCTGGCGACCTGCAGCGTGCGCGGGTCCTGCTGCAAGGGAACCAGGCGCAGGTATTTCGCCTTCACCGGATCCAGTTCGATGCGATCCTTGAAGATGCGCTCGCCATTGTTCTGCAGTTCGACCAGGCGTCCCTCGTCCTGCACCGTGCGCCACTGCTTCAGGTCATCCGATGCCGTCACCCGGTACGGACGATCGAATGGAGCCTGTCCTGCCGTCCAGTTCACCTGGAGCGCTTGCACCGCTTGCTCGAGGCGACTGGTATCGATGAGGATTTCGTCGCTGGCCTGTTCCGGCGCCGCCCCATCCGTCCCACGCATCACCACCCTGCGCAAACTGCCGTCGGCGGCGATCTCGCTGATGGAGGCGATGTCGCGTGCTTGCGCGGCGTTGCTGGGGGGCAACGGAAACCACGGCACCTCGGCACGCGTCGTTGATTTCGCCAATGGCTGCTCCGCGTCGAACAAGGAAGCCGCCACCGCCGCGCCGTCGGCATTGATGACATCCAGGTCCTTCAGCGACGTCGATTGCAGTGACTGGTACACCGTGCGATCCAGCACTACGCGGTACGCACCGACCTCGGGACTGCTCAGTGTCAACGGCCACTGCTGCGCATAGTCGTCGCGCACGCCGGCAAAAGCGACCAGTGGCAGCAAGGCGATCCATGCGAATCGTTTCATGCGGGATGTCATCACGTGGCGGGCTTTCATGCAGCATTCTCCTCTGAAGCGACACGCGGCGGTGCCGGCGCGAAATAACCCACCAGCGTGCACAGCAAGCCATAGGCGATGAACGAACCGATACCCAGCAGGTTTCCAAGATGCTGGCGATCGACGAATACGAGCTTCGCCAGCACCACGCCCATCAACACCGCGCCTGCCAGCCACAAACCGCGCTGACCGCGACGCGAGCCGATGACCCAGCCCAACACGCCCAGCACGCTCCACACCACCGTCAAGCTGGTTTGCGCCAGGCTGGTGGACAGCATGCCTGCATCCCATTCAACACCACCCCACTGATGCACCGCGCGCAGGGTGACGAAGGTGACCATGAGGAAGCCGGCCACTGACAGCTTGAAGATGCGCAGGCGTTGCAGCCATGCCGGCGACTGCTCCGACCACAACCAGCGCGCGGCGAGTGCCAGCACCGCGAGTTGCGTGAGCTCCATCGGATTGAGCAAGGGTATCCATGGCAACGGCGCGCTGCCGCCAGGCAGGAACAAGGCGACCAGCCACCAGAATCCGAGCACCATGAAGTAGAGCGTCTGCAGCGCGGTGCGATAGGGCGTGAAGCGTTCGCCCTGCGGTACTGCCAGCCACGACCAGCGGAACATCGACAGCATGATCGCAAGCAGCCACGGCAGGGCCAGCAGTGCCATCTGCCAACCCTGCGCCAGCGTGAAGCGGTCCGCGAGCCACGAAAACAGCAGCGATGCCACGGTGGGCCACACGACCCACCATGCGAATTGCGCCCACGCACCGAAGCGATCTTCACTCGCGCGCAGGCACAACAGGCTGCGGATGCCAAGCAAGGCAAACACCAGCCATGCCCACGAACCGTAGCCCGCGAAGGGCTGCGCATGCGCGTCCATCTGCGCCAGCGCCAGCGGAATCGCGGCCACCAGACCTGCCAACGTGGTCAATGCGAGTGCGGACGTGGGACGTCGACGGTGCACTTCCGCCGCCAGCCATCCCGTCAACGCCACGAATGCGAGCAAGGCATCCGCGATGGTGTCGTGCGCGATGAAGCGCGTGATCTCGTTCACCGCATTGCCACACCACCATGCCAGGCCCCACAGGTAGTACAGCAACGCCACCTGCGACTTGCCATCGCGCCGGTAGGCCCATGCACTGGCGAAGCCGGCCAGCGCGATCAGCAGCGCACCCATGAAAGTGGGATTGGCGATGGCCTGTTCGTCCGGCCAATAGCCGGAAATGCCGATGAACAACGCGAGCGCCGCCGCCAGTTGCAGGCCCGCGCCGGTGAGCTGCGGCAGCCAGCGCTGCTGGCGCAAGCCCAGCCATGCCAGCGCCGCGCCTTCCAGTGCAAACACCGATGCCGTGGCGCGTGCGGACAGTGCGAGTGGTACCGCGAGCGTAGCGAAGCCGACGGCGAGCAAGGCGTATGAGGTGCCGAGCGCGGCGTAGCGTTCGCGATGGATGAACAGTTTCGCCAGCACCGCATACAGCACGCCCAGTCCCAATGCGAACAGGGCCAGCGGCATGCGCGGGCTGTCCTGCGTGGGCATCAGCAGGCCCGCCTGCAGGGTGAATACGATCAGCGGCGTGGCGAACACCAGGCAGCCGTCGATGAAATCGCCACGGCTGGCCGGCTGCTTGCGTGCGTACAGGATCGGGATGACCAGGTAGAAGGCGAAGAACAGCAGCAGGAAGGGTTCCGTGGTGGAGAATTTGTTCGCGTCGTACTGCAGCACGCCCCATACCGTGCCGATGCCGAAAGTGAAGACAAAGCCCAGCAGGTTGAGCACGCGCCACGGACGCCACCAGGCAATGGCGAGGATGGCCGCGTTCAATACTGCGTAGTAGGAGAACAACGCGACATGGTTGCCGCTGCCGGTGGACAGCCAGATCGGCGCCATGAAGCCGGCCAGGATGCCGAGCACGGCCAGGGTCTTCGAGTTCTGCAGTACCGCCAACACTCCCATGCCAGCGATCAATACGACCGTGATTCCGAATGCTGGCACTGCTTCCAGCAGGTCGAATCGCTTGAACGCCGCGAACACCGTCAACAGCAGCACGCCGATCGCGCCGCCCTGCAAGGCCAATGCGAACGCACGCTTGTCCTCGCGCTGGCGCCAGCCGAACACCAGGCCGGCGATGGCGGCGGCGGAGATACCGACCAGGCGCAGCTCGATAGGTAGGGTGAACATGCCCTGGTCGACCGCATATTTCAGCAAGGCCGCCACGCCGGCCAACAGCACCAGCATGCCGATCTTGACCGGCACGTTGCCCACGGTGAACCAGCGCTTCACCGCGCGCGCAGCGACGGTGAATACATCGGGCGTGGCCGGAGGAGGCGGGACATACGGGCGCGAGGGCGGCGGCGGTGTGGCAGTACGCGGAGCCTGGGGCAACGGCGGCGGCACAGGCGCGGCGGTTGGCACAGGCGTGACCGGTGCGGCAGATACTGGAGGTTCGGGCTGCGGGAAGACCGCCTTGGGTTCCTGCACGCTGGCCTTGCGGGTCAACTCGGCCAGGGTCGGTTCGCGCGGCGCATCCGCGTCGGCAGCAAGGTCATCCGCAGTTTCGACGACACGGGCGGACGTGGGAGGTGCGGGAGCTGTTGCCGGGGCTGCGGCGGCACGCGGTGCCGCGCGCAGGTGGCGAACGTCGGCCTCCAGGTCACTGACGCGACGCTTGAGCCCGCTGATGGAGACCAGCGCGATGACCAGCAGGATGGGCACGGCCAGCACCGCCAGGCCGATCAGGACCAGTATCCCCGCCAGATCATCCATCGCATCGATTCCCCGTTGAGTGCTGACGCAGCCTCGGGCAATCGCCGTCTTTTTGCAATGCGCGCGACCCAAGTGTGAGGCAACGCCACCGCCGGTAGCGGATTCCGCTACCGCACCTTACCCGTAGAGCCGAGCTTGCTCGGCTGCCTTTGGTTCTATGCAAAGAGCAGCCGAGCAAGCTCGGCTCTACAAGGAGGGTGCGGGGCCGATCAGACCCCGCACGCCGATGCGCTTACTTGGCCGAAACCACGCGCACCATTTCCAGGCACTTGTTGGAATAGCCCCACTCGTTGTCGTACCAGCTCACCAGCTTGACGAAGGTGCTGTCCAGGGCGATGCCGGCATCCGCGTCGAAGATGGACGTGCGCGTGTCGCCGCGGAAGTCGGTGGCCACCACCTTGTCCTCGGTGTAGCCCAGGATGCCCTTCAACGCGCCTTCGCTCTGCGCCTTCATTTCCGCGCAGATCTCGGCGTAGCTGGCGTCCTTCTCCAGTTCCACGACCAGGTCGACCACGGAGACATCGGAGGTCGGCACGCGGAACGACATGCCGGTCAGCTTCTTGTTCAATTCCGGAATCACCACGCCCACGGCCTTGGCCGCGCCGGTGCTGGAGGGAATGATGTTTTCCAGGATGCCGCGTCCGCCGCGCCAATCCTTGTTGCTCGGGCCATCGACGGTTTTCTGGGTGGCGGTGGCGGCATGCACGGTGGTCATCAGGCCACGCTTGATGCCCCACTTGTCATGCAGCACCTTGGCGATCGGCGCCAGGCAGTTGGTGGTGCAGCTGGCGTTGCTGATGATGGCTTCGCCCGCGTACTTCTTGTCGTTCACGCCGAACACGAACATCGGCGTGTCGTCCTTCGACGGCGCGGACAGGATGACTTTCTTCGCGCCAGCGTCAAGGTGCTTCTGCGCGGTGACCTTGTCCAGGAACAGGCCGGTCGATTCGATGACGACTTCGGCACCGACTTCATCCCACTTCAGGTTGGCCGGGTCGCGCTCCTGGGTCAGGCGGATCTTCTTGCCGTTGATGACCAGGTGGTTACCGTCGATGGACACGTCGCCGTCGAAACGGCCGTGCACCGAATCGTACTTCAGCATGTACGCAAGATAGTCCGGCTCCAGCAAGTCATTGATGGCCACGATCTCGATGTCGTTGCCGAAATTCTGCACGGCGGAACGCAGCACGTTGCGGCCGATGCGGCCGAAGCCATTGATACCCACCTTGATCGTCATTGCCCGGGACTCCTGCGGCTGCGCATGGCGTGCCGCTCTAGCGGTTGAGGGGAGGCCATTCTAGCAGCGCCCGCAGGGCGGGGGCCCGGCTGGCTGTTGATGGATGCTGGGGTAGTTGGTTCTTGGTTCTTGGTTCTTGCTTTGGCCTCCTCCCTTGCGAAGCAGGGGAGGATTGAGGAGGGGTGCCTTTGATCTTGATCTTATCCAACTACCAAGAACCTACAACCAACAACCACCAATCCAACCAAATTGATTCTGATCAAGGCACCGCAAGCGCCGCAAGCAGACACTGGCGCCAATCCTCCACGAGACCGCACCATGAAGAAGTCACTGCTACTCCCCGCCCTTGCCATCGCACTCAGCGCCGCCGCCCTGCCCGCCCTTGCCCAGTCCAAGGGCGACTGGACCATGGGCCTGGGCGTGCACCAGGTGAACCCGAAGTCCGACAACGGCGCGCTGGTCGACGGCACCCTGCACCTGGACATCGGCAGCGACGTGAAGCCGACCATCACCTTCGAATACTTCGTCCGCGACAACCTGGGCGTCGAAGTGCTGGCCGCCCTGCCCTTCGAGCATGACCTCAACATCGAAGGCCTGGGCCGCGTCGGCAGCACCAAGCACCTGCCGCCGACGGTGTCGCTGCAATACCACTTCAACGGCAAGCAGAAGGTCGCCCCGTTCGTGGGTGCCGGCGTCAATTACACCAAGTTCTTCAGCGAAACCACGCGCGGCGCGCTGGCCGGCGGCGACCTGTCGCTGGGCGGTTCCTGGGGATTGGCCCTGCATGCCGGCCTGGACTTCAAGCTCACCGAAAAAAGCGCGATCCGCGTCGATGCACGCTGGATCGACATTGATACCCGCGTGCGCCTGGACGGCGCCAACCTGGGCACGGCCAACATCGACCCGCTGGTCTATGGCGCCGCGTATGTCCTGAAGTTCTGATACCCGTGGGACAAGGATTCGGCCTTGCGGATCATGCCGGTTAGAATCGCCGGCATGATCCGTCTTACTTTCTGGCTGTTGGCCGTCGCGCTGCTGCTGCCCACGCCCGCCATGGCCTGGGGCCGCACCGGCCATCGCCTGATCGCACGCCTGGCCGACGCGCAACTCACCCCGCAGGCACATGCCGCGATACGGGTGCTGCTGGCCGACGAAGCCGACCCGACCCTCGCTGGCATCGCCAGTTGGGCGGACGAGCTGCGCGACACCGATCCCGACCTGGGCAGGCGCAGCACCCGCTGGCATTACGTGAACCTGGCTGAAGACGGTTGCGAATACGATGCTGCGCGCGATTGCCGTGGCGGCAATTGCCTGGTCGAAGCCATCCGCAAGCAGACCGCGATTCTGTCCGACACCCGCAACCCGCGGGAAGAACGCCTGCAAGCACTGAAGTTCGTCGTGCATTTCGTCGGCGATGCCCACCAGCCACTGCATTCGGGTTTTGAACGCGACCGTGGCGGCAACGATGTGCAAGTGAACTTCAATGGCAAGGGCACCAACCTGCACAGCCTGTGGGACCGGCAATTGCTGGCCTCCAACGGGCTCGACGAGGATGCGACCTTGCGTCGTCTGCGCACACTGCCGGCAACCACTTCGAATCAACGCGTGCCCCTTCCGGTAACGGCGGAGCAATGGACCGAATACTCCTGTCGCGTGGTCCTGCAGCCCGGCTTCTATCCCGCACGTGCAAAACTTGACGACACGTATGTAAAGACCTGGATGCCCGTATTGGAAAAAAGCCTCGTGCAGGCCGGCGCGGATCTTGCAAACGTACTGAACACCGCCCTGGCGGGATGAGGAATGCAGCGATGAAGGCACAGGTGCAACCCTTCTTCCATGCAGGCAGCAACACCTTCAGTTATGTCGCGTCCGACCCGGAGAGCAGGCATGCCGCGGTCATCGACCCGGTGCTGGATTTCGATGCCGCTTCGGCACGCACCGGCACCACGTCGGCGCAGGCCATCGTCGACCACGTGGTCGCGCATGGGCTGCAGGTGCAATGGATACTGGAAACCCATGCCCACGCCGATCACCTTTCGGCGGCGCAATGGCTCAAACAACAATTTCCTTCTGCACGGCTCGCAATCGGCGAAGGCATCCGCACGGTGCAGGCAACCTTCGCAAACGTGCTCGACCTGGGCGATGGATTCCACGCCGATGGATCGCAGTTCGACCTTTTGTTCTCGGACGGCGACGAATTCAAGATAGGCACCCTGCCCGCCCGCGTGATCGCCGTTCCCGGCCATACCAGCGACAGCAATGCCTTCCTGATCGGCGATGCCTTGTTCCCAGGTGATTCGTTGTTCATGCCGGACGGTGGCACCGCGCGCTGTGATTTCCCGGGCGGCGATGCGGCCACTCTGTTCCGTTCGATCCAGCGACTGTTCCAACTACCGAACGACACCCGCGTGTTCGTTTGCCATGACTACGGCCCCGGTGGACGCGAGATCGCCTGCGAAACCAGCATCGCCGAGCAGCGCGCACGCAACATCCACGTGCATGACGGCGTCGACGAAGCGACGTTCGTCAGCTTACGTACCGCCCGCGATGCCACCTTGAACCTGCCCGCGCTGATACTGCCCTCGCTGCAGGTCAACCTGCGCGCTGGCGCATTGCCCGCGCCGGCAAGCAATGGCGTGCGTTACCTCACGCTGCCGCTGGACGTTTTCTGATCATGCCTACTGATTTCACTCCCGTCAGCGCACTGATCGGAGGCGCATTGATCGGCCTCGCCGCCACGCTGCTGTACGCCCTGCTGGGCCGCATCGCCGGCATCAGCGGCATGCTCAATAGCGCCATCGAAAATCCAGGCGAGCGCAGTTGGCGGCTGCTGTTCCTCGCAGGCCTGATCCTGGGTGCGGGCGCGTGGTTCGCGCTTGCAAGTCCGGCGCTGCCGGCACGCACCGGTTTTCCACTGCCGTGGCTGCTCCTTGCTGGCCTGCTGGTAGGAATAGGCACGCGCTTGGGCAACGGCTGCACCAGTGGCCATGGCATCTGCGGATTGGCGCGACTGTCGCGGCGCTCGCTGGTGGCGGTGCTGGTGTTCATGGCCTGCGGCATCGCCACGACTACCGTGATTCGCCACCTGCTGGGTGGCTTGCCATGAAGCACCACCTCGTTGCCTTGCTGTCGGGACTCTTGTTCGGCCTCGGGCTTGCGGTGTCCGGCATGACCGAGCCCGACAAGGTCCTCAATTTCCTCGACGTCACTGGCAGCTGGGATCCATCGCTCGCGCTGGTGATGGCGGCGGCACTGGCGATCAGCCTGCCGGGCTTTGCCTGGGTGCGACGTCGCAATGCATCCCACGGCACGATGGCTACGACGCACGTCGAAGCCATTTCCATGCGCTTGTTGCTGGGCAGCGCGTTGTTCGGCATCGGCTGGGGCATCGCCGGATATTGCCCCGGTCCCGCATTGGCCAACCTGGCGCGCGGCAGCGGCGAAGCGGTTGTATTCGTCATCGCATTGCTGGCAGGCTCGCAACTCGCCCGCCTTGCAGGTTCCTCGCGATGACCGAAATCGAGATCCTGCTGGCGCTGCTTTTCTTTGCCGTGGCCGTGCTGTATTCGTCCGTGGGGCACGCAGGCGCGAGTGGCTACATCGCGGCGATGGCACTGCTGGGTTTCGCGCCCGAGCAGATGCGCCCGACCGCACTTGCACTCAACTTGCTGGTCGGCGGCATTGGCCTGTTCCGCTTCTGGCGTGGCGGGCACGTGCGTTGGCGCAATGTCTTGCCATTCGTGCTTGCGTCCGCACCTGCCGCGTTCTTCGCGGCGCAGATAAAGCTGCCGAAGGAGAGCTATTCGTTGCTGTTGGGCGTGGTGTTGCTGGTGGCGGCACTGGGTGTGTTCCGTAGTGCTGCGCGTGCCGAACGCGATGACATCGAAAGCATCGGGCGTCGCGTGCCGTGGTTGCCCGGCCTGTTGATCGGTGGCGGCATCGGCGTGCTGTCGGGGCTGACCGGCACGGGTGGCGCGATTTTCCTCACGCCGCTGCTGCTGTTCGCGCGCTGGATGCCCACGCGCGAAGCGAGCGGCACATCCGTGGCCTTCGTATGGATAAATTCCCTGACCGGCCTAGCGGGGCTGCTGCACGCCAGCGGAACACTGCCATCGGCCTTGCCGATCTGGTTGGTCGCCGTCGCCCTGGGGGCCTTGCTCGGCACGCAGCTGGGACTGCGCTGGATGCCAGTGAAGGCACTGCGCCATGCACTGGGCGTGGTGCTGGTGATCGCCGCGTTGAAGCTGTTGCTCGCCTGAGTCTTGCCTCGTTTGCAGGATGCACTTCGCTTCTCGGAAAGGTCCGCAAGCTGTTGTGGGAGTGGCTTCAGCCCCGAGGGCTTTACCGACTTCGCCCGTCGGGGCTGAAGCCCCTCCCACAAGAGCACGAAAACCTTTGCCGATGGCGACTTGAGGAGCAGGTGGTTACCCTTCACCCATGACCGTGCACCTGACCGACCTGAATGCTGCCGTGGACCTGCTTCTCAAGCGGATTCCCGGCACCCTGCGCATCGGCGCGCCACTTGGCATCGGCAAGCCGCATCGGTTGTTGAATGCGCTGTACGAACGGATCGAAACTGATCCGTCGCGCCGCATGGAAATCTACACGGCGCTGTCGCTGGATCCGCCGACCGCGGCGGCCGGGTTGGAGCGT
Source organism: uncultured Lysobacteraceae bacterium (assembly GCA_937897645.1). Classification (GTDB taxonomy): domain Bacteria; phylum Pseudomonadota; class Gammaproteobacteria; order Xanthomonadales; family Xanthomonadaceae; genus Pseudoxanthomonas_A. The sequence continues at coordinate 49,357 of CALCNV010000159.1, forward strand.
CGCTTCCTCGGCCCCTTCGCCTCGCGCCATTTCGGCGATGATTTCCCGCGACTGACATACGTCGACGCCATGAAGCGCGATGCGCTGCCGCACAACATCGTGGTGGAAGAGTTCTACATGCAATCCGGCGCGCTGTTGAAATCCGCGCAAGCGCAGCGCGCCTACACCAGCCTCAACTACACCCAGGCCGCGGCCGGCGTGGCCCAGCGCGGTGCCAACCTGATCCTGCAGAAAGTGGCGCGCGAACCGGGCGGCGAACGCCTGTCTTTGTCGTGCAACAACGACACCACCCACGACACCCTCGATGCGATCCGCGCATTGGGATTGCCTCGACCGTTGCTGGTGGCGGAGATCGATCCCGAGCTTCCATGGATCGGCGGTACCGCCGCGGTGGACGAGGATTTCTTCGACGTGGTCGTTACTCCACCCGGTCCATATCCCAAGCTGTTCGCGTTGCCACGCCAGCCGGTGAGTGATGCCGACTACGCCATCGGCCTGTATGCCAGCACCCTGGTGCGCGACGGCGGCACCCTGCAAATCGGCATCGGTGCGCTGGCGGATGCACTGTCGCACGCCTTGGTGTTGCGCCATGCGGACAATGAAAAATATCGCGAAGTACTGCACGCACTGGATCCGGAACTGGCGCATCACCCGGCGGTGATCGCCAGCGGCGGCATGGATCCGTTCACTGTCGGCCTGTACGGCTGCAGCGAGATGCTCAACGAAGGCTTCAAGCGGCTGGTCGAAGCTGGCGTGATCCGGCGCAAGGTGGTGGATGACGAAGCCCTGATGCTGCGCCTCGCACAAGGCAATGCGAACCTGGGCGACCATGCACGTCTGGAACGCGATGGCGAGTACCTGCATGGCGCGTTCTACCTGGGCTCACCCGCGTTCTACGACTGGTTGCGCGACTTGCCCGACGACCAGCGCCGCGCCATCGGCATGCGCCGCATCAGCGAGATCAACCAGCTCTACGGTGGCAACGAGCCGCTGGAACGACTGCAACGCGTGGGCTCGCGCTTCTTCAACACGTGCATGATGGCGACCGCATTGGGCGCCGCCGTGTCCGACGGCCTGGACGACGGCCGCATCGTGTCCGGCGTCGGCGGCCAATACAACTTCGTGGCCATGTCGCACGCACTAGACGACGCGCGCAGCGTGCTGATGTTCCGCTCGCATCGCGACGATGGCGCCAACGCGGAGAGCAGCGTGCGCTGGAACTACGGCCACACCACCATCCCGCGCCACCTGCGCGATATCTACGTCAACGAATACGGCATCGCCGACCTGCTCAACCAGACCGACGAGGACTGCGTGATCGCGATGACCGCGATCACCGATGCGCGTTTCCAGGATGGTCTTATCGAAATCGCGAAGCAATCGAAGAAGTTGCGCATGGATTTCACGGGAGAACCGGAATGGTCGCGCAACACGCCACAACGGCTACGCGAAACGCTTACGCCATTCCGCAAGGACGGCACCCTGCCCGACTATCCGCTGGGCAGCGACTTCACCGAAGTCGAACAGCGCTTGGTGAAGGCGCTGGGGTGGTTGAAGGTGGAGACATCAACTTTCCCGAAAAAGTTGCTTACGGTTGTGAAAGCTGGGTTCGCCAAGGTGAAGGGTGATAAAGAAGCCCTTCAGCGTATGGGTTTGGAATCCCCATCTGGGCTGGCGGCCAATCTCGAAGCCAGGCTGGTTGCATATGCGCTGCAAAAGGTTGGATCGTGACCAAACATTTGGAGCCTCGGGGCTGAAGCCCCTCCCACAAAGGCGGGAATCCCTTGAGCAGGGCTTTTGTGGGAGGGGCTTCAGCCCCGAGGCTTGTGGACTTCAAGAATCAAGAAGTCAAGGCAGCCAGATGGCATCCCAATACGGGTAATCCCCAGCTCGTCTCACCAATCCTGCGCGCACTGGATTTGCCACTACATACCTCGCGACTTCGACCAGGTTTTCCTCACAGCGCAGCGCACGGTCGTGGAATCCAGCCATCCATACCGGCTCTCTGCGCTTCAAGACGAGGTTGACATGACGCGAAGAATGGCCTTTCACGGTTTGCATCAGATCACCAAGCGACTCGCTCTCTCCCAACTCGACCACTCCATGCCAATGGTCCGGCATGAGCACCCAACAAAGCAGTCGGGCCTCTTTCCAAAGTTCAGGGGATGAGATGATTGAAGCCGCAGTGGAAGCAGCAGACCAGTCCGAGAACAGCGCCTCACGATTATGAGTAACTGCAGTCAACAGATAGATCTGGCCCGGTAGCGAACAGCGGCCACGTCGTAATGCCTGATAACCGGGTTTTTCGGCCGTGATTGCCATGACGGAAGTGTGTCCCGTCATTCATCGTGTGAATGTCAGGATTTTCCATCGCAGCACGTCGGGAAATCACGGATTGGCTGGAATCCGAATGTGGGAGGGGCTTCAGCCCCGACGCTTTACAGGTTTCGCTCGTCGGGGCTGAAGCCCCTCCCACAACAGCAACTGCACAAGGGTTGGCGCCCTTGGAAGAAACTCAGCCCAGCGACTTCGCCGCTTCCACCACTTTCTCTGCGGTGATGCCGAAGTACGGATACAGCACGTCCGCAGGCGCAGAAGCACCGAAGGTGTCGATGCCGATCACCGCGCCGTCCAGGCCCACGTACTGGCGCCAAAAACCGGTGACGCCGGCTTCGATGGCGACGCGCTTGCGCACGGCGTTGGGCAGTACGGATTCACGGTATTCGGCGCTCTGGCGATCAAACACGTCGGTGGACGGCATCGATACCACGCGCGTCTTCAGGCCGGCCGCATCCAGCGTCGCCTTGGCCTGCGTGGCCAGGCCGACTTCGGAACCCGTGGCGATCAGGATCACATCCGGCGTACCGCCTTCCGCATCGGCCAGCACATAACCACCGCGGGCGATGTTCGCGACCTGCGCCTCGTCACGCGGCTGGTGCTGCAGGTTCTGGCGACTGAAGATCAGGCAGCTCGGCCCGTCCTTGCGCTCGATGGCGGCGCGCCACGACACGGCGGATTCCACCGCATCACAAGGGCGCCACACGTCGTTGTTGGGGATATAGCGCAGCGAAGCCAGGTGCTCGACCGGCTGGTGGGTGGGGCCGTCTTCGCCCAGTCCAATCGAATCATGCGTGTATACATGGATCGCGTGCGCGGGATTGAGCGCACTCATGCGCACCGCATTGCGCGCGTAATCGCTGAAGACCAGGAAGGTCGCGTCGAACGGAATGAAACCCCCATGCAGCGCCAGTCCATTGCTGATCGCGGTCATCGCGAATTCGCGCACGCCGTAATACACGTAGTTGGCGTTCGGATCGTCGGTGGCGACGGACTTGCTGGCCTTCCACAACGTGAGGTTGGAATGCGCGAGGTCGGCGGAACCGCCGACCAGTTCCGGCAGCAGCGGCGCAAAGGCCTCGATCGCGTTCTGCGAGGCCTTGCGCGACGCGATGGTGGGGCCTTCCGCCTGCAGTTTGGCGATGAAGGCATCGGCGGAAGCACGGAAGCCCTCCGGCAGCTCGCCGCGTGAGCGACGCACGAGTTCGGACGCCTCGTCGCCGTACTGCGCCGAGTAGGCGTCGAACAGGCTGTTCCACTGGTCTTCGCGCACGAGTCCGATTTCTCCGGCGCGCCAACCCGCGTAGATGTCTTCCGGAATCTCGAACGGCCCATACGGCCATTCCAGCTGCACGCGCGTGGCAGCCAGTTCGTCCTTGCCCAGCGGTGCGCCGTGGCTGGATTCCTTGCCGGCCTTGTTCGGCGAACCAAATCCAATCGTGGTGCGGCAGCAGACCAGGGTCGGCTTGTCGGAGGTCTTCAACGCGGTGTCGATGGCAGTCTTGATCTCGACCGCGTCGTGGCCGTTGACGTTGCGGATCACCTGCCAACCGTAGGCTTCGAAACGCGCCGGCGTGTCATCGGTGAACCAACCGTCGGTGTTGCCGTCGATGGAGATCTTGTTGTCGTCCCAGAACGCGACCAGCTTGCCCAGGCCCCACGTGCCGGCCAGCGACGCGGCTTCGTGCGAGATGCCTTCCATCAGGCAGCCATCGCCCATGAACACCCAGGTGCGGTGGTCGATGAGGTCGAACTCGGGGCGGTTGAAACGCTGCGCCAGCAGTTTTTCAGCGAGTGCGAAACCGACGGCATTGGCGAAGCCCTGGCCCAGGGGGCCGGTGGTGGTTTCAACACCCGGTGTTTCATTGTGTTCTGGATGACCCGCCGTCTTGCTGTGCAACTGGCGGAAGTTCTTCAGTTCTTCCAGCGGCAGGTCGTAGCCGCTGAGATGCAGCAGCGCGTACTGCAGCATTGAGCCGTGGCCATTGGACAGCACGAAGCGGTCGCGGTTGAACCACTTGGGATTCTTGGGACTGTGGCTGAGGTAGTCGTTCCACAGCACTTCGGCGATATCGGCCATGCCCATGGGCATGCCGGGATGCCCGGAATTGGCGGCCTGCACCGCGTCGGCGGCGAGGAAGCGGATGGCGTTGGCAAGCTGGCGTCGGGTGGGCGTCGTCATGGGGGCGAATTCAATGAGGTCGCCCGTCACTCGGGCACGCTATTGTCCCATCCGGACGCCGGCCTGTCGCGGTTGAATCGCCCCGAAGGCGGTGCTACCGATCAAGCCTGCGATCCGCAGGAGCGCGCCCTGGGCGCGCGCTTCTTGGCCCCTGTTTTTTCTGGCAAGGCCCGGCACAGCTCGCGCCCAGGGGGCGCTCCTACACTTTCACCTTGGCATCGGGAGCTGGCGCAGTCCCTGTTTGCCCGTGCGAGAAGCCCGTGGCCGGCTCAGGCCACCGTTACGGCTGGCATCGTCTCAAATAACATCACCGCCAGGATCAAGCCAATCGTCGACGCAGCGCTGACGATATCGTCCGGCGCGACGGGCCGCGGCATGCCCACGGCGCATGGTGGTGTAGCTGAACAGGCCGAGCCTCGGCGGTGTACGGTATGCTAGAAATCGCCAATCAATACCACCAGCAAGAGGGCATCAATGGGGAATCGACTGACTGCATGGATCCTGGCAGCGCTTGTCCTGGGCTTGCTGGCGGGCTCCGCGATCAACCACTGGGTGGTCGATGAAAGCAGCCGGGCCGTCATTGCCGACAACCTGTCGATAGTGACCGATCTGTTCCTGCGACTGATCAAGATGATCATCGCCCCCTTGGTGCTGGCCGCGCTGATCTCCGGCATCGGCCATATGGGCGGCGACACCAAGGCATTGGGACGTATCGGCGGACGCGCCCTGCTCTGGTTCATCGGTGCGTCGCTGGTCTCCATCACCATCGGCATGCTGGTCGTGAACTGGCTGGAACCAGGCGTAGGGCTGAACCTGCCGCTGCCCCCCGGCAATGCCGACACCGGAATCAAGGGCGCTGAATTCACCCTCAGGACCTTCGTCACCCACCTGGTCCCCAAGTCCATTTTCGAGGCCTTGGCCACCAACGAAATCCTGCAGATCGTGGTGTTCTCCATTTTTGCCGGCATTGCCCTCGCGGCGATTGGTGAAAAGGGCAAGCCGCTGCTGGACGGTGCCGACGCCCTGATGCACCTGATGCTGACCATCACCGGCTATGTGATGAAAGCGGCCCCGTTTGCGGTATTTGCCGCCGTGGCGGCGACCATTGCCGAACAGGGCCTGGGCGTATTGAGGACATACGCTGCCTTCATGGGCGGTTTTTACGTGGCACTGGCCATCCTCATGCTGGTCATCCTGTTCGCCGGTGCCTGCGTGATCGGCCTGCGCAATACATACCGGCTGGTGTCGGAGATCCGCGAACCCTTCCTGCTGTCCTTTTCCACCGCCAGTAGCGAAGCTGCCTATCCCAAGATCCTGGCCGCGCTGGATCGCTACGGCGTGCCGCCGAAGATCTCCAGTTTTGTCTTGCCGCTTGGTTATTCCTTCAACCTGGACGGCTCGATGATGTATTGCTCGTTCGCCACGCTGTTCATCGCGCAGGCCTACGGCATTGAACTCAGCATCGGCCAGCAGGTCACCATGATGCTGTTGTTGATGGTGACTTCCAAAGGCATGGCCGGCGTACCGCGCGCTTCGCTGGTGGTGATTGCCGCCACCTTGAGTACGTTTGGCATTCCCGAAGGTGGCCTGCTGCTGATCCTGGCGGTGGATCATTTCCTGGACATGGGTCGCTCGGCCACCAACGTGGTGGGCAACACCATCGCCACGGCCGTGGTGTCCAAGTGGGAAGACAATCGCGGGAACCCATAGCACCGGGCCTGCCCGGCGGCGGCTCTTGAGCGGGTCGCGCAAGCTTGCAGCCACTGCACGCAGGAACTGCGGCATGTTCCGGCTCCTGTAACCAGTCCGCTTTTGATATCTCCTGCGCAATATCAAGACCGCCAGGGCCAAGCCCGGATGCGAAGAAGAGGCGCTGAGACCGGGTCTTCCTTACCTTTCCGGATACAAGGGCGGCAGGGCCTGCTGTTGCGGCCTGGCGGCAACTCGCCACTTGGGTCCCTTGCGGAAGGCGGCACGCAATGCGGCGCGTGCGGCCACGCCATCGCCATCGGCCCAGCGCGCGCGACGCAATTCTTCGATCGCCTCGCGTTGCACGGCCGAATCCAGGTGCGCGATCAGCGCGTCCAGGTCGGCCGAGGGCGGCGTGGACATGCCGCGCAGGACGTCGCCCACGTCGTCAAGTGAACCGGTATCGAGTGCACGCTTCAAGTCCGCCATCGTGTGCGTCGGCAGCGCCTGCGATTCACCCGGCAGTGCAGCGGGCATGCGACGCGCTGGCGCTGCCAACCCACGACGACGCCACACCGCCCATACCAAGGTCAGCAACCACAGGCCAGCGAACGCGACGGCCATCCATACCCAGGCACGCACCGGGATGCGCATGCTGTCGCCGGCTGCGGCCCCCACGTCAACCGCCGTAGTTCCTTGCGTTGCATTGGGCAACGCACTGCCAGAAAAATTGCCACTGCCCGCGGCCACTCCAAGGTCTAGGTCAGGCAGCGTCGCTGTCTTCGCGGCGCTGCTGCGCACGTCCCACCAACCCAGTTTGATACCGGGAATAGTCAGTTTGCCCGCACCGTTCGGCACGATGGAATAGCGTCGCGTCAGCTTGACCTGTGGCGAACCGCCGCTGAAGGTTTCGTCGTATTGAGGCGGCTCGGCGAATACCTGCGCGCCTGCAATCGAAGGCACGGGGATCTCCGGCATCTGCGCCTGCGTCGCGCCCTGCGCGATCACTTCCACCACCAATTCCGCCGCCTCACCTGCACGCAGCGATTGCGGTGCGGCGACGTAGCGCATGCGCAGGTCGCGCAACGGCAGCCAGGGTTGTGGTGCGTTCGCCGGTTGCGCGCGAACCGTCAAGGTCTTGGGTGTGCCATTCGCGCGCAGTTCGCGACTGTTGCCGCCGAGGAAGTCATCCATCCAGCCGCCCGCGCCGCGCCCGACGAAGCGCGGGGCCGGGATGGTCAGCGTGCCGCTGCGCTCGGGTATCAGCAGGAACTTGCGCTCGACCACGTTGTAGCGGCGACCATTGACCTCACGCGTGGACTGCACGTCCTCGCCGACGCGCTGCAGCGATGCGCCCTCGGGCGTGTCGAGATCCAGTTCGCCGGATGCCAGCGGCACTCCATACAGCAGGCGCATGGTCACGCCGACCGATTGCTGCACGTAGGGATTCGCGTCGTCGACTTCGGTTTCGAGGAAGGCGCCTGAACTTCCATCTGCCGCGGTTGGTGTCGCAGCGCCACTGACCTGCAATGCAAGCGGCTGGGTCTGTTGGGAACCGACCTGCAAGGCGGGCACCGTGAGCGAACCCCCGCGCTTCGGCGCGATGGTGACCGCATACGTGGTCCTGGATTGCTGGCGACCATTGATCCACTGCACGGAGTGGTTGTTGGATTGCCCTTCCAGTGCGAAATCCGCCATCAGTGGCGAGAGGTCCGGTGTAGCAGTGGCCTCGTCGCTCTCGATGTTGAGGATCACTGATTCACCCACGGCCACTTCATTGCGTTCCAGCCACGCGCGCGTCGCGGCATGGGCAGCGTCAAGGCCGCTGGCGAACAAAAGTGCGCACAGCACGGCGAGGATCACATTGCGCTTCATTGCCCTTCCTTCTGCCGGCGTTCGTACTCCAGCCGGAACTTGGTCTTCAACAAGCCGCCCGGATCATCCGGCACGCGCTTCAACCATGCCTCGACCGCCTGGCGTTTTTCGCGCTGCTCGGCGGTTTCCGCAGGAGCCGCGGACGCCGCCTGTTTCGGATCGGTCTTTCCGCCCGACTTGCCCTGCTCCAGGGCCTGCTGCATGCGTTCGCGTTGCGCCGCATCGGCTGCCTGCTGGGCCTTGGCGTCTTCGGCTTTCTGCTGCTCGGACTTCTGCGGTTCGCTTTTTTGCTCGCCGGGTTTTTGCGAAGGCTCGGACGGCTTTCCTTTCTGGTCCGGCTGCGGCTTGCCCTCGCCGGGCTTGGGATCATCCTTGCCGTCCTGGGGCTTCTGATCCTGCTGGCCAGGTTTGTCTTGCTCAGGCTTGCTCTGATCAGGCTTGTCCTGCTTCTGCCCGGATTTATCCTGGTCCTGCTTTTTCTGGTCCTGGTTCTGCCCGCTCGGTGGCTTGCGCTTGCGTGCAGCGTCCACGACCTTGCGGTTCTCGATCGCGTCTTCCATCTTCGGCTGCAACTTCAAGGCCTGGTCGTAGGCGGCGATCGCTTCGTCGTAGCGGCCCTGCTTCGCCAGTGCATTGCCCTGGTTGTAGAACGCATCGGCGCTCTTGATGCCGGTGAACGCCCGTTCCGCAGCGGCGAAGTCACCCTTGCGATACGCATCGGCGCCTTGTTCGATGCGCGTGTGTTCCTGCTGGTCGGCGCGCTGCCACCAGTTGTTTTCCGCCGCCTGCGCCGGCATGGCCATCGGCAGGCTCAGGCACACCAGCACCGCGGCGAATGCGCTGCCGCGACGGAAGGCGAATAGTGCAAGCAGCATGAGCAGCGGCAACAGCCAATAGCCTTCGTCCTTCCACGCCAGGCCTTTCTGGCCACGCGTCGAACTGGCATCCGCATCGGCAGGCGTGAGCACGCCGAGTGCATCCAGGTCGCTGTTGCCAGCCGTGAGTGCCTGGTAAGTGCCGCCGCCTGCGACGCTGAGCGCACGCAACGATCCTGCATCCAGCCGTGCCTGGCCGATGCTGCCGTCGATATTCTTGTACGGCGCACCCGCGGCGGTACCCACCCCAAGCGTGGACACGCGGAAGCCTTGGCGCTTTGCGTCGGCCGCGGCGCTGTTGTCGATGGCATCACCCTGGTCGGTGATCAACAGGATGTCGCCACGGTTGAAGCCGGCCTGCTGCATGAGCCGCACGGACAGGGCGATGGCCTTGGCGGCCTCCTGTCCATCCACCGGCATCACATCCGGCTCCAGCGCATCCAGGAACAGCGCCACGTTCGCCGCATCATCGGTGAGCGGTGCGACCGTGAATGCTTCGCCTGCATAAGCAACCAAGGCCACCTGTCCTCCTTCGCGTTCACGCAGCAAGGTCGCCAGCTTGGCGCGCACCTGCAGCAGTCGCGAAGGCGGCAAGTCGGATGCGGCGATGGCGCTGGACATGTCCACGGCGATCACCAGCGGCGAATGCGATTGCCACAGCGGCTGTTCGCCCTGGCGCCAGCTGGGACCTGCTAATGCGATGACGGCGATGACGAAACCCAGCGCACCCATCCACAGTCCGCCACGCACGGCCTTGCCGCCACGCTCCAGCAAATGCGGCAACAGATGCGCGTCCACCACGCCCTGCCAGACATTCGAACGACGCTGCCGGTGTTGCCACAGCAGCCACAGTGCCGGCAAGGCCAGCAAGGCCCATAGCCAATGCGGGCGCAGGAAATGGAATGCGGCCAGCATCTCGTTCACGACCTGCGCCTCGGCAAAAGGAAAGCCAGCAATGCGACCAGCAGGGCACCCGCGAGCGGCCACCAATAGCGCTCGATGCGCGGCTGCACGCGCTTGCCTTCCTGCTTCACCGGTTCGATGCGGTCGAGTTCGGCGTAGATGCCGGCGAGTGCTTCGGTATCGCGCGCGCGGAACGCTTGGCCGCCGGTTTCGCGTGCAATGGTCTTCAGCGTGGCTTCGTCGATTTCATCATCGCCGCCGGGCATCGGCAGGCTCATTCCGAAAATGGAAAGCGCGCCACCGGATCCACCAAATGCAATCGTATGGATGCGCACGCCTTCGGCCTTGGCCAGTTCGGCTGCTTTCAGTGGTTCCAACACGCCTGCGGTGTTCACGCCGTCGGTCAGCAGGATCAAGACGCGCCGGCCTTCGGGTTGGTCACGTAGCCGTTTGACGGCCAGGCCGATCGCATCGCCGATGGCAGTCTCGCGACCGGCGAGTCCGGCGACGCTGTCACGCAACTGGTCACGCACCGAATCACGATCCAGCGTGAGCGGCGTGAGTGCATACGCGCGCTGGCCGAATACGAGCAGGCCCACGCGATCACCGACGCGACGATCCAGGAAGTCGGCGAGCACGGCCTTGGCCGCGGTCAGTCGATCCACCACTTCGCCACCCAGTTCCATGTCCGGCTCGCTCATGCTGCCGGACAGATCCACGGCCAGCATCAGGTCGCGTCCGTTCTGTGGTGGCGCCACGGCTTCACCCAATTGCTGTGGGCGCGACGCGGCCGCAACCAGCAGGAACCACGCGAGCCATGCCAACCACGCCACATGCAAATGACGCGAACGGCCGCCGCGCGTGGCGATAGCGTCAAGGCGTTTGCCATACGGAACCTTGAGCGCGGCGTCGGTATTGCGACGCGGCGGCAACAACCAGGCCGCAAGCCACGGCAGCGGGAACGCCAACCACATCCATGGCCAGGCAAAACCACCGAACGCGATCTTCAGATATTCGAGGATCGGCAAGCTCATGGTTTCTTCGCCATTAATTCGAGGAAACGCGCGCGCGCCAGCGACTTGAGCGTTGCAAGCTCGCTGGCTTCAACGTCGCGCCGATAGCCGCCTTCCAGTAAGAGGCGACCCGAACCCGTGCTGAAATCGCGACGTTTCTTTCCATCAAGGAACTGCAGCCATGCGTCGCCCTGCAGTTTGTCGGCTTGCTTGTCGACCTGGCGTGCCGCGCGCCGCAGCAGCTCGGACATGGCCGCGACCTGCGCGGACGCAGGCAAGTCGTGGCAGGCGTCATCGAACAGTCGTTGTCTTGTCGCAAGCTTGCGTGCGCGGCGCCATCCCAGCCATGCGATGAGCGCGACGAGCACCACTGTCGCACCCGCCACCAGCCACCAGCCCGGGGCAGGCGGCCACAATGACGGCGCTACCGGCACGTGCACGTCACGCAATACCAGTTCCTGTGCCTGCATCACGCCACCTGCGATTGTGCGCGGCCCAGCAACGGCAGCCAGGATTCGCTGGGCGCATCGCCCTGCAGGGAATACACACGCACGCCACGACGCGGGAGGCTCTGTAGCGCATGTTCGACCGGTTGCTTGAATTCGTTTTGCCAACGCTGGCGCTGTGCGGCGTTGCCCAGATCCAACTCGACGCGATGGTCGCCAATCACGAACGGCAAGGCGGACTTCGGTGGCTCGCTTTCCAGTGCGTCGGTGAGCATCAGCACCACGACTTCGTGATGCGCGGCCAGTGCCGGCCAGCGTGTTTCCGGTATCGCGGCAATACTGCGCGGATCCGCCAGCACGATCAGGCGTGATCCCGGCCGCAACAGGCGGCTTGCATTCTCGAGTGCTTTCGACAGGCCGGTGTCGTCGAACGGTGCTTGCGAATACCAGCGTACCAGTGCATCGAGTACACGAAGCGCACCGCGCGCGCCCGAAGCGGGCGGAACCGGCGCTTCCTGCACGCTGCCACGCAGGATGGCGACGCGGTCGCCGTCGCGGACCGCAGCCCATACTGCGACCGCCGCGGCGCGCGCGGCCTGGACGGATTTGAAACGTACGCGGGTGCCGAAATACAGCGCCGGCGAGGTGTCGGCGACGATCAACGTCAGGCGTTCGCGTTCAGCCTGGAACAATTTGGTGTGGGTGCGTCCACTGCGGGCGGTGAGCCGCCAATCGATGTGGCGCACGTCATCGCCGGCCACGTACTCGCGCGACTCGGCGTATTCCATGCCACGGCCACGCAGGCTGGACTGCGCCGGGCCGGCGATGTTGTGGCTGCCCTTGCGCGCAGGCGGTCGCCGCTGCGCGGTAGCGCGCAGGGCAACCAGCTCGGCAAGCGTGGGCTTCAAACCATCGCCAGTGGGCAGACTCATCGCATCACGCTCCAGCGTGGAGGTCAGGGCAACGGCACGACGTCGAGCAGGGCCGCGACCAGCTTGTCACCATCCCAACCTTCCGCCGTGGCTTCATAGCTGGGCAACACGCGATGGCGCAGCACGTCGGGCGCGATGGCGCGCACGTCGTCGGGGGTGACGAAATCGCGACCCGCCAGCCACGCGCGCGCGCGCGCGCAACGTTCGAGTGCGATGGAGCCACGTGGGCTGGCACCCCAGGCGATGCGCTTGGCCAACTGCGGGTCATAGCGGCGTGCATCGCGCGACGCCAGGACCAGTTCGATCAGGTACCGCTCCAGTTGCGGCGCTACGTGCAGGTCGAGCACGGCGGCACGGGCCGCGAATACGTCCTCTACCGGCAAGCGATCAACGGCTACGGAGGTCGTGTGCAGGCTGTCGCGCGCACGTTCACGCGCGATGCGCAGGATCTCGGCTTCCGCCGATGCCTCGGGATAGCTGACATGCACGTGCATCAGGAAGCGGTCCAACTGCGCTTCCGGCAACGGGAAGGTGCCTTCCTGTTCGATCGGATTCTGCGTGGCCATCACCAGGAAGAGTTTCGGCAACGGATAGGTATGCCGACCCACCGTGACCTGGCGTTCGCCCATCGCTTCCAGCAGCGCGGACTGCACCTTGGCAGGCGCACGGTTGATTTCGTCAGCCAGCAGGATGGGATGGAAGATGGGGCCGGGCTGGAATTCGAAACGCCCGTCCTGCGGACGCCAGATCTCGGTGCCGGTCAGGTCCGCGGGCAAAAGATCGGGAGTGAACTGCACGCGGGCGAATTCCGCCTGCAAGCGCGACGCCAACGTGCGGATGGCCATGGTCTTGGCCAGGCCGGGCGCACCTTCCACCAAGAGGTGGCCATCGGCGAGCAGGGCGATCAGCAGTCGCTCGACCAGCGCGGATTGGCCGACGATGGTTTCGGATAGGCCGTCGCGCAGCGCGATGAAGGCCTGGTGCAGGCGGGTATTCTCGGTACCGCCCAGGTTTTCAGGCGGCAATGGTGGGGTCAAGGTATCCATGGGCATCAGGTCTGGAGGTTGCATCGGCCGACTCTGACCCAAACTGCCAGTGATGGTTCACACCGCAGACGGTTTTGTTTCGTCCTGTTCAGTTTGAAGCCTGAAATGCAACAGGGCCGCAAGCGGCCCTGTTGGAAACTATATTGCGCAGTCAATCAGCGCTTGGCGACTGCCAGCACCTTGGGGGTGATGAAGATCAGCAGCTCGGCCTTGTCCTTCAAGCGACCCTTCTTCTTGAACAGGTTGCCGAGGAATGGAATGTCGCCGAGGAAAGGCACTTTCGACAGATCACTACGATCAGTGAATTCGTACACGCCGCCAATCACCACGGTCTGCCCGTCTTCCACCAGCACGGCGGTATTGATTTCGCGCTTGCTGATCTGCGGCACTTGGCCATATCCGGCCAGCACGATGTAACCCTCGACCTCATCCTTCTTGATATTGAGGTTGAGGAACACGCGGCCATCGTTAGTGATGGTGGGCGTGACCTTCAGCTCCAGCAACACATCCTTGAACTGGACATTGGGTGTCGCCGCTTGGCCACCGGTACCGCCGGTGATGGTCACGTAGCCGATTTCCTGGCCTTGGCGGATATAGCCTTCACGTTGGTTGGCAGTGATGATGCGCGGGTTGGAAATGACCTCGCCACGACCTTCTTCCTGCAGCGCGGACAGTTCGAGGTCAAGGTTGAAGTTGGCGCCAAGCAGGGTGTAGGCAAGGCTCGGTGCGACGCCATTGGTGAAGCTGCCAGCGGGCAGGTTCACGTTCAGGCCACGGCCAGCGTTCGCATTACCTGTGGCAGTGCTGCCGATCGTCGCGGTGTTGGCTCCGTTGTTGTAGTCGCGCCCGCCACCAATGCCGAACTTGGCGCCGAGATCACGGGCAAAAGTGTCGGTGGCAATGACAATGCGGCCTTCGATCAGCACCTGGTCGACCGGACGGTCGATCACGTCGATCAGTTCGCGCATCTGCGCGACCTTCTTCGGGATGTCGCTGATCATCAGCGTATTGGTGCGCTCGTCGGCCACCAGGCGACCACGCTGGGTCAGGAAGCCGTTCTCGTTCTGGCTGTTGCCGGTGCCACTGCCGCCACCGGCATTGCCTATGCCCTTGGCCTCGGTCAGCGCCTTGAAGATGGCGGAAGCGCTGTGGTAGTTGATCTGCACGTATTCCGTGATCAGGTCCACGCGGTTGTCGATGGCGATGCGCGCGTCTTCCTTGTCCTGCTCGAACTTGGCAAGTTCCGGCTGCGGGGCGACCCAGACCACGCCGCCATCACGACGCTTGTCCAGGCCCTTGGCCTGCAACACGATGTCGAGCGCCTGGTCCCACGGCACGTTGACCAGTCGGAGGGTCACGTTGCCCTGCACGGTGTCCGACGCCACGATGTTGAGGTTGGATTCTTCCGCGATCAGCTGCAGCACGGTGCGGACTGGAACGTCCTGGAAGTTGAAGGTAACCGGGCGACCACTGTAGGTACGCGCCCCGGTAGCAACCTTGGCCGAGGCCGCCGCGATGGCAGTAGCGCCGCCGGTAGCACCCATTGCCGTCTTCGCCGCCGCGCGCGGCACGATTTCAACCACGTATTCATTGCCGGTCTGGTAGGCCATGGACTCGAATGCGCCGTCGGTGCTCAACACCAACTGCGAGCCCTTGCCTGAATTACGCGCATCCACGCGCTGCACGGGCGTTGCAAAATCGACGACGTTCAGTGGTCGCTGCAGCGCCGCGGGCAGTACCGCATTGCCGACATCGACGATGACGGAAGCGCCCTGGTTGCGCAGGTCGGGCATGGCGCCCTTGCCGTTGAAGCGGACGATCAACCGACCCGCCCCACCGTCACCGCGCTTGAAGTCGATGTTGGATATTTCCAACGCGGCTGGCGCTGTACTGGCGGCCCCAGCGTATGCAGTCGGTGCTGTCGGGTCTGGCGTGGCCGCATTGACGGCACTGGTGCTTGCCAGCAAGCCGATGGCGAGTGCCAAGCCGCAGATCCGTACCGAGGTCACGCGCCGGGCAGGCCGCAGGAAGTGAGCGTTCGAAGCGGTCATCGTGTATCCCCTAATCATTGATCTTCAAGCGCAATCGCCGCCGGCCGTTCCAGCCAACCGCCCGCACCGTCCGGCACAAGTTCCACAAGTTCAATGCGATCTTCCTGGACGCCGGTAATGCGACCATCGCTTTGCCCCAAATACGCACCCGGCCGCACCCGATAGGTGACCTTGTCAGGCGCCATCACCAACGCAATCAGGTTCGCGCCGCCGCCGATGGTGCCCACCATGTCCAGGCTGTCCAACGGGTATTGCTCAAGTGTTTCCTTGCGGCGATCCGGATCGGGGCGCAGGCCGCCACCGTCGCTGTTGCTCCAGGCATCGCTGAACGGGTCGCGCAGGGTCTGGGCGGCATATTCAAAGGTCTCGAATTGCTGCATGACCGGCAACGGTTCCAGTGGCGGGGCCGGGCGGGCGCGTACATCCGCAATCCATTTTTCCAGGTTGGGTGCATCGCCTGGCGTGCTGGTGATCCCACGTCCGCACGCGGACAGTGACAACGCCAGGCAGGCAGCGACAACCACGCGTACCGTGCGGGAAGTAGAAAAGGCTTGCATGCTCATGCTCCACCGCCCGCGGCAGGTGCCGGCGTCGCGCCCGGCTGGGCGGCAGCGCCCGCCGCCGCTTTCTCCTGCTCCTCGATTTCCGTGTCGTCCAGGTAACGGTAGGTCTTCACCGTTCCGGAAAGTTCCAAGGCACCATTGCTGGTGATGGCCTTGCCGTCCTTGGGCTTGAGGGAAATGTCATGCATGGTCAGGATCACCACGCGTGGCAGGGACGCAACCCCGCTGACGAAGGCACCGAACTGGTGGTAGCTGCCGACCATGCGCAGCGCGATCGGCTTTTCGGCATAGAACTCTTTGGGTGATTCCGGGCCTGGCTGGAACAGCTCGTTGGCCAAGCCGCTGGACAACGCGGTCTGCGAGATATCCACGATCAGGTCGGGCATTTCGGTCTTGCTGGGCAACTGGCGCAGCATCTGCTGCAGCACCTGTTCCATCTGGGCGAGCTGCTGCTTCAATGGCTCGAGGTTGGCTGCGTCGCCCTGCTCCTTCTCGAAGTCCTGGCGCAGGGACGTTTCCTTCTGCTCAAGGCCCTGCAGTTCCTCGCGCTTGCCCTTGATCAACAGGAAATACGCAAGGAACAGGATCAGGAAGCCCACCAGCACGCAGAACCCTATCTTGTAGTTCTGCGGCCAATTGCCGATGTTGTTGAAATCCAGGTCGCTGACCTTGACCTTCTTTTTCTCACTCATGACGCCGGGCTCCCTTGCGTCGCCGGTGCAGGCTGCGCAGCTGGCGTGGCCGCCGGTGCCGGCGCAGCTGCGGGCTTGGTAGTGTCAATGACGGGTGCCGGTGCGGTGGTGGCAGGCGCGGCGGGTGTGGCAGGTGGCGTGGTCGTGCTGGTGCCCGCAGCCGCCGTACTATCGGCAACCGCCGGGGAACCGGCGGGTGCAACACCGCCCTCCGCATCCGGTGCATTCGGGTTGGCCAGCTTGACCTGCAGCGTGAACACATACGGTAGCGCCCGTACGTCGCTGGACACTGCACCAGGACCGGCTTTGTCTTCGCCCTTCGCTTCGATGATGGACAGGTCGGGATTGGTCATCCAGCCGGAACTTTCGAGGTTGCGCATGTAGGCACTGACGCGCGCATTGGACTGGGCACGGCCTTCGAGCGTCAGGATTTCGCCTTCCTGCTTGATGTTGGCCAGGGCCACGCCATCGGGGATGGTGCGTACCAGTGAATCAAACAGATGCACCATCTGCGAGCGGTTGGCCTGCAGTTGCTCGATGACTTTCTTGCGTGCCAGCAGGCGGTCTTTCTGCTTGCCCAGCGTCTTGATTTCTTCGTTCTGGGCCTTGACCTTGACGATTTCCTGTTCAAGGAACTGGTTGCGGGTGTTCTGACCGCTGATCTGCTGGCCGTAGTAGAACCAGATCAGGAAGGACAGCACGATGCTGGCGGCGGCGGCCAGGCCGAGCATGCCGTAGAACTCTTTCTGGCGTTGCGCGCGTCGTTCGGCGCGCCACGGGAGCAGGTTGATCTTCGCCATCAGTCGAAGCTCCTCAGGGCCAGGCCAGTGGCAATCATCAGCGCCGGCGCATCCTGGGCCAGGGCATGCGCCTGGACGCGCGGCCCCAGGGTCATTTGTGCCAGCGGGTTGGCGACCACGGTCGGCACGCCCAATTGCTCTTCCACCATTTCGGGCAATCCAACCAGCGCGGCGCAACCGCCAGCGAGGACGATCTGGTCAACACGGTTGAATTCACTGCCCGCATAGAAGAACTGCAGCAGGCGGCTGATCTGTTGGACGGTGGCCTCCTTGAAAGGCTCCAGCACTTCCACCTCGTAGCTTTCCGGCAACCCGCCCTGGCGCTTGGCCATGCCGGCTTCCTCGTAGGTCAGGCCATAGCGGCGCATGACTTCGTCGGTAAGCTGCTTGCCGCCGAAGACCTGCTCGCGGCTGTAGAGGCTGCGACCGGTACGCAAGACGTTGAGCGTGGTCATGGTGGCGCCAATATCGACCAGCGCGACGACGCCATCGTGCGGGATCGGCAGCTCGCCGGACAGCAAGGCAAAGGCGTTCTCGACCGCGAAGGCCTCCACGTCCATGACCCGTGCGGTCAAGCCACCCAGTTCCAGCGCGGACTGGCGCAGCTCGACGTTCTCGGAACGCGAGGCCGCCAGCAGCACCTGCACCATTTCGGGATTGTTGGGCATCGGGCCCAGCACCTCGAAATCGAGGTTCACTTCCTCGATCGGGTACGGAATGTAATTGACCGCCTCGAGCTCCACCTGGGCTTCTAGGTCGTTCTCGTCCAGCTCGGCGGGCATGGGAATGATCTTGGTGATCACCGCGGAGCCTGCAACCGCGGCCGCGGCGTACTTGGCCTTGCTGCCGGCCCGGGTCACGGCGCGGCGGATGGCCTCGCCTACGGCTTCGACCTCGACGATGTTCTTCTCGACAACGGCGTTCGGCGGCAACGGCTCGACCGCGTAATGGTCAACGCGAAAACGGTTGCCCACCCGGGAAAGCTGAAGCAGCTTGACCGCAGTCGAACTGATGTCGACGCCGATGAGCGGCGACTGACTCTTAGGTATAAGCCCCACGGTATCTCCCCTTACGACACAGGCACTACAAGCAGATCAGGCCCCGACTCACATTAATAACGAACATTTCACTACTTGCAAGACCCGATTCGCAGCCTGTGCGGCTTGTCACGGTTCACTAAGGATACACGCCAAGTTATTGTTTCCCCCCGGAACATAACCCGTCAACCCCGAGTCATCTATACTCCGCCGCCACCAATTCTGCAATCGGAATCTGCCCGGATGTCCCGTTTTCGCCGCCTGCTGCGCTGGGCAGTAATCGCCTTCATTGCCCTGTCCCTGATTGGCGCCGTCGGCCTGGGAATCCTCTATTACGTGGTCTCCTCGAAACTGCCCGAGGTTGATTCCCTGCGCAACGTGGAGCTGCAGGAGCCCCTGTATGTCTATGCCAGTGACGGGCGCCTGATCGGGCTGTTCGGCGAAACCCGTCGCTATCCGGTGGATATCGAGAAGGTGCCGGCCAAGGTCAGGCAGGCCTTCATCGCCGCCGAGGACTCCAACTTCCAGACCCACAAGGGCGTCGACCCCAAGGGCATCTCGCGGGCCCTGTGGCAGACCGCGACCCTCAAGGAAGGCCGGGTCGCGGGCGGCAGCACCATCACCCAGCAGGTCGCGCGCCAGTTCTTCCTGAGCTCCGAATACAGCTACACCCGCAAGCTGGTGGAAATGATGCTGGCGATGAAGATCGAGCAGATGCTGACCAAGGACGAGATCCTTGAGCTGTATTTGAACAAGAGCTTCTTCGGCAACCGCGCCTACGGCGTGGCCGCGGCGGCCGAGTACTACTACGGCAAACCCCTGGACCAGCTGACCCTGGGCGAGACCGCCACCCTGGTGAGCGCGCTCAAGTTCCCCTCCAGCGGCAACCCGATCAGCAACCCGGAGCGCAACCACCAGCGCAGCGTCTATGTCATCCAACGCATGCTGGAAGACGGCTACATCACCCCCGCAGAGGCCGCGGCCGGCAAGGCCGAGGTGATGCACGCCAAGCCCCATGAGCGCCCCGTGGAGGTGTACGCGCCCTACGTGGCGGAAATGGTGCGCCAGGAAATGATCGCGCGCTTCGGCGGCGACGTGGTCAACAAGGGCTACCACGTCACCACCACCATCGACCCCGAACTGCAGATCGCCGCGGACGTGGCCGTGCGCGACGGCCTGCGCCTGTATGACCACCGGCATGGATGGAATGGGGTGGAACAGCACTTCGAAGTGGCCGCGGATGCCGATGCGGCGGTGCTCGCAACGCACCTGTCGGGTATTCCCACCCAGAACGGTCTGATTCCAGCCGTGGTCGCACGGGCCAACCCCGATGGCGGCGTGACCGTGGTGCTGGCGGATGCCAGTGAAATCAGCCTGCCCGCATCGGCGAGCAAATGGACCGGCAAGACCCCGGCCTCGCTGTTCAAACGCGGCGACCTGGCCCGGATCAAGCTGGAAACTCCGAAGCCGGGTGAAACCCCGACGACTTACCTGGTGGACCAGCTGCCGCGCGCGCAGGCCGCACTGGTGTCGCTGGACGCCAGCACGGGAGCGGTGAAAGCCATCATTGGCGGCTACAGCTTCGCCGGCAACAAGTTCAACCGCGCCACCCAGGCACGGCGCCAGCCCGGCTCCAGCTTCAAGCCGTTTGTGTATTCGGCGGCCTTCGAGAAGGGCTACAACCCGGCGTCCATCGTGCTGGACGCGCCGGTGGTGTTCCGCGACCGCCGCGGCCACATGTGGCGGCCGCAGAACGACGGCGGTGGGTTCCGCGGCCCCATGCGGTTGCGCGAGGCGCTGGTGCAGTCGCGCAACCTGGTGTCGGTACGCCTGCTGGACAGCATCGGCGTGGACTTCGCGCGCAAGTACATCAGCCAGTTCGGCTTCAACGAGGCCGAACTGCCGCCCAACCTGTCGATGTCGCTGGGCACGGCGTCGCTGACGCCGCTGTCCATGGCGCGCGGCTATTCGGTCTTCGCCAACGGCGGCTCGCTGGTGACGCCGTGGTTCATCGACGAGGTCAAGGACCGGGAAGGCGCGGTGGTCTTCAAGGAAAACCCCGACACCGCGTGCCGTACCTGTGGTGCGGGCGTGACTGCGGCGGCGCCTGTCAGCAACGTGGTGGATGGCTTCGACCTCAGTCCCACCGGGCAGAAAGAGAAGCCCAAGCCGCAGGCCGTCGCCGCGAAGCCCGCTGCGCCGGCCAAACCGGCCGATCCCAACATGAAGGTGGCACCGCGCGCCATTGACGAGCGCACCGCCTACCAGCTGGTGTCAATGATGCGCGACGTGGTGCAGCGTGGCACGGCCACTGCGGCCAAGGTCCTGAACCGCGAAGACGTCGGCGGCAAGACCGGCTCCACCAACGACCACCGCGATGCCTGGTTCGGCGGCTTCGGCGGCCCCTACTCCACCGTGGTCTGGGTCGGTCGCGATGACTTCCGCAGCCTTGGCTACCGCGAGTACGGCGGCAAGGCCGCGTTGCCGATCTGGATCGACTACATGCGCGCGGCGTTGAAAGACCAGGCCATCGCGCAGAACGATCCGCCGGATGGCATGACCCAGGTGACCAGCAATGGCGTGGTGGAATGGGTCAAGGTGGAAGATCTGGAGCGCATCCAGAGCGAAGAGATCTACAACACCGACGATGCCATGGCCGACGAGGCCGCGTTCGACATCTTCTGATCCTGCATGTGAATGCACTCACGCAGCGTTGCCACATTCGCAACGCTGCGTCGGGTACAGTCTCCCCATGTTTCGACGCGGAGGCTCCCCATGCACCACGCCCGTCAACATGCCGAAACCCGCACCCGCGAACGCCGCCATCGGCTGGCGAACGAAGCCGCCCGGCTGATGGCCGAAGGCGGCTTCCGCGATTACCACCAGGCCAAACTCAAGGCCGCCGAGCGCCTCGGCATCCACGACGATGCCTCGCTGCCACGCAACCGCGAGATCGAACAGGCCCTGCGCGAATACCAGCGTTTGTTCGTAGGCGAACCGCAGCAGCAGGCCGTGCAGGTGCGCCGCGAAGCGGCGCTGCGGGCGCTTGAATTTTTCTCGGGCTTCTCGCCGCGGCTGGCGGGGCCGGTGCTGGAAGGCACGGCCGATGCGAATTCACCCGTGCACCTGCATTTGCATACCGACGATGAAGATGCCGTGCCACGCTTCCTGGACGAGCACCGCATCCCGGCCGATGCACGCACGCGCCACCTGCGCCTGGACCGGCAACGCAGCGATGACTTTCCCGTGTGGGTATTCACGGCCGAAGCACTGACCTTCGACGTGACCGTACTGCCGCACGATGCATTGCGCCAGGCACCGTTGTCCGGCGTGGACGAGCGACCCATGAAACGCGCGTCGGCTGCGCAACTGCGCCAACTCATTGCCGACGAAGAGATCGCGGGTTACGACCCCGCCGCCTGCCGCTAGGTCGGGCGCAGGCCCGGGCAGTACCGCTCCACGTACGCTTGGTGCGAGGGAAGCTGGACCAGCGTTTTGTCCACGGTCGTGCGAATCCCGTCCAGGAACTGCGCCAGCTCCGCATCGCCCATCAAATCGGCAACGGGATGACGCTGGCGCGGGGTGATGCCCTGCCCCAGCATCACCTGGATCCAGGAGTTCTCGGCGAACAGTTCGTTGGGCGCGCGGAACACGCGCCCGGTTTCGCGGAACAACTCGATGCGATGGCGCAATGATTGCGGGATATCCATGTCGCGGCATGCGCGCCAGAACGCCGTGTCCTGGCGATGGGTGACGTGGTAATGCAGGATAATGAAATCACGGATGTGCTCGATCTCCGCGCGGGTCTGCTGGTTGTATTCGTCGACATCGGACTGGCTGATGCCGTTGGCCGGGAACATCTGCAGTAGGCGCAGGATGCCGCGCTGGATCAGGTGGATGCTGGTGGATTCAATCGGCTCCAGGAAGCCGCTGGCCAGGCCAATGGCCACGCAGTTGCCGCTCCAGGTGCTGGATCGCTGCCCTGGGCGGAATTTGATCACGCGTGGCTCGGTCAGCACCGTGCCCTGGATGTTGCCCAGCAAGGTCTCGGTGGCACGGGCATCGTCCGCATGGCGACTGCTGAAGACGATGCCATTGCCCACGCGGTGCTGCAGCGGGATGCGCCATTGCCAACCGGCATCGTGGGCGATGGAGCGGGTATAGGGAACCGCATCCCCGACCGATTCGGTTTGCACCGCCACCGCGCTGTCGCAATACAGCCACTGCGACCAGTCCTGGTATTCCACGCCCAGCGTCTGCCCAATCAGCAGCCCGCGGAACCCGGTGCAATCAATGAACAGGTCGCCCTCGATGTCGACACCCGAATCCAGCCGTAGCGCGCTGATGTGGCCGGGCTGCGCATCGGACTTGACCGCGACGATCTTGCCTTCGATGCGCTGCACGCCGAATTTCTCGCTGAACCCGCGCAGGTACTTCGCGTACAGCGACGCATCCATGTGGAATGCGTAGTTCATGCCGCCATTTGGAAGATGCGCGAACTTGTTCTGCAGCGCCGCTTTCAACTCAAGGCAGTAATCACCATAGTCGCTGGCGAGGTTGCGCTCGCGACCCTTCAACCAGAAGTGCTGGAAGCCGGCGGTCCAATGGTCTTTGCCAGTGATGCCGAACGAGTGGATGTAGTCTTCGCCCACGTTGCGCCAGTTCTCGAAGCTGATGCCCAGCTTGAAGGTCGCCTGCGTGGCGGCCATGAACTCTTTTTCGTTGATATCCAGCAGGCGATGGAAGGTGACCAGGGTGGGGATGGTGGCTTCGCCGACGCCGACCGTGGAAATCTCGTCGGACTCGATCAGCTTGATATCCAGCAGCTTGCCCAAGGTTTTGGAGAGCGCCGCGGCCACCATCCACCCCGCGGTGCCACCGCCGGCGATGACGATGCGCTTGATGGGTGTCTGTGGATGGTGGGCGGTGTCTTCCATCACGTCATGCGTCCTCAGTGGTTCAGCCGTTGCAGCAGGCGGGCGCGCATGGCGCGCGCCCTGGCTTCATCGATGGGCCCGAGCGCACGCAGTGCGTCGGCAGGAATGTGGTCGGCAGTCGCTTCGTCCGGGGCGAATACGTAATGGCGGAACACGTCTTCCCACACGGCACGCTGCCCGGCAGGCAGGTCGCGTACGGTCATCAGCGCCAGCATCAACGCGTTCATCGGTGTATCCATCCACGCCGGCGTCTGTCGCCACCAGTAGTTGACCAGCACGTTGAATGTTTCCAGTGCTTCCATGTGATGCCACCACATGCTGGGGATGAACACGGCATCGCCCGGTCCGAGTTCCGCGACCTGCGCGTGCCGCAGCGCTTCTTCGAAACGCGGGAAGCGGTCGTAATCAGGCGCTGCGAAATCCACCAGGCTGATGGCTTGCCCCGCGGGCGTGAAATCGAGCGGGCCGACGTAGAGGTTGGACAGTTGCTGCGGTGGAAACACCGTCACCCGCCGGCGACCAGCAACCACGCAGGCGAGGTTGTCCGGCACGTCCTGGTGCGCGGCGATGCGCGTGCGATTGCCGATCCAGATACTGGCCAGCGCTTCCCTGTCCCCGAACGCGAAGTCGTTGTGGTCGCGGAAACCGGGCAACCACGTGTCGATGGTGGTGGACCCGATGTAGATCGCCGGCGGAGCCGGTTCCTTCGCGTACTTCAGCAACGTGTTCAGGGCCACGCCCAACGGCACGTTCTCGCGACGGAAGTTGAAATCGTCCAGCGCCGCGTTGTAGAAGAACCGCCCCCCGATGTCGGGTGGACCCACCATCGCGACCACGGGTTGTGCGTCCTTTCGCTCGAACCCGCGCAAATAGGCTACGGCGGCCTGCGCCGACTGTTGACCGGCCTGCACCATCGGCCAGCGCACAGCGACGCCACGCAACACCGCCGGCTCCGGGGATTGCAGCACTTCGTCCGGCAGTGCCCGCGGATCGACAGCGTGGAATTCGCGGATTTTTCTATCGACCGCCAGCATGTACCCGGCTCGTCCTGTCGATGAGGTCGCGGAACCGCGAAAGGGAAGCAACCACCATGTACAGTGGCTCCAGGAAACCGGCGCGCTGCAGCGCTTCCAATGCAGGCCCGTCCAGCGCCCCAAGCTTCTCTTCGTTCACCGTGTAGAAGCCCTCCAGCCGGTTCAGCGTGCCATCGCCGAGTTCGACATCGAGTGCGAATGATTCCAGCAGTCCATGCTGCAGGAGTGCCTGTACGAACGCGGACGTCGCCTGCAGGCCATCATGCAGCGCAAGCAGCACCGACGTCATGCGCTCCAGGAATGCCGTGGTGCCGCCCTGGTCGCGGAACAGCGCCTCACCCCGATCGCTGGACACGCGCGGATTGTCCAGGTCGATGTGGACCAGGAGCGCATCGCCATCACGCCCGATCAGGAACGGCTGCCGTTCGATCGCGAGCGGCACGTAGGCGGCGTTCCAACGGTTGCCGTCGAGAAAGAGGTTTTGCCCCTCCTGGAACCCGAACAGCGCGATGGGCTGGAACGCACCGTCGTCGGTCTTGCGGAACACGATGGGGTAATAGGCCTGCACGTTGCGGAACTCGGACGGGAAGGTGATGGCGAACATCACGTCGTCGCCGAAAGCAGCGCCACGCGTGGCGTCGACGCGCAGGTCCATGTGGTCGATGTTGTTGAGCAGGACGTGTTGGGCCATGGGGCTTCCGCATTGGAACCTGTGTCTGGAGGAAACTATCCTACGCGCCTTCACTGGATGCCGGCGCGGCTGTTCTTGGCGCCTGTGCGATCAACTTCGCATCAGCGCGTTTTATTTCACGACTCGAAACTCAGAATCGTCGATTGCCTTCGTCCGCTGGCCATCCTAGATGCGCGGCATGCCGCGCGTCCGCACATGGTCCAGCATCTCGCGATGCCCCGGCAGGGCCGCCAGCATCTTGCGGGCAAGCGCTGACGTCTGCTGGAAATAGCCTTCCGCCTTGCGCACGTCATCCTCGCGTCGGGTCGCGGGCCGTGCCTCCGGCTGGAATCCCATTCCATACAAGATGTACTGGTAGCTGGCCGACGGGAACACTTCGTCCACGCGGTAGAAGTCATAACGTGACGGCGGTTGATGCCGCCAGTGGCTGAGCAGTTCCTGCAGGCGGTCGGGGATGGATTCGCGGCGGCAGTTGTCGCGCCAGAAGTCGCTGTCGGTTCGCTTCGTGAGCACGTAGTGCAACTTCAGGAAATCAACCACGCGCTCCCAGCGATAGGTGAAGGTGTCGTTGAAGCGTCCGGCTACGGTATCCATTGCCGCGCGTGTCGCCGGCATCTGGTCGCTGAGCATGCCCGCGGCCAGTTCCACCAGCACCAGCGAGGACGCTTCCAGCGGCTCCACGAATCCACTGGCCAGGCCAATGGCAACGCAATTGCGATGCCAGGTTTTTTTTCGATAACCCGGGTTGAACTTGATCCGGACCAGCTTCGCCGGATCCTGCACGCCACCACCGGCATTGGCCACGTAGTGCAGCAGGTCCTGTTCGGCGGCTTCGTCAGTCGCGTGGCTGCTGGAGTAGACATGGCCGATGCCACGCCGACTTTGCAGGCCGATGTCCCAGATCCAGCCGTTGGGTTGCGCAGTCGAGACGGTCTGGCAGGCGATCGGCGAATCGGGGGCCGCATGGGGCATTTGCACCGCGATCGCACGGTCGTTGAACAACACGTGCTTCTGCGACACCAAGCCGACGCCGAAATGCTCGCCCAGCAGCAGCGATCGTGCCCCGCTGCAGTCGATGAACAGGTCGCCGGTGATGGCGCCGTTGTCGCGCGTCTGCAGCGAGGCAATGTCGCCGTTCCCATGGGTGTTGATCGCAGTCATGTGGTCGGACACATGGCGTACGCCCAGTTTCTCGACGCAGTGCTTGCGCAGGAATACACCCAGCTTGACCGCATCCAGGTGGTAAGCGTAGTTGGCCACCGCCGCGTACTCCGGCGTGGAGAACTGCTTGGGCGCCTTGCCGGCCTCGCACAAATGCGGCTGGAAGCACACCAGCGTTCCGAAGGGCACGTCGCGGTGTTGCATCCAGCCGGCAACGAGGTTGGTGTCCAGGTAGCCCTGGGGCAGCACGAACGGATGGTAGTAAGCGTCGCCTTCGCGGTCCTCGCTCCAGCGCACGAACTTCGAGCCCTGCTTGAAGGCGGCATCGCATTCGCGGATGAAGTCGGTTTCCGACACGCCTATCCTGCGCAGGGTGTCGCGCATGGTCGGCCAGGTGCCCTCGCCGACGCCGATGGTGGCGACGTCCGGCGATTCGATCAACGTGATCTCCAGCCCGTGGCCAGCGGCCGCATTGTGGTCGGCCGCCAGCACCGCTGCAGCCAGCCAGCCGGCAGAACCTCCGCCGAGGATAACGACATGCTTTACGGCGTCATTCAATCAGACACCCCGGTAGTGGTTTGGATGGAACGGCAATCATGAGAAAAAGCCGCCGGTAGCCGGCGGCTTTTTCCTGCGGGGTCGATCGACCCCGCGGCTCCCATGCTTCAGGTCACTCGAAGTTGTACCGGAACCCCAGCATGTAACGTGGCCCGTTTTGGGTGGCGTACAGCAACTGGCGATCGTTACGTCCATGGATCCGTTGCGTTTCGTCGGTGACGTTGATGGCCTCGAACTGGACCGAGAACTGGTCGGTCACCTGGTAGCCAATGCTGAGGTCCAATTGTCCGTACGCTTCGGTGTAGTTGGGGTTGGGGCGCTCACTGTCGAACCTGCCCGACAGGAACTCGCCACGCCAATTGTAGGCGGCGCGCACCGACCAGTCGTTCTTTTCGTAGAACCCCACCAGGTTGGCCGAGTCACTCAAGCCCAGCAACGCGAACTGGTCGACCGTTACCGAATTGTCATAGTTGAGGTCGGGACTGTCGACGATGGTGTAGTTGGCGGACAGGCCGAAACCGCTCTGGCCGAACATGTGCTGGACGTTCAACTCCCAGCCATCCAGCGTGGAGGATCCGGTGTTCGCCGGCACGTTGATGCGGAAGTTCGCCAAGGGATCGCCCGGCTGGCCGGTGATGATGCCGTTGGCCGCGTCAACGCCCGGCTGGCCATTGAAGTTGGCGAAGATGTAGTTGCGTATGCACACCGTGTCCGCGACCGTGCAACCGCTGCCCAGGGCCGCATTCCAGTAGGCGCCTCCCACTGGTGTGTGCAGGTTGAACGGCGTTTCACCGTCACTGCCGCCGACGTCGGTGATCGAGGTGGTGCCGATGTAGTTCTGCAGGTCCTTGCGGAAATAACCGACCGAGAAATAGCTGGCCTCTCCGTAGTACCACTCGAATGACAGGTCGAAGTTGTCCGACACCAGCGGCTCGAGCGCCGGGTTGCCCGACGAACCCGTGCCGCCGTCCACGCGCACGATGCGGTCCAGCGTCTGCCCGCCCTGCGTATCCGCCCAGCCCGGCCGGCCAATGGTGCGGCCGTAGCTGCCGCGCAGGATCATGTCGTCGGTCAGCTCGACGCTCAAGTCCAGGTTGGGCAGCCAGTAATCGTATTCGCCGGTCAGGGTGCTGAAGCTGGAGCCCGCCAACACCAGGTTGAGTTCGTTCGCCGCCTGCCACTGGATGCCCGTCGCGACCGGGACCAGTGCCCGCGACACGACCTCCGTATCCTCGTAGCGCACGCCCACGTTCATGTTGACCGGCATGGACCAGTCCCACGTCGTGTTCCACTGCACGTAGAAGCCGCGTGACTTCTCGGTCGTGCGGATATCGCGCTCGAACACGCTCGGTGCGCGGTACCAGTCGTCGCGGCCCGTGACCGCTACCGCGGCATCACGCAAGCGGTTGAAATCGAACAACAAGAATTGATCGGTGAAATTAGCGCTGTTGCTGCCGGAGAAAGAGCCGAAATAACGACCCATGTTGTCGGCCTGGAAGATGTCATCCGGGTAATCCGCCGGCGTGCCCACGCCGCCCCAGGTATCGCGCTGCATGAATGCGTACGCGGTCCGGTTGTTGACTTCGGTGGAAGTCATGCCGAAATCCAGCCCCGAATAATCGCCCAGCTGGAACCGCCCCTTGATCTGGCCCTGCTCGACTTCCGACTTGGTGTACGCATTCTGGAACACCGAGCCGCTGACCAGCGCCTGCGAAGGCGATACCTGGGTCACGCCCGCCGGCAGCGCAACCGTCAGCACCGGGAAATCGCGGCTGAAATCAGCAGTGGTGGTGCCACGGATGAACGCGGACATGCCCAGCACGCCGGCCGAGCCCCACGGGCTGTCGGGCCGGGTTTCCGCCGAAGAGTCGTGGTAATCGAACTCAAGGCTGAGCGCGTCGTTCACTTCCCACTCGACGTTGAAGCCAAGCGATTTGTTCTGGTTGACGTTGGCCAGGCGCATGCCGCCCATCGAAAGGTCGCTGTTGGCGGCCGGAAGCGTCTCAGAATAGATGAGAGGCCCGGCCACCGGGCCATCGGTCCACGAACTTACCGACGGGCCATAGTTGAACCACACCGACAATTCGTTGCGCTGCTGCTGGATCTTGTTTTCCGAATACGTGTAATCCAGCGTCGCGGTCACGTTGTCGGTAGGCGCGTACTGGAACGTGACTTGCCCGTTGGTGCGCTGGCGTTGCACGCCATTGATGCTGTAGTTGAGGTTCTGCGGAACCGAGTAGATATCATCGGGACCGGGACGGTTGGTGATGTTTTCCGAACCCGGCGAACCGGTCTGCGGAATCGTGCCCCAGTTGTTCTCGTCGCCGCGGAACGCGCGCCAGCCGCCCGGCACGGACACCTGGCTGTAGCCGAAGTCGCGTTCCTGGTAGCTGCCGCTCAGTGCGACGCCGAATTTTCCGTCGGCGTAGGTCTGGCTGAAGATGCCGGACATTTCACCGGTGAAATCACTGCCCTGCAGCGAATCCGGAAGATTGCCATTGGAGGTGTCGTTGACCAGCTTCATGCCGATGTTGGCAACCGGCGTGGCATCCAGCGGACGCGCCGTCTTGATGTTGATGGTGGCGCCAATGCCGCCAGGCGGAGTCTCCGCACGGCTGGTCTTGTAGACCTCGACGGCCGAGATGGATTCCGAGGCGAGGTTGGCGAAGTCGAATGCGCGCGAATTGGAAATGCCCGCACCGCCGGCATTGCTCGATGCCGGCATCTGCCGACCGTTGAGCAACACGAGGTTGAAGTCCGGACCCACGCCACGCACCGTGACGCGCGAACCTTCGCCCAGCGAACGGTCAATCGACACGCCGCTGATACGCTGCAGTGATTCCGCCAGGTTGGTGTCCGGGAACTTGCCGATGTCTTCGGCGACGATGCCATCGACGATGCCTTGCGCGTCGCGCTTGAGGTTCATCGAGGACGTCAAGCTGCCGCGGATGCCGGTAACCACCACGGCATCCAGGTCTGTGGCCTCGAGCTCGCTCGTCGTAGGTGCGGCCGCTTCTTTCTCTGCGGCATCCTGCGCCCAGGCTGGGCTTGCAAGTGCCAGCAGCAGAGCGGATGTCAGGATTCTTTTCTTGGGTGCATTGTGCAGCTGTTTCATGTTCTTCCCTCCCCGGAATTCACGAATTTGTTTGGTTCGGCTAAGTCTGTTGAGTTCTCTACTCTCACAATTCCAGCGGCATTGAACGCCCAATTGACAGCGTTGTCAATCTGCAGTGCAAATTACTTGGAAAGCTTGATCTGACGGCGTTTCAGGCGCAAATCATGTTGCGACGCAGCGAAAAAACCGCATGCGACCGGCGGTCGGCATGGTGGCTCCGATGCATGCAAGGCAGCCCGCCTACGCCTGTTTGGGTGGTCGGGTTGATTCGCGGAATACCAGCCTGTGCTCTACATGCACCATGCGCCCGGCGTGGGGCGCACGGATGTTTTCCAGCAGTTCCAAGGTCGCCAATCGCCCCATCTCCGACGTGGGCTGGCACACCGTCGTAAGCGATGGATAGATATGCCGGGCAATCGGGGTGTCGTCGAACCCACAGACCGAAAGGTCGCGTGGCACCACCACGCCTCGCTCAGCGGCGGCACGAATCACCCCGGCCGCCATGTCGTCGTTGGCGGCGAAGATCGCGGTGGGAGGATCGGCGAGGTCCAGCAACTGGTTGCCACCGATGATGCCCGACTCGTGCGAGAACTCGCCCTGCGCTATCAATTCCGGATCGTATGCAATGCCAGCTTTCTTCAACGCGTCGCGATAACCCTTGTAGCGCCATTGGCAGGCACCGTGCGAGGGCGGTCCCTTGATATGGCCTATGCGGCGATGGCCGAGCGCAATCAGCCCCTCCATCAGGGCAAGGACGGCAGCGGTCTCGTCCATCATCACGCCGATGCGCGATTCAGGCCTGCGCGGGGCGATGCAGGCGAAAGGCACTTCGTGTTCCTGCAGGTACGCCAACACCACCGCATCGTCCGTAAGCGGCGGGATGAGTACGACGCCATCGGGGCCAAAATACTCAAACAGCCCCTTGATATCCACTGCCAATTGCTTGCCCGCGCCCATGGGCGCCAGTACGAGGTTGTAGTGGCTGACACGACATGCTTCGAGCATGCCGCTCTGGATTTCCATCAGGTAGTTGCGTGAAGGATTGTTGTAGACCAGCGCGACCACATACGAGCGCTGTCCGGCCAGGCTGCGCGCGGACAGGTTGGGCTTGTACTGCAGCTGTTCGACCATCTGCATCACCCGCGCACGGGTCACCTCGCGCACGTTCGGCTCGTTGTTGAGAACCCGCGACACGGTTTTCATCGATACGCCCGCGGCGCTTGCCACATCCTCGATACGGCTACGCATGCGCAAGGCCTGTCCAAGGCGCGGGTGAGCCGGGCGGCATGCGCGTTGATTCGAAGAAATCCAGCGCTGGATCCTGCGACTTGTCGACCATCACTACCCCCAAGGTTTTCGCTGCCCTGCCCTGCGAATGCCCATGCCCGGCACACGCGCATACACATGCTGCACAGCAATACGAAGTTCCGCCCGATCCTGCCCAACGCCTGCAATGCCCAATCGCGACAGGTAGAAATCCGCTTCTTGTTGCCTGACGATTGACACAGCCCCCATGCAACTATATGACAGCGCTGTCAGAAAGTCTGCGGCCAAGCCATGTGGCACCGCGACATGACACGCAGGCGACCCGGCACCCGCCAGGCCCTTGACCACGAGACAATCCATGAGCAATCACTTCCTTTCCACGGCGGCCGCTGCACTAGTCATGCTGGCCGCCGGCCCCTTCTCCGCCCATGCCGCTGAAAAACCTTTGAAAAAATTCTCCAGCAATGACAGGTCGGTCGTGATCTACACGAGCGCCGAAAGTTCGCAGCAGCGCCTGGGCAAGAGCGGCACGGTCACGCTGGCGACTGGCCATCCATTGACCGAGGCCGAGACCTCCATCTTCATCGACCCGGACAAGCGCTACCAGTCGCTGATCGGCATCGGTGGCGCCATCACCGATTCCAGCGCCGAGGTCTTTGCCAAGCTGGATGCAGCCAGGCAAGCCGAGTTCCTCAAGGCGTATTACGACAAGGAAAGCGGAATTGGCTACTCGTTGGCACGCACCACCATCCACAGCTCGGACTTCAGCAGCGCCAGTTATACGTATATCGATGAAGGCGACAAGTCACTTGCAAGCTTTTCCATCGACCACGACCGCCAGGTGCGCATCCCGCTGATCAAGAAAGCCATCGCCGCCGCGGGCGGCAAGCTGCCCCTGTTCGCGAGCCCATGGAGCGCCCCCGCCTTCATGAAAACCAACAACAACATGCTCAAAGGCGGTTCGTTGCTGCCCGAATATGCGGCGGCGTGGGCGACCTACTTCACCAGGTTCATCCAGGCCTACGAGCAGGAAGGCATCCCGATCTGGGCCATCACCGTGCAGAACGAACCGATGGCAACTCAAAAATGGGAATCCATGCTGTACACGGCGGAAGAAGAGCGCGACTTCCTCAAGAACCATCTCGGTCCGACCATGCACAAGGCCGGCTATGCAGACACGAAGATCATTGTCTGGGACCACAACCGCGACATGATGACCCACCGTGCGCACGTGATTTTCGATGACCCGGACGCATCCAAATACGCGTGGGGCATGGGCTTCCACTGGTATGAAACCTGGGCGGGGTTCGACCCGATGTACCGCAATGTAGGCGTCGTGGACCAGGCCTACCCCGACAAGCACCTGTTGCTGACGGAAGCCTCCGTGGAGAAGTTCGACCCGGCGCGTTACCAGTACTGGCCCAACGCGGAGCGCTATGGCAGCGCCATCATCAACGACCTCAACAACGGCGCGGAAGCCTGGACGGACTGGAACATCCTGCTGGATGAAAAAGGCGGCCCCAACCACGTAGGCAACTGGTGCTTCGCGCCGATCCATGCGGATACCAACACCGGCGAACTGATCTACACGCCCAGCTACTACTACATCGGGCATTTCTCCAGGTTCATCCGCCCGAATGCACGACGCGTCAGCGCCGCCAGCAGCCGCAGCACCTTGCTGACCACGTCGTTCCTCAATGAAGACAACACGCTGGCGACGATCGTCATGAACCCGACCGACCAGGACATCAGCTACAACTTTTACGTGGGTTCGGCATCGGCGAAAGTCGATATCCCGGCGCACGCCATACAGACCCTGCTGCACTAGCAGGCACGACGATGCCGTTTGCAATGGAACATCGCCTGCGCAGGAGTCTGTCGGTCCTGGCTGCCCTGCTCGTCGTCGTGGCGATGGCGCCTGTCGCATCTGCGCAGCAAAAATCCTTTGCTTGGCCCGATGGCAGGAAGGCGGCGGTGAGCCTTGCCTATGACGACGCACTGGATTCACAGCTCGACCATGCCATTCCTGCACTGGACAAACATGGGATGAAGGGAAGTTTCTACCTGCAACTGTCGCGTGAACCGGTGCGCGACCGTTTGCAGGAATGGCGCGCTGCCGCTGCAAACGGACACGAGCTGGGCAACCACACCCTGTTCCATCAATGCTCGGGATCACTGCCGGGACACGAATGGGTCGAACCGCAGCGTGACCTGGACAAGATCCCGGTCGCGCAGATGAAAGACCAGGTGCGGTTGGCGAACGTCATGTTGAACGCCATCGACGGCAAGACCAGGCGCACCATGACCGTGCCGTGCGGAGACGTGATGGCCATGGACGGAAACTACGTAAAGCCGCTGGCGCCGAAATTCGTGGCCATCAAGCTGGGCCGACGGCGCGGTAACGCCCGACATGTTGGCGCTGGATCTGCATGCGGTCACCGTGGAAGCCCCGGCCAACGTCACCGGTGCCCAGCTTATTGCGCGCGTGGAGGAAGCGGCGGCGAAAGGCACCATGGCCAACTTCACCTTCCATGGCATAGGTGGGGATTATTTGACGGTATCGAACGAGGCCCATGAAGAACTGCTGGACTACCTTGCAGCGCATCGGGACACGTACTGGGTGGATACCTTTCTCAACATCATGGAATACGTGAAGCAGCAACAATCGGCCACGCAGTAGAGACCCAAACTACACGGGCATCATGAGATGCAACGTGTTGCCCGCCAATTGAAAACGCCCCGCAATGCGGGGCGTTCTGGTTTACTGCGCGAGACGTCGACCCAGCAATTCAGCGCTGGTCGAAATCCTTGTAATCACGCTTGTCGTAGCCCGTGTAGATCTGGCGCGGACGGCCGATCTTGGCTTCAGGATCGACCTGCTGCTCCAACCAGTGCGCCACCCAGCCGGCCGTGCGCGCGATGGCGAACATGACCGTGAACATCTCGGTGGGGATGTTGAGCGCCTTGTAGATGATGCCGGAATAGAAATCGACGTTCGGGTACAGCTTGCGCTGCACGAAGTAGTCGTCCTTCAGTGCGGCTTCTTCCAGACGCAGTGCGACTTCCAGCATCGGATCGTTGACGCCGAGCTCGCCCAGCACTTCGTGGGTCATTTCGCGGATGATCTTGGCGCGCGGATCGAAGTTCTTGTACACGCGGTGGCCGAAGCCCATCAGGCGGAAGCCCGATTCCTTGTCCTTGGCCTTGTCGACCGCCGACTTCACATTCTCCGGCTTGCCGATCTCGGCCAGCATCTTCAACACGGCTTCGTTGGCACCGCCATGCGCCGGACCCCACAACGCCGCCACGCCGGCCGCGACGCAGGCGTACGGGTTGGCGCCGGTGGAACCGACCATGCGCACGGTGGACGTGGACGCGTTCTGCTCGTGGTCCGCGTGCAGGATGAACAACAGGTCCAGCGCCTTGGCAGCGACCGGATTTAGTTCCAACGGCTCGCTGGGCACTTCGAACATCATGTGCAGGAAGCGATCCACGTAGGCGTGGTTGTTGCGCGGGAAGCGCACCGGCCAGCCAATCGAATAGCGGTAGCAGGCTGCGGCAATCGTCGGCACCTTGGCGATCAGGCGGATCGCGGCGAGGCGACGCTGCTCGGGATCTTCCAGGTCCAGGGTGTTGTGGTAGAACGCGGCCATCGAGCCGACCATGCCCACCATCATCGCCATCGGATGCGCGTCGTGGCGGAAGCCACCGAGGAAGTTCTTGAACGCCTCGTGCATCATCGTGTGGTGCGCGACTTCGTGGTCGAACTTGGCGAATTCATCCGCCGTCGGCAGTTCGCCATTCATCAGCAGGTAGGCCACTTCCAGGAAGCTGGACTGCTTGGCCAATTGCTCGATCGGGTAACCGCGGTACAGCAGTACGCCGTTGTCGCCGTCGATGTAGGTCACGGCGGACTTGCAACTGGCCGTCGCAGTGAACCCGGAGTCGTAAGTGAAAAGACCCGTTTCCTTGGTCAATTTCGAGATGTCGACACACTCATTGCCGAGCGTGGGTTTGAGTACCGGCATGGTGACCGACTTGTCGCCGGCAGCCAAGGTGACCTGGTCGAGTTCTGACACAGTTGCGCTCCTTCGTGGGGAGGCGCCGCGGGGAGTGCCGACGACGCGTGACGGGAGTCCAAGGCTTGGCCTTGGATAACTCCGATTATCGCACACGCGTTTTGGAGCCGTCGCTCAAAAGATGGCGGCTGTCAGACCAAAGGATTAGAACAGGCAATTCCTTCGCGCAATGAAAACGGCCGCGCTAGGCGCGGCCGTCCGGTAGTGCGGCACTGCCAGCGTATTACTTCTGCTGGTAACGCTTCTGGAACTTGTCGATGCGGCCGCCCGTATCCATGACCTTGTGCTGGCCCGTGTAGAACGGGTGCGAGGCCGAGGAGATATCAAGCTTGATCAACGGATATTCATTGCCGTCTTCCCACTTCACCGTTTCTTTGCTGGCGAGGGTGGAGCGGCTGAGGATCTTGAAATCAGACGTGACGTCCTGGAAAACGACGTCGCGGTATTCGGGATGGATGTCGGCCTTCATGGCGCCACCGGGTATCTGGGAAGTGAAGAGCGGCATTTTAGCCCGATCGACAGGCCCGGCGCAACCCGAGGGTCAGATCGCCTTCAAGGCGTCCTGGATCAGGCCTTCGAAACGGGCCTGGTCATAGCGAATCAGCAGGCTGGCGTTGTCCGGACGGCCTTCCTGGCGGTTCCAGTCCACGACGGTGGCGCCCCGGGTCAAGGTGCCGGCAAGCTCGACCGCCACCGGGCGATCCAATTGCTCGATGACCCCCTCCGGCACCAAGGCGAAGGCCATGGCCAGGGCGTCGGCCGAATGCCAGTGGTCGCCGCGCCGGTCCGCGGACCAGTTGCGGGTCTGCAGGGAAATCCGGTCATAGAACCGCGCCCGTGGAGACTCGGCCTTGAGCCACTGCTCGGCCTCGCTGTGCAGAAACCCGTGTGCGATCACCGCTTCCCAATCCGCCAGGTCGATGTGCGGGAAGGATTGGAACACGATGTGCGCGGCTTCCGGGTCGAAGGCGATGTTGAATTCCGCCGCGGCGGTGATGTTGCCATGCGCGCTGACCGCCCCGCCCATCACCACGAAGCGCTTGATGCGCTGGGGCAGCGTGGGGTCCAGCTTCAACGCCAAGGCGATGTTGGTCAGCGGCCCCAGCGCAACCAGCAGCAGCTGGCCGGCATGCTCATGCGACAGGTGCAGGATGGCGAGTGCGGCGTGCTCGCTTTCCGCCGTGCGCGTTGCGAGAGTGAAACCGATATCGCCGAAACCATCGCGACCGTGCACGTGCGCTGCATCCACGGCGGGATGCAGCAGCGGATCCGCGCAACCGGCGTACACGGGCACGTCTTCACGGCCAGCCACTTCGCAGAGTTTTAACGCATTGCGCACGGTGTGGTCGAGGCCGACGTTGCCGGCGGCAATGGTCAAGCCCACCAGATGGTGGTTGGGATCGTTGAACGCCATCAACAGCGCGAGCGCGTCGTCCACGCCAGGGTCGGTGTCGATCAACAGGGGAATTTTCTGGGTCATGCGTCTTTTTGCTCCTTGCAGGATTGCAGTGTCGCACTGCCGGCCTGCGTGCGTCACTAATCTGCGGGACCTGGCGAGTGGCGGCTCTACGAATACGGTCAGGCGCTGGCATAGCGCGCCGCGCCGCCTACCCAGCGCACGATGATGCGATCCGCGATGGCGGGTGACTGTGCGAGCAGTTGATCAGCCATTTCACGCACCTGCGGCAGCAGGTCGGCATCACGCGCGAGGTCGGCGACGCGGAATGCGGCGAGGCCGGTCTGTCGCGTACCCAGCAGCTCGCCCGGACCACGCAACTCCAGGTCTTTTTCGGCGATGACGAATCCGTCATTGGTCTCGCGCATCGTGGCCAGGCGCTGCTTGGCCATCTGCGACAGCGGCGACTGGTACAGCAGCACGCAATTGGAAGCCGCCGCGCCGCGCCCTACCCGTCCGCGCAGCTGGTGCAGTTGTGCAAGGCCGAGTCGTTCCGCGTTTTCCACGATCATCAGTGACGCGTTGGGAACGTCCACGCCCACTTCGATCACGGTAGTCGCCACCAGCAGGTCGATCTCGCCGGATTTGAAGGCGCGCATGGTCGCCTGCTTTTCCGCGGCCTTCATGCGTCCGTGGACCAGCCCGACGCGCACGCCCGGCAACTGGGCGGACAGTGACTCGTAAGTACCCTGCGCTGCCTGGGCAATCACTTCGTCACTGTCATCGATCAGCGTGCACACCCAATACGCTTGTCGACCTTCGGCGCAGGCGGCGCGGATGCGTTCGACCAGTTCGGGCCTGCGCTCGGCACTCAGCGCGACCGTCTGCACCGGGGTGCGGCCCGGCGGCAATTCATCGATGGCGGAGACATCCAGGTCCGCATACGCCGCCATTGCCAGCGTGCGCGGGATCGGCGTCGCGGTCATGATCAACTGGTGCGGAACTGATTTGCCGGATGCGCCCTTGTCGCGCAACGCGAGCCGCTGGTGCACACCGAAGCGATGCTGTTCGTCGACGATGGCCAACGCCAGGTCGTGGAAGACCACCGCTTCCTGCATCAGCGCATGCGTGCCAACGACGACCTGCGCGGCGCCCGAGGCGACGTCGGCCAGCACTTGCGTGCGCGCCTTGCCGGTTACTTTGCCTGCCAGCCAGGCCACGCGGATGCCCAGCGGTTCCAGCCAGTGGCGCAGGTTGGCGAGGTGTTGTTCGGCCAGCAGCTCGGTAGGTGCAGCGAGTGCGGCCTGCTTGCCGGCTTCCACCGCCAGCATGGCCGCCATCGCCGCGACCACGGTCTTGCCACTGCCCACGTCGCCCTGCACCAGTCGCAACATCGGGGAGGGCTGTTTCAAATCTTCACGTATCTGCTTGAACACGCGCTGCTGCGCGCCGGTCAGCGTGAATGGAAGCGCGGCGACCAGCTTGGCAACCAGCGCACCCTTGCCTGCGAGCTTGGGTGCGCGGTGTTTTTGCAACGCGATGCGTTGGCGTCGCAAGCTTAGGTTGTGCGCGA
This sequence comes from uncultured Lysobacteraceae bacterium, assembly GCA_937897645.1. GTDB lineage: Bacteria > Pseudomonadota > Gammaproteobacteria > Xanthomonadales > Xanthomonadaceae > Pseudoxanthomonas_A. The sequence continues at coordinate 87,608 of CALCNV010000159.1, forward strand.
GCAGTTCTTCCAACGCCAGGCGACGTTGTGCTGGATGCGTGCCGGCGGCCAACGCGGCCAGATCCGCATCGCGCGCCGGGCGATGCATGCTGAGCACGGCCTGGCGCAGGGATGGCAGTTGCAGGCCACGCAACAGGTCGGCCGGCAGCAGCTCCAGCGATGCGTCATCCGGCAGTCGATCCAGCGCCTGTGCAATGAACTTGCGCATGGTGGCCGGGCCGATGCCTTCGACCGCGGGGTAGACCGGATCCAATGCGTCTCCCAGCGAACCGGCATCCGCATCCTCCAGCACCCGATAGCTGGGATGCACGATCTCCAGCCCGTTCTGCCCGGGCTTTGGCGTGCCGTAGCAACGCACGCGCGTACCCGGCGAAAACTGCGCGACCTGCGCCGCACGGAAGTGGAAGAAGCGCAGTACCAGCGTGGCATTCGAGTCGTCGCCGATCGCGACGCGCAGTACAGGCCGGAAACGGAAACCCCGCTCCACTGCTTCGACCCGGCCTTCCACTTGCGCCGGCACTCCCGGCTGCAAGGCGCGGATCGGCGTGAGCTGGGTGCGGTCTTCGTATCGCAGCGGCAGGTGCAGCCACAGGTCCTGCAAGGTCAATAATCCGCGAGCGGCGAGCTTTTCCGCCACGCGCGGACCTATGCCGGACAGCAAGCCGGCGATGGGCTGGTTGAACAGGGGCTCTTCGCTGCGAGGCATGGCTGGCATCACGCTAGGATGCCGGTCGCCATGCGCCATTGCCAGTCAGGGTTTGCCGTCCGTGGGCGTAAGGCAAAGCACTCGGGGCGCGACGTCGCTCCCACATCAACCGTTGCCACATGGCTACTGGTCAAGCACCATCACGGCATCGACTTCGAACACCGCACCCTTGGGCAAGCCGGAGACTTCGACGGTGGAGCGCGCCGGAAACGGCGCAGTGAAGTATTCCTGCATCACTGCATTCACTGCGGCGAACTGGCCCAGGTCGGTGAGATACAGGCCGAGCCGGACGACATGTGCAAGCGAACCGCCTGCGGCTTCAGCCACGGCCTTCAGGTTGTCGAACGCACGCCGCGCCTGCACCGCGATATCGCCTTCGACCAGGGCGCCAGTGGCCGGGTCCAGCGGGATCTGCCCGGAAAAATACACCGTGTTACCGCTGCGCACGGCCTGCGAATACGGGCCGATGGCGGCGGGGGCGTGGTCGGTGTGGATGATCTGGCGGGACATGGTGGGTTCCATAGGCGGGACATACATGCATTCTATGTAGGAGCGGGCCATGCCCGCGAGCTTTTGCTCTGCTTGAGGTTGGAAATCACCGAGCGTAAAGCTCGCGCCCATGGGGCGCTCCTACCAGGTGTCATTGCCGCCTGACGCCGTGCACTACACCCAAACGGCGCAACCTACGCATCACTTCGGCCAGGTGGTTGCGGTCACGGACCTGGATGGAGAAACGCAAGACGGCGGCATTGATGTCGCGTTCCAGGTATTCCACGCGGTCGATATTCGATTGGCTTTGCGCGACCGCCGCAGCCACCTGCGCGAGTACGCCGGGGCGGTTTTCCACGTCGATCAGCAGCGAGGCATCGTAATCGCCGGTGACCGCGGCATCCCAGTCGATGGGGATCCAGCGCTCGGGCGACTTGCGGAATTCGGCGACGTTCGGGCAATCGAGGCGATGCACCACGATGCCCTTGCCAGCGGTGTGGTAGCCCATGATTTCGTCGCCGGGGATCGGCTGGCAGCAATTGGCGAAACTGACCACGCCACGTTCGCTGCCGTTGATCAGGATCTTTTCCTGCGAATGCTTGGAATGGCCACCGCCACGCAACTCGGCGAATGCGGTCAGTGCCTGCGCGGCTTGCGCCGGCATCCAGTTGCCCAGCGCGACGTCAGCGAGGAACGCTTCCAGGCGCGGGTAGCGGTGTTCGGACAGGAATGCATCCAGGCGTTGCTGCGGCAACCTTTCCAGCGAACTGTCCAGTTGTTCCAGCGCGCGATCCAGCATGCGGTGGCCCAGTTGCACGGCGTCCTCGTGTTCCAGCTGTTTCAACTGGTGGCGGATGGCGGTGCGCGCCTTGCTGGTGACTACGAATTCCAGCCACTGCGGCTTGGGCGCCGCCGATTTCGCGGTGATGATTTCCACGCTTTGCCCGCTTGCCAGCTTGGTGCGCAGCGGCACCAGCTTCTTGTCCACGCGCGAAGCCACGGCCTGATTGCCCACGTCGGTATGCACCGCGTAGGCAAAATCAAGCGCAGTCGAATTTCGCGGCAGCGACAGGATTTTTCCTTTCGGCGTGAACAGGTAGACCTCGTCCGGGAACAGGTCGACCTTGACGTTGTCGAGGAACTCCAGCGACGACCCTGCCGCGCGCTGGTTCTCGATCAATTCGACGATCCACGCATGCGCACGGCTCTGGGCGCTGTTGGGCGTCTGTGCGCCGAACTTGTAGGACCAGTGTGCGGCGATGCCGCGTTCGGCGATGAGGTCCATTTCCTCGGTGCGAATCTGCACTTCGATCGGCGATCCATACGGGCCGAACAGCACGGTGTGCAGCGACTGGTAGCCGTTGGCCTTGGGAATCGCGATGAAGTCGCGGAAGCGCGCATCCAGTGGCTTGTAGGCGGCGTGCACCGCGCCGAGCGCGTGGTAACACTGCGGCACGCTGCCAACGACCACGCGGAAGCCGAACACGTCCATCACCTGGTCGAAACTTTTTCCTTCGCCATGCATCTTGTTGTAGATGCTCCACGGCGTCTTAATGCGGCTGACCAGGTGGTGTTCCAGGCCTTCCTTGGTCAGGCGCTGCGACAGGTGGGCCTCGATCTGCGCCATCGATTCACGCCGCACCACGGGCTGGCCACGGATGTGTTTTTCGAGGATGGCGTGACGCCACGGATACATGGCACGGAAGCCGAGGTCCTGCAATTCCGACTTGACCAGGTTCATGCCCAGGCGCTGCGCGATGGGCGCGTAGATGTCCAGGGTTTCCTTGGCGATGCGCGTGCGCGCTTCCGCGCTTTGCGCGCCTAGCGTACGCATGTTGTGCAGGCGGTCGGCCAGCTTGATCATGATCACGCGCAGGTCGCGCGACATGGCCAGCAGCATCTTGCGGAAACTTTCCGCGGCGGCTTCCTGACGGTCGCGGAAATGCAGCTTGTCCAGCTTGGTGACGCCTTCCACCAGTTCGGCGACCGACTCGCCAAAATCGGCGACGATCTCGGCATGCGTCAGCGGCGTGTCTTCGATGGTGTCGTGCAGGATGGCGGCGATCAGCGTTTCCGCATCCAGGCCCAGTTCGGCCAGCACCTGCGCCACCGCCACCGGGTGGGTGATGTAGGGCTCGCCTGATTTTCGGGTCTGTCCTTCATGCGCATCGGCACCCACCTTCCATGCGCGCCGCAGCAAGGCCAACTGGTCGGCAGGAAGATAGCTGGCCGCACGTTCCAGCTGGCGCAGATACTCGGGCACCCCATCTTCATGAGGCGCCGGATGATCGACGGTCTTGGCGGAACGGATGGGGGTCATGGCCCAAGCCTATGCCAGCGGGCATATAACGGCAAATTTACGGAGATATCCGTGCACCCATTAGGGACCGACAACTCCAGGTTTCGTCATCCCGGCGAAAGCCGGGACCCATCTCACAGTCATCGGACAGTTGGGTCCCGGCTTTCGCCGGGATGACGACTGGGAGTTTTAGCGAGATGCTTTTCATCTCCACATCGTCACAAAAGCAAACAGCCCGCTTTCGCGGGCTGTCCAACATGCAACCTGATGCGCGTAGACAGATCAGTCGTCGCCCTTCGACAGGTCGTCATCGGCGACCACTTCGGCGGCGGCCCATTCCAGCGCCTCGCGCTCGGCGCGTTCACGCTCGGACTTCTCGACGCGGTCGATCAGGTCATTGTCGATCTTGCGTGCAGCGATTTCGCGCAGCGCCAGCACGGTCGGCTTGTCGCCGCTCTCGCTGTTGTCAATGGTCGGCTCAACGCCGTTGGCCAGCTGGCGGGCGCGCTTGGCGGCCATCATGACCAGCTCGAAACGGTTGTCGACGACTTCCAGGCAATCTTCTACGGTGATGCGGGCCATGCGGGCTCCCGGCGACCCTAAAGTCGCGCGAATTGATGCTGAGGGGCCGCGAAGTGTAGGGCAAGCGCCGGCGACAAACAAGACTCTTGTTGAAAATCAACTAGTTAGGCTGAAAATAGAGGCCTTAGTAATGCGTTCGGAGTCTCCACGGACTTGTGGGAGGGGCTTCAGCCCCGACGCTC
>CALCNV010000160.1 GCA_937897645.1 uncultured Lysobacteraceae bacterium
GGCAGGATGGCCTGGTGCAGCATGTCCGGGTTGCTGACCACGATGTCGCCATGCAGGCGAATGGCCTGGCGCGCATCGCCGGGCGTGTCGCCGTCGAAGGTGAAGGCCTTCACGCCCAGTTCCCCGGCGCGGTTCAATTCCAGCAACTCCGCCACCTGGTCCTGCGCCAGTGCCTTGGTCGGGAACAGATACAAGGCCTTGGCATTGCCGGTCATGGCGGCGGCGACCACCGGCAGGGTGTAACAGAGTGATTTTCCGGACGCGGTCGGCGTGACGATGGCGACATGTTCACCCGCCTGCGCGGCGTGCCACGCTTCGGCCTGGTGGCTGTAGAGCAGGTCGATACCACGTGCATGCAATGCGGCCTTCAACGGTGCGGGCACGTCATCGGGAATCGGTGCGTAACGTCCCTCGCGCCCGGGGATCATGAAGTTGCCGGTGATGCGGTCGGCGTAGCGCTTGGACAAACGCGCGGTCAGCAGCCTGCCGTCGCGGCTGAGTTGTCCATCGGACAGGGTGGTGAGACGGCGCTCGTCGTCTTCGGTGCGCTGGGCGAGGGCTTGGGCCATGGCGGTCGGTACTCATCCTGAGAAGTCCGGCCCAGTGGAGCGCCGTGGTGTCTCATCTGATGCGACTGAGGAAGCGACGCCGCTCCGGATTGGTTACGCGTGCAGGGGCTTGCCTGTATGGGAATGCGACATGGTTGCCATGGTCCCTTGGTACTGAAAATCAATGAGCGTCGGGGCTGAAGCACCTCCCACAAAGGTGGAATCCCACAGGACAGGTTCTTGTGGGAGGGGCTTCAGCCCCGACGCTCTTGGGGTCTGATCACAAGACGATCTTGTGCAACCTATATGCAATGAGTATGACCGCGGTAAGTAGATTGAGAGCGCGTCACATCGCAGCACGCGCTTTCCCGAACCGCGCCCGCTCCAACCACCACAACGCAGCAGCGCTAACCAGCCACGCGAGGAACCAGGGCCAGGAGGGGCCGCGGCGGCCTGGCGGGTTGTCGGTTTCCTGTTCGGCAGCCGCGCTGCGCGACGCACCGACAAGTTGCAGGGTTGCATCCCGCAGTTCAGCGGCGTGAAGTCCGGGTGCTGCGTGGGTGACGTACACGAAGAACGGCCATGCGTTCTCTTTTGCTTTGGCATCGCCGTCGGTAGCCGCAGCGGTTTGCAGCAGCTGGTGCCAGCCGGGCTGTCGTGGCCAATAGGCCGCGCAGTTCGAGGGGCCGGCGGCAGGATCGGGCAACAGCGTGGTGAGGCTTCCATCGGGCGCGATGACGCGGGGTTTGTCGCCGAGCCCGCACAGGGCCATGCGCCGTTGCTCGCGTGGCTGCGCGTCGATGCGTGGCGCGGGATCCGTTTGCGGGCGCGCCAAGGTCGCGAAGGCTTCGCTCCAGAGTTCACCGTAGCGGTCCGCATCGCCGGACAGCGCCAGGCGGAAACTGTCGGTCATCGTCCACACGGCGACACGACCGCGACCTTCCGCGCGCCAGCTCGCAATCACGTTGTCCTTGCCGTCGCGTAGCAGCGGCGTGCCATCGGCGGCGTTGATCTGCGCGGTGCGACGGGTGAGTTCGGGACGATCAGAAGCTTCGCCTTCCAGCATCGGCATGGCATCGCGCGTCCCGGCACCGCGACGCGCGCGCAAGGCTTCATCGTCCGCGTCATCGACCGCCAGCTGCAGCGGTGTCGAATCAGCGCCGCCGGATACCGACAATCCCAGCGCCTGCCATTGGCGACGCGTGGATTCAGGCAGCGCTCCGGTCACGCGCAGCAGCACGCCCAGGCCACCACGCACGGCCGTGAGCAGCGCGGCGCGTTCGTTGGCACCCAGCGCGGCCCAGCTGCGCTCATCCAGCATCACCAGGTCGAAACGCTGCAGGCTCGCCGCATTCAATGCAATCGGCGCATCGCCCAGTTCCACGCCACCGCCCACGCTGATCTGCGTATGCATGGGAAGACCGGCATCGTTGGCCCAGCGACGCAGGTACTTCACCTCCGGGCTCGGCGCGCCAGCCAGCAACAGCAGGCGCGGGGCGGGATCGACGGCGGTCCATAGCGGCACTTCGACTTCTTCCAGCACTTCGCGCTGGGCATCGCGCAGTCGCAGCTTGAAGAGGGCAAGGCCCGGCACGCGCGCGCTGCCTTGCAAGGTGAAACCACCGGCCTTGTCCAGCGCGGAAACGTCCGTGCGCTGGCCGGCGGGATCGATCAGTTCCACCCAGCCGTTTTCCAGTGCATGCGCTTGCCCGCCCACGGAGAACGCTGCACCGGGCGCGACACGTGACGGTGGATCCAGGCGAATCAAGCCGCGTGGCAACGTCGGAGGATCGAACGCCA
>CALCNV010000161.1 GCA_937897645.1 uncultured Lysobacteraceae bacterium
CCGACGCGCGCATCAGCGCGGACTTCGTGGATCGCCACATCAACATCGGCATCGAGGCGCTGAAGCTGATCCGTCGCCATGGTAAGTCGGTGCGGCATCTGCGGTTTGACGAGTAAACGCGCGTGGATTCGCTGCTAAGGCAGTGGCAGGCGGCGGGACGCGAATTCCGCCATGAAGGCCGTTCAATTTTCTATCGCGACGAAGGCGCCGGGCCGGTGCTGCTGTGCATGCACGGCTATCCCACTGCCTCCTGGGACTGGCGCCGGGTCTGGCCACGGTTGGTGCAGCGCTATCGGTTGATTGCTGTGGACATGCTGGGGTTTGGATTCTCCGACAAGCCGCGTGACATCAGCTACACGATTGCCGCACAAGCGACTCTGCACGAACAGTTGCTCGCATCGTTGGGCATCGAAGACGTACACGTGCTGGCACACGACTACGGCGACACGGTCACCCAGGAATTGATGGCGCGGCAGCTGGAGCGAATCCAGCACGGTGGAAGCGGGTTGCGCCTGCGCACGGTCTCGCTGCTCAACGGCGGTCTGTTTCCCGAATCACACCATGCACGCCCCATCCAGACGCTGCTGCGCTCACCACTGGGGCCGTTGCTGGTGCGCGCGCTCAACGAGCGCGCGTTCCGCCGCAGTTTCTGCGCGATCTTCGGCGCTGACACGCAGCCTGATGACGATGAGCTCTCGCGTTGCTGGGCCTTGATCAACCACAACGGTGGGCGACTCAACATGGGCCGGCTGCTGCACTACATCGACGAACGCAAGCGCCATCGACAACGCTGGGTCGGCGCCTTGGCGGATGCGCCCATGCCGGTGCAATTCATCGTCGGCATGGACGATCCGGTGTCCGGCGCACACATGGCGCAGCGTTATCGCGAACTGGTGCCGGATGGCGCGGTGATTGAATTGCCGGGTATCGGCCACTATCCGCAATGGGAAGCGGCGGAGCGCGTAGCATCGCTCGTCGAGTGTTTTGCGCGCATAGACTAGTGGATCGACCAGGAGGTAATGCATGTTGCAGGAGCACAGGACAAATCAACGGACAACATGGACAAGGAAGCAGATGACCACCATGCGGAATATTTGGACTGCATTGCTTCTGCTAGCCACGACCCCGGCCTTGCTGGCCATTGCAGGCGCGCCGGTTGAGGAGGTCAAGCGCATACCTTTCTTCGCGCAGGTCACCGTCAGGCCGGATGGAACGGCGGACGTAGGGGACATCGCCGGAATCAAGGATTCTATCGCGACATTCGTCCGAACAAAGATAGCTGCAACGAAATTCATTCCTGGAAAAAAAGATGGAAAACCAGGAGCAGCGAGTACGGAAATGAGAGGCTTGGTGGTGCTCGTGCCTTCTGGTGCGGAGGAGTATGAAATCAGTCTTCAGGGAATATCGCTTGCGCCAAGATCAATAGACTTGCCGCCGCCGCGTTACCCCAGAGGTGCGTCCAGATACGGAAATGAAAATGCGGTTCTGCTCCTTATTCGAATCAAAGCGGATGGAAAAGTTGCTCCCGTAAAGGTGCTTGAATCTACAAGCGTGGCATTCGTGAAACCGACGCTTGATCAGGCAAGGAAGTGGAGATTCGAGCCCCAGCTATTTGACGGTGTTCCTGTGGAAATCGAGGTTCCCATTCTGGTTGCTTTCGGTTCAGGGAGCGTCAGTGTTCCAACCGCGGCGTTTGAATGTGTTTGGGATGAGCTGAGGCCGCGCGCAGAAGGACAAGCGTGTTTGCTGGACGGATTAACCGTTATCAAATCAATTTGAAGCCACGTCGAAAACAAGCAACGGCAGCGTAGCCAGAATCTCGCAGCGTCTTACCCAAGCCATAGAGAGCAACGATGACAGCCATCACTGACATAATCGCCTTCTGGCGCGAAGCCGGCGCAGCAAAATGGTTCGCACGCGATGACGCATTCGATGCGGAATTCCGCCAGCGCTTCGAGTTGGCGCACTTCGCCGCCGCGCGTGGTGAGTACGAGGCGTGGATGGCTTCGGGCGAAGGCGCATTGGCGTTGCAGATATTGCTGGACCAGTTTCCGCGCAATTGTTTCCGTGGCACCGCGCACTCCTACGCCACGGACGGATTGGCGCGACACTACGCGCAGCGTGCGGTGGACGCAGGACTGGATCGCGATGTCGAAGCGCCATTGCGGGTGTTCTGCTATCTGGCGTTCGAGCACTCCGAAGCGCTGGTGCACCAGCATCAGGCCGTCCGCCTGATTGCCGCACTGGGCGATGCGGAATTACTGCGCTATGCCGAACTGCATCGCGACGTAGTGCAGCAGTTTGGCCGCTTCCCCCACCGCAATGCGGCGTTGGGTCGCGAATCTACGCAGGAAGAAGTCGAGTTTCTAGCGAGTGGCGGTTTCAGCGCCTAGACGGTTGCTCTTGTGGGAGGGGCTTCAGCCCCGACGCCTTGAAACAGTAAGAGCGTCG
>CALCNV010000162.1 GCA_937897645.1 uncultured Lysobacteraceae bacterium
AGTTCATCCTGCGAATCGCGCGAGATGTTCCATTCCTTGGCCATGTCTTCGCAGTGGTCGCCCATGCTCTTGCCGGTGCGCGGCTCGGCCACGCCGGGGAACTCGGGCTTGAGTTCGTTGAACTTGAAGCCGCTGGTGAGTGCCTTGAACTTGTCGCCGGTGGTCTTGGCGCGGTTGGCAGCGAGCAGGCGCGCGCGCAGTTTCTTGCCGTACACGATCGGCACTTCGGAGGTGGTGTCGGAACCGCCACCGATGCCGGAGTCGATCTGGCCCAGCGCGATCTTGTTGCCGATGGTGATGATGGAGTCCAGGCTGGTGCCGCAGGCACGCTGCAGGGTGATGCCCGGCGTCAGCGGCGACAGGCCGGACGAGAGCGCGGCTTCGCGGCCCAGGTTCCAGTCGCTGGAGTGCTTGATCACCGCACCCATCGCCACTTCGCCGAGTTGCTGGCCGTGCAGGCCGAAACGTTCCACCAGGGCACCGAGGGTACGCACCGACATGCCCAGGTTGCCGACATCCGAATAGGCCGTGTTCTGCCGGCAGAACGGAATGCGGACGCCGCCTAGGATGGCGACGGGACGGGCTGCTGGCATGGGAAACCTCGCGGGGGAAGAAGGCGGGATGAGCGACCCGTCATCAAGGACGGGCATAATGCGCAAAGTGTAATGCCGACCCGGCACCGGGCCAACCTTCACCAGAACCACTATGCGCCATCCTGACTTCGGTGTTCATGTAATGGGTGTGATGGCGTTGGAACTTTCCAGCGGCAGCATGCCCACGTGTGCGGCACTTCAGCAACGCGTCGCGGCTGAATTGGCCGAACGCGTGGCACGCGACCTGGGCAAGCTGGTACCAGGCGCGACCGCACTGGACTTGAGCTTTGCCGCGGCGCATTTCGATCCTGCCGAAGTATTGCGCCCGGGCTGGCCACTGCATCGGCGTTTGCATGAGTTGCATCAGCGTGCGCCCGGACAGGGGCATGGACCACGGGTGATCGTGTTCGGCGCGGATGCGCAGGGCAATGTGCCGTTGCCATTTGCCGCCGACGAAGGCTTGCAGGGTGGGCAGATGCGCGTGCTGCCGTTCCTGCTTAGTGGGCCGGAGGAAACCGTGCAGGCATTGCAGGAAAGTTTCGAAGAAATACTGCTGGATCGCGGCATGGCCGGTGCGGATACCGCGCTGCTGGCGCAGGACGCGTTCGGCGTACAGGTGGAGCATGCGCGCTACCTGACCGCACATGACCTGGCCGCGATCATGGCCATGCAGTACCAGCACCAGGGTTTGCAACGCCTGTGGCCGATCATCGAGACCGCGCTGCTGGATCCCGACCATGAGGAATGGCTGGACGCCCCACCGGAACCGTTGCTGCGCTATGCCGGCGGTGAAGTGCAGATCGCGCTGCTGGATCCGGCCGCATGGCAGCAGCGGCACGCGGATCATCTAAACGGCGATGCGGAACGCCTGGCCCGCGCCTACGAATATTTCCAGGCCCGCCAGCGCCAGATCGCCGCCGTACTGGAAGCGCACGGCATCCCGGTAACGTTTGCGTATTGCTCCGCCGCCAACGACGCGCGCACCTCCCTGCAAAACTAATCGCAGCGGGTAGGAGCGCTCCATGGGCGCGAGCTCTTGATCTTGTTTGGTGTAATCCGGGGCGAAGAGCTCGCGCCCATGGGGCGCTCCTACCCGCTTCTATTGAGTTACGTTTACTGGGTTGCGTTGATCACGCCGCAGGCCACGCGTGCGCCGGCATTGCCTGCGGGTTGGCTGGTGTAATCGTCCGCGGACGCATGCACCACCAGTGCGCGGCCGGCGATGTCATTGACCGCGCCGCCGCCGAGGGTGACGCCGGCCAGATGGATGTTCAGCTGGGCCACGCCTTCGGCATCGGCCACCACATTGTCCATGTCGCCGGAATGATGGGCGCCCACGTTGGCACGGCCGTGCGTGGCCACGAACGGATTGAAATGTGCGCCCGCGCTCATCGCATCGACGGCGCTGCAATCGCCTTTTTCATGCACATGGAAACCATGCGTGCTGTTGGGCGGCAGGCCGCCGACGGTGCCGGTGAGATGCACGCCGCCTTGCATGGGGACCAAGGTGACTTTGCCGCTGACCAGGCTGCCGGAAGAGGACGCCAGGTTGGCAACGGCCTGCTTCGCCGTGCTCAGGGTCGGGATGGCGGGTTGTTTCGGGGCGCTGCTGCAGGCAGCAAGGACGCCGGCCGTGGCGGCGGCAAGCAGGAGGATGCGCATCGTGAGTTTCCGTTGTTGTCGATGCGGAACAGTACCCGCCCAGGCATTCAATTGCGATGAAGTGGGTGCGATTCATTAAGTAGTAGCGTGCGCCATGCGCACGACGTGGAGCCGGCAAACACGAAAAAAACAACCCGACGTGGGTTTGAGGCAGCGCGTGATCGTGCGCATGGCGCACGCTACTTTTCCGCTAGCTGCGCGTGCGGCCGGGGCCGAGCTTGCGCGTCACCGTGTTGCGGCCCACGCCGAGCTTGAGCGCGGCTTCGGCGCGGCGGCCGTGGGTGAACTGCAGCGCGACTTCCAGCAAGGTGCGATCAAAGCGTTCGCGCGCTTCCGCATGCAGGTTTTCCGCACCTTCGGCGAGGCGTGCCTGCACCCATGCCGCGAGCAACTGGTCCCATTCGCTGCTGCGCGATGCCGTGGCCACGCTGCTGGACAGCGCACCCTGCAGGTCATGCGCGGTGATGGTTTCACCGGGCGCCAGCGCGGCGAGGCGCCAGCACACGTTCTCGAGTTCCCGCACGTTGCCTGGCCAATCGTGTGCGCGCATGGCTTCGAGCGCAGGCGTGGCGAAGCGCTTGGCCGGTGCGCCGAGTTTGCGAGCGGCGACGGCGAGGAAATTCTCGGCCAGTTGCGCCACGTCGCCACGCCGCTCGCGCAGCGGCGGCAACTGCAGGCGCACCACGTCCAGTCGATGCAGCAGGTCGGCGCGGAAGCGGCCATCTGCAACAAGCCCTTCGAGATTCTGGTGGGTCGCTGCGATCACGCGAACGTCGACGCGGATCAGTTCGCGGCCACCGACGCGAAAGAATTCACCTTCCGCCAGCACGCGCAACAGGCGCGTCTGCAATGGCAACGGCATGTCGCCGATTTCGTCGAGGAACAAGGTGCCGCCATCGGCCTGTTCGAAACGACCGATGTGGCGCTTCTGCGCGCCGGTGAACGCGCCGGCTTCGTGGCCGAACAGTTCGCTTTCCAGCAATTCCGCCGGGATTGCCGCGGTGTTGAGCGCGATGAAGGGTTTGCGCGCGCGCGGTGATTCACGGTGCAGCGCATGCGCGACCAGTTCCTTGCCGGTGCCGGTTTCGCCAGTGATGAGCACCGATAGCGGCGCCTGCGCCAGCCGGCCTATGGCGCGGAACAAGGCGCGCATTGACGGTGAGTCGCCGATCAGTTCGGTGGTGCCGGGGCTGGATTCGGTTGAAGGTTCGGATGCCGGGAGCACGTCTTCCGCAAGCACGCCCGGCAAGGTGCGCGCGGCCAAGGCGATGGCATCGTCGAGATCGAATGGCTTGGACAGGAACTCGTGCGCACCGCCGCGGAAGGCGCCCGCGGTGCTGGCGACGTCGGTGTAGGCCGACATCACGATCACCGGCAACTGCGGGTGCGCCAGCTTCAATTTGTCGAGTAGTACCAGGCCGTCGTCGCCGGGCATGCGTACGTCGGTGAACAGCAGGTCGGGCACGGCGCGTGAATCCAGCGCCGCCAGCACCGAGCTGGCGCTGTCGAAGCCATCGACCGCATAGCCCGCATCACGCAGCGCGGTGGCCAGCACGAAGCGCACGGAGCGGTCGTCGTCCACGACCCAGATGCGGGCGCTCATGCTTTGTCGCTCGTTGTGGGAGGGGCTTTAGCCCCGAGGCTCGTAAGCGTCGGGGCTAAAGCCCCTCCCACAAAAGCGACAACCTTGCTCGCCAGGCATTTTCTACGCATGTCCAACCTCCTCATGCGCCGGCTGCGGCAACAGCAACGTGAACACCGTATGCCCCGGTCGCGAGCGGTACGTCAGCGAACCGCGGTGCTCGCGTACCACCTGCTGCGCCAGCGCCAGCCCCAGGCCGCTGCCTTCGGCGCGGCCGCTGACCAGCGGCAGGAACAGGTGCTCCGCCAGTTCCTCGGGCACGCCCTTGCCGTCGTCGATGATTTCCACGCGCAATGCCATGGCGTGCAGGTGGTCGTGGATGCGCACGCCGTGTTCGACGCGCGTGCGCAGGGTGACGCTGGCCGCGCCGGCCTGGATGGCGTTGCGCACCAGGTTCCATACCGCTTGCGTGAGGCGGTCGGCATCGCCGTCGAATTCGGGAATGCTGGGATCGTAATCGCGCTGCACGCGCACCGACCAGCCGCCTTCGGTTTCGGCCAGGCGCAGCACGCGCTCCAGCACCACGTGGATGTTGAGCGCGGTGTGCGGACGCTGCGGCGAAGGCGACAGCAGTTGTTCGAGCAGGCCGTTGAGGCGCTCGATCTCGGATTCCATCAGGTCAATCAGTTCACGCTCGTCGTCGTTGTCGTCGCGGTGCAGCGCGCGGCGCGCCAGCAGTTGCGCGGCGCCCTTGAGGCCGGCGAGCGGATTGCGAAGTTCGTGGGCCAGCCCCTTGAGGGCAGCACCGAGTGCGCTGGGCAGCGCCTGGGTGGGATCGAGGGCGGGGAATTCATCCACCGGGTTGGCTTCCAGCAGCCAGCCGCCGCTTTCCAGCCGCGACAGCCAGCCTTCGGCAAAGCGCGGCGTTTCGCCGGGCAGGCCCAGCGCCATGCGGTGCAGGTGCAGGATTTCGTTATCGGTTGTGGCCGCGTGCGCGGTGAGGAACAGCCGGGCCATGACATCGCCGTCCATTTCAAGTGCCGCCAGGGGTTGGCCGATGAGGCGTCGTGCGCTGACGCCCAGCCAGCGCGCAAAAGCAGGATTGACGCCGAGGAGATGCCCTGCGGCGTCCGTCCAGGCCACCGCCGTGCAGAGCACGTCGGTGGCGGGTGCAGCGGGAGTCAGGGGCGGCATTGCACCAGTTTAGTGCAAAGCCGCCCCTGGATTTCCATCAGGCCTCGTAGGCCGCTTCGCCATGCGAGGTGATGTCCAGGCCCTCGCGCTCGGCTTCTTCGCTGACGCGCAGGCCGACCGTGTACTTGACGATCAGGAAGGCAACCAGCGCCACCGTGCCGGACAGCGCGATGGTGACCAGCACGCCCTGGGCCTGGATCCACACCTGGCCGGCCATGTCGTAATCCGGCAGCGAGGTTTCGGTGATGTAGTCCCAGATGCCCGCGCCGCCCAGTGACGGGGCTGCGAACACGCCGGTCAGCAAGGCACCGGTGATGCCGCCGACGCCGTGCACGCCGAACACGTCCAGGCTGTCGTCCGCGCCGAGCAGCTTCTTCAGCCCAGTCACGCCCCACAGGCACAGCACGCCGGCGATGGCGCCGATGGCCAGTGCGCCGTTCAGGCCGACGAAACCGGCTGCCGGGGTGATGGCGACCAGGCCGGCCACCGCACCCGAGGCTGCGCCGAGCAGCGACGGCTTGCCCTTGGTCATCCATTCCACCAGCGTCCATGCCACCACCGCCGCGGCCGTGGCCAGGAAGGTGTTGACGAAGGCGATGGCGGCGGTGCCGCCGGCTTCCAGCGCCGAACCGGCGTTGAAGCCGAACCAGCCGAACCACAGGATCGAGGCGCCGATCATGGTCAGGGTCAGGTTGTGCGGCTTGATCGCCTCACGCCCGTAACCGGTGCGCTTGCCGATGACATACGCACCCACCAAACCAGCGATGGCGGCGTTGATGTGCACGACGGTGCCGCCGGCGAAATCCAGCGCGCCCTTGGCGAACAGGAAGCCCGACTTGGACAGTGCTTCGGTGGCCGCGTCGGCATCGGTGAACGCATCCGGGCCGGGGAAGAACCAGACCATGTGCGCCATCGGCAGGTAGGCGAAGGTGAACCACAGCACGGTGAACAGCAGCACGCCGGCGAACTTCACGCGTTCGGCGAAGGCGCCGACGATGAGTGCGCAGGTGATGCTGGCGAACGCGCCCTGGAACACGAAGAACGCCAGTTCCGGGATGTACACGCCCTTGGTGAAGGTCGCGCCGATGGACGCCGCATTCAGGCCGCTGGCGAACAGTCGATCGGTCCCGCCGATGAACGCGCTGCCTTCGGTGAACGCAAAGCTGTAGCCATACAACGCCCACAGCACGGCGACGAGCGAGAACACCACCAGGTTCTGCACCAGGATCGACAGCACGTTCTTGCTGCGTACCAGGCCGCCGTAGAACAGGGCCAGGCCGGGCAGGGTCATGAAGATCACCAGTGCCGCGGACACCAGCACCCAGACCGTATCGGCCTTGCTGATGGTGGGGGCGGGGGCGGCTTCGGGTTCGGCGGGAGCG
>CALCNV010000163.1 GCA_937897645.1 uncultured Lysobacteraceae bacterium
CCCCATGGGCGCGAGCTTTTGCATCATGCTCACGGTGAAGAGCTCGCGCCCATGGGGCGCTCCTACCGGGGCGGACCCAGGCGCTGGAGCGCGGTTTCCTGCATCACGCGGTCCCACGGAAACAGCGGGCCGGGATCCAGCTTGCGGTGCACGAGGGTGCCTTCGTCGTCGCTGGCGGGGACTTCGGTCGTATCCAGGTCTTCATGGCCCGCGATGAACTTCAGGCCCGGCAATTCATCCTGCAGCGTGTGGAGCAAGGCAAGCAGGGCCACGACCTGCGCCTCGGTATACGGCTCCTGCATGGACTGGCTGCCCGCCGCCAGCCAGTCCGGGTAACGACCGCTGTTGACCAGTTCGATGCCGATCGAGCGCGGGTTGTAGCCGCGCACGTGGTGGGCGATGCGTTCGGCGCGCACGTACTGGTGCACGCTGCCATCGCGGTCGATGTAGTAGTGGCCGCTGTTGCCGGTGCCCGAGTCGTACAGCACCTGTTCGCCGGTGGTACGCGCGGCGGCCAGGTCGGGCAGCTCGGTGCAGTGGATCACCACCAGGTCGACCTGGCTGCTCGGGCGTTCTTCCAGCAACAGTTCGTAGGGCAAGGGCGACTGGATCACGGGCGGGGGCAGGGGCGGCAGGTCGGGGAGCATGGCCGGAATCCTAGCACCCGCCTGCATTGCCTTAGTCCCGGCGGGTCGTGGCCGACGTGGTCAAGTAAACTGCCGCTTCCCCCACGGACGCTCGTCCGCCGCCCGGAGCACGCCCATGCCGCTCAATCCCGATTCGGAGCTTGCCAAGCTGATGGCCACCCTGCCGCAGGTCGGCAAGGTGCAATGGATAGGCCTGCGTCCCGCGCGCGACGAGGCGATGACGGAAGTCGAGTCCGCCGAAGCCAGCACCGAAGGCGGCCTGAGCGGCGATCGCTACAAAGGTGGCAGCGGCAAGCGCGGCATCACCTTGATCCAGGCCGAACACCTGCCCGCCATCGCCGCGCTGTCCGGGCGTGACATCGTGCCCGCCCTGTTGCGACGGAACGTGGTGGTGTCCGGCATTCCACTGATCGCCTTGAAGGAGCGCCGGTTCCGCATTGGCGACGTGGTATTCGAGGGCACTGAACCCTGCGATCCCTGTTCGCGTATGGAAGCGGCGCTGGGGCCGGGCGGCTACAACGCGATGCGCGGCATGGGTGGCTTGTGCGCGCGCATCGTGTCCGGCGGCAAGTTCCGCGTGGGCGACGAGGTGGTTGCACTGTGAGCGGAACGCCTACGAGTAAAGGCCACTGCATCCTTTCACATGGTTTTGAAAGCGGGCCGGATGCCACCAAGGTCACCGCGCTGGCTGAAGTGGCCGAGCGCATGGGCTGGACCCACGAACGCCCGGACTACACCGGTTTCGATGCGCGCCGCGACCTCAGTCCGCTGGGCGACGTGATCGCGCGCCAGGCCCACTTGCTGGCGTTGGCGACGGGCGCCGCGAAACGTGGGCCGCTGGTGCTCGCCGGTTCCAGCCTGGGTGCCTACATCGCGGGACGCGTGTCGCTGGAAGTGCCGACTGCAGGGTTGTTCCTGATGGCACCAGCCCTGCGCATGGGCAGCCTGCCGGACCTGGATGCGGCCGTGGCGCCCACGTCCATCCTGCATGGCTGGGACGATGAGCTGATTCCCGCGCAAGCCGTAGTCGACTGGGCGCATGCGCGCCACGCACGTTTGTTGCTGGTGAACGATTCCCACAGGTTGTCGTATCACGTACAAGCATCTGCAGAAGCGTTTGCAGAGTTGTTGCAGTCGCTCTGAAGTTGGCAACATCAACATCAGCATTATGAGCACCGTCATCCCAGCGAACGCTGGGATCCATTTTGATCTTGCCCTGCGCCCGGCGAACGCTGCGAAGATCAAGATGGATCCCTGCTTTCGCAGGGATGACGAATCCCTTTACCTGAGGTCGTCCCTTTGAAATTCTTCGTCTCCTGCGGCAAAGGCCTGGAATACCTGCTCGTCGACGAGCTGCTTGCGCTCGGCGTGGAGAAAGCCACGGCGACGGTGTCCGGCGCCAATGCCGAAGGCGAATTGATCGGCGCGCAGCGCGCCGTGCTGTGGTCGCGCCTGGCCAGCCGCGTGCTGTGGCCGATCGCCGAATTCGAATGCCCGGACGAACTGGCCTTGTACGACGGCGTGGCCGCCATTGCATGGCAGCAGCACATGCGCAGCGACCACACGCTTGCAGTGGATGCACATGTCTCCGGCGACGCCATTACCCACGCGCGCTATGCCGCGCAGCGCGTCAAGGATGCGGTGGTCGACACGCTGCGTGCGCATTCGCAGGAACGGCCGTCGGTGGACGTGGACCATCCCGATGTGCGCATCAATTTCTCGCTGCGCAAGGGCAGGGCGACGGTTTCCATCGACCTCGGCGGCGGCCCCATGCACCGCCGCGGCTGGCGCAACGTGCAGAACGATGCGCCGTTGAAAGAAAACCTGGCCGCCGCCGTGCTGATGCGCGGTGGTTGGCCGAAGCGCTACCACGAAGGTGGCGCGTTGCTGGATCCGATGTGCGGCAGTGGCACGCTGCTGATCGAAGGTGCCTTGATGGCCGCCGACGTCGCGCCGGGCTTGCAGCGCCACGGACACAGCCTTCCCAGCCGCTGGCTTGGCTTTGATGTCGAAGCATGGAAGCAACTGCTGGAGGACGCCCGCAAGCGCGAGGAGGTGGGTCGTTTGGCATTGAAGCAAGTCATCTTCGGCAGCGACATCGATCCGCATGCCATCCGTGCCGCCAAGGAGAATGCGGAGGTCGCCGGCGTGGCTGACGAAATCTGGTTCGGCGTACGCGGCGTGGCCGACCTGCAGCCACCGCCGTTCGAGCACGGCACCGTCGTTTGCAATCCGCCCTATGACGAACGCCTGGCCGCGGACAATGCACTGTATCGCACGTTGGGCGATGCCCTGCGCCGCACCGTGCCGCAATGGCGCGCCAGCCTGCTGTGCGGCAACGCCGAACTGGCCTATGCCACTGGCCTGCGCGCCAGCAAGAAATACCAGTTGTTCAATGGCGCCATCGAATGCGCGTTGATCGTTTGCGATCCGGTGGGTCCACCGAAGCAGGAAAGCACGACGCCAAGTGCATTGTCCGAAGGCGCGACGATGGTGGCGAACCGCTTGCGCAAGAACCTGCGCAAGCTGAAGAGCTGGACCTCGCGCGAAGACGTTACCTGCTACCGCATCTACGATGCGGACCTGCCGGAGTACGCGGCGGCGATCGACGTCTACAAGGAAGACGCTGGCAGCGCCCGCACCTTCCTGCACGTGCAGGAATACGCGGCACCGGACGAAATACCGGAGCACGACGTGCGCCGCCGCCGCAATGAATTGCTGGCGGCCGCGCGCGAGGTGTTCGCGGTTCCCGAAACGCAGGTCGCCATGAAGTCGCGCGAGCGCGGGAAGGGCGGCAGCAAATACGGCAGGTTCGAGCAACGCGGTGAACTGTTGCAGGTGCGCGAGAGTGGTGCGCTGTTGCAGGTCAACCTGTTCGATTACCTGGACACGGGTCTGTTCCTCGACCATCGCCCGCTGCGCCGGCACATGGCGCAGGAATCACGTGGCAAGCGCTTCCTCAACCTGTTCTGTTATACGGGCGTGGCCTCGGTGCAGGCGGCCGTCGCCGGCGCGGATTCCACCACCAGCGTGGATCTGTCGGGCACCTACCTGGAATGGTGCGCGACCAACCTGTCACTCAACGGATTCGCCGGTGCCCAGCATCGCCTGGTGCAGGCTGATGCGCTGCGCTGGCTGGAAGCCGAGAAGAACCGCTACGACGTGATCTTCTGCGACCCGCCCACCTTCTCCAACTCGGCACGCGCCGACGATTTCGATATCCAGCGCGAACACGTGCGTTTGCTGCGTGCCTGCGTGGATCGGCTGACCACGGAAGGCGTGCTGTACTTCTCCAACAATTTCCGCCGCTTCAAGCTGGATGCCGATGCCATTGCGGAATTCGCAAGCTGCGAAGACATCAGCGCGCAGACCATCCCACCGGATTTCGAGCGCAACGCCCGCATCCACCGCTGCTGGCGCCTGATGCGTCCATAAGCCTATGTAGGAGCGCCCCATGGGCGCGAGCTCTTTCTGGTTCCATGTGTAAGAGCTCGCGCCCATGGGGCGCTCCTACGCTCGCTCAAGGACGCTTCGGGAAGCGGCTTGCGTGTGCGGCCAGCAGTTCCTGGGCGATGGAGGCAGCGGCGAAGGCCGTGATCTCACCGTGATCGTAGGCCGGCGCCACTTCCACCACGTCCATGCCGACGATCTCCAGCCCGGCCAATCCGCGCACGAGTTGCAATGCGTCGTGGGTGGTGAAGCCGCCGACCACCGGCGTGCCGGTGCCGGGCGCGAACGCGGGATCGAGGAAATCGATGTCGAAGCTGATATAGCACTTGGCCGTGCCGACACGTTTGCGGATTTCGGCGATGCATGCTTCCACGCCATGTGCATGCAGCCAGCGTGCGTCGAGCACCTGGTAGCCATGCGACTGCGCGTTGTGGGTACGCATGCCGACCTGGATCGAACGCGATGGATCGACCATGCCCTGTTTCGCGGCATGGAAGAACATGGTGCCGTGGTCGATGCGTCCGTCGCTGTCTTCCCACGTATCGGAGTGTGCGTCGAAATGGACCAGCGACAACGCACCATGCCGTTCATGCAGTGCGCGCAACACCGGATAGCTGACGAAGTGGTCGCCGCCCAGCGTCAGCGGCACTACGCCGGCATCGACGAAGGCTCGGTATGAGGCGGTGATGGCGTCCGGCACTTCATGCGGCCGACCGGAATCAAAACGCACGTCGCCCCAGTCGATGACATTGAGCCGTTCGCAGGGATCGAAGTCCCAGGCATAGGGCGGACACCACGCCAGGGATGCGGACGCGGCACGGATCGCGCGCGGCCCGAAGCGGCTGCCGGGGCGATTGGTGGTGGCCAGGTCGAAGGGCACGCCGACGACCGCGACCTCCACGCCGTCGAGCTCCTTCGTGTAACGGCGGCGCAGGAAACTGAGTGCGCCGGAATACGTCGGTTCCGAAACGGTTCCGTAGGGGGAGATGCGGGTGAATGCCTGGTCGATGATGCCCGGGTCGGCATCCTGCGATTGCGTGCTCATGGTGACCCCATGGGTTCACTGGCTCGTCGTTCGCCGGGACGAGGGTGACCGGTGGAGCGGCCTGCTTGTGTATTCGCGCGCCTGTAGTCGCCGCCTCCGCGTCGTGCGGAGGCGGCGTGTGGATCAGCCCAGCGCTTTCGCCGGCGGCACGTACTCGTAGCCGAGGTCTTCGGCGACGGCCTTGTAGGTGATCTTGCCGGCGTGCACGTTCAGGCCGTTGAGCAGGTGCTCGTCATCCAGCATGGCCTGGCGCGCGCCCTTGTTGGCCAGCTGCACGGCGAAGGGCAGGGTGGCATTGGTGAGCGCGAACGTGGACGTGCGGGCGACGCCGCCGGGCATGTTGGCCACGCAGTAGTGGATCACGCCGTCCACTTCGTAGGTCGGTTCCTGGTGCGTGGTCGCCTTCGACGTTTCGAAGCAACCGCCCTGGTCGATGGCCACGTCTACCAGCACCGAGCCGGGACGCATCAGCTTCAACTGCGCACGTGATATGAGCTTGGGTGCGGCTGCGCCGGGAATCAGCACCGCGCCGATCACCAGGTCGGTGTCGGGGAGGCGTTCTTCGATGGCGTCGTGCGTGGAATAGATGGTGGTCAGCTGGTGGCCATACACCTCGTCCAGGTACTTCAGGCGGTCCAGCGAACGGTCCAGGATGGTGACGTGCGCGTTCATGCCCATCGCCATGCGTGCGGCATTGATGCCGACCACGCCACCGCCGATCACCAGCACTTCGGCCGGCTTCACGCCCGGCACGCCGCCCAGCAATACGCCGGAACCACCTTGTGCTTTTTCCAGCGCATGCGCGCCGGCCTGGATGGACATGCGTCCTGCGACTTCACTCATCGGCGCCAGCAACGGCAGGCCGCCCTTGCGATCGGTGACGGTTTCGTAGGCGATGCAGGTGGCACCGGAAGCGACCAGCGCCTTGGTCTGTTCCGGATCCGGTGCAAGGTGCAAATAGGTGTAGAGCACCTGGCCGGGACGCAGCATCGCGCATTCCACCGGCTGCGGTTCCTTGACCTTGATGATCATGTCGGCGCGCTGGAATATTTCCGCCGCGGTTTCGACGATCTCGGCACCGGCACGCACGTACATTTCATCGGTGAGGCCGATGGATTTGCCGCCGTCCTTCTGCACCATGACGCTGTGGCCATTGGCGACCAGTTCGCGTGCGCCAGCCGGGGTCAGGCCGATGCGGTATTCGTGGTTCTTGATTTCCTTGGGGACGCCGATCAGCATTTTCTTTCTCCTGGTGCAAAGAGGGCGGTCGCCTGTGGGGAAGCGTCGTGCCGGGGTGGTGTGATTTTACGCAGTGGCGCGCAGGGTGTCCGCCAGGGTTTGGAAGATGCGGTCGATATGGGCCTTCTCCAGGATCAATGGCGGTGACAGCGCAATCACATCGCCGGTGACGCGGGTCAGCAGGTTGCCGTCGTGGAAGGCGCGCGTGAAGGCATCGTAGGCGCGCGTGCCCGGCGCGCCGGGGCGCGGGGCCAGTTCGATCGCGCCGATCAGGCCGTAGTTGCGGATGTCGATGACGTTGGGCAGTCCCTTCAGCGAGTGGATGCCTTCCTGCCAGTAATCGCCCAGCTCGATGGCCTTGTCGAACAGGTTCTCCTCGGCATACGTATCCAGCGTCGCCAGCGCGGCGGCGCAGGCCAGCGGATGGCCGGAATAGGTGTAGCCATGGAAGAGATCAATGGCGTTGTCCGCGCCATGGGTGAAGGCGTCATGCACGTCGTCCGACACCAGCACCACGCCCATCGGCACGCAGCCGTTGGTGATGCCCTTGGCGGCGGTGATCATGTCCGGCACCACGTCGAAGCGCTGCGCGGCGAAGGCATTGCCGACGCGGCCGAAGCCGGTGATCACTTCGTCGAAGATCAACAGGATGCCGTGCTTGGTGCACAGCTCGCGGATCCGCTTCAGGTAGCCGTCGGGCGGGATCACCACGCCGGCGGAACCGGAGATCGGTTCGATGATGACGGCGGCAATCGTGGACGCGTCATGCAGCGCGACCATGCGCTCGAGGTCCTCTGCCAGTTCAATGCCATGTTCGGGCAGGCCTTTGGAAAACGCATTGCGACCGATGTCCAGGGTGTGGCGCATGTGGTCCACGCCGGATAGCCCGGTGCCGAACCACTTGCGGTTGTTGGGCAGGCCGCCCACCGAAATGCCGCCGAAACCGACACCGTGGTACCCCTTCTCGCGCCCGATCAGGCGTGTGCGCTGGCCTTCGCCGCGGGCACGGTGGTAGGCGATCGCCATCTTCAGGGCACTGTCCACCGCTTCGGAGCCCGAGTTGGCATAGAAGACGTGGTTCAAATTGCCCGGGGCCAGTTCCGCCAGGCGTTCGGCCAGTACGAAGGGCAGGGGCGAGCTCATGGAGAAATTGGGTGCGAAGTCCAGGGTCTCGATCTGGGCCTTCACCGCTTCCACGATGCGTGGGCGCGAATGGCCGGCGTTGCAGCACCACAGGCCCGCCGTGGCGTCCAGGATTTCGCGGCCGTCGACCGTCTTGTAATGCATGCCCGAGGCGCTGGCCAGCAGGCGCGGCGAGGCCTTGAACTGCTTGTTGGCGGTGAACGGCATCCAGAAGGCGTCCATGGAGGCCGGGGCCTGGGTGTTCTGGGCGGCGTAGTGTGCCGCCAGGGCGCCGTGGTCGGGGGTGGAATCTGCGCTCATGCGGCTGGCTCCGTGGGTCGCCGGGAATGTGGTCTGCGCAGCTTAGCGCGTTGAAAAAACTTTACAACCTTCGGCTTATTTGACAGAAAATTGACCGTAACTGCATGATGTGTAAAGTATCCAGCAACATTTCTGTCAGAGATCAAGGGGTGGGATGGACATCGGCGCGCGCCTGCAGCTGGTTCGCAAATCCAAGGACCTGAGCCAGCGCGAGCTGGCCAAGCGGGTGGGCGTGACCAACAGCACCATCTCCCTGATCGAACAGAACAAAGTGAGCCCATCCGTCAGTTCGCTGAAGAAGGTGCTGGACGGCATTCCCATCTCGCTCGCGGATTTCTTCACCCTGGACCTGGACGTCGGCCTGCCTGACAGTCCGTTCTATACCGCCGACGAATTGCCTGACGTCGGCAGCAACGGCATCGAGTATTTCCTGATTGGCCAGCATCGCCCGCAACGGCAGATGTGCATCCTGCGCGAAGTGATGCCGCCCGGCACCGACACCGGCGACAGCATGTTGCTGCACGAGGGCGAGGAAGGCGGGGTCGTGATCGAAGGCGAAGTGGAAGTGACGGTCGGCGACCAGGTGCGCGTGTTGCGCGCGGGCGAGGCCTATTACTTCGAAAGCAGCGTGCCGCACCGGTTCCGCAACATCGGCACGGTGGATGCGGTGATTTTCAGTGCGAATACGCCGGCTACGTTTTGATTGAGCCCCTCTCCCCTTGGGAGAGGGGTTGGGGTGAGGGTGCGGCGAAGTCATATTGCAGTCGTGCCATGGACTTCGCCGTACCCTCATCCGCCCTGCGGGCACCTTCTCCCAATGGGAGAAGGGTAGAACTTCATTTCTGGAGAGTAATCGAATGACCACACCCCACACCCGTGACAGCTGGGAATCCCTGGCCAATGGCTTGAAGATCCGCACGCAGGCCTTCATCGACGGCAACTACGTCAATGCCGCCAGTGGCAAGACCTTCGACTGCATCAGCCCGATCGATGGTCGTTCGCTGGGGCGCGTGTCTGAGTGCGAGGCGGAGGACATCGAGCGTGCGGTCATCGCGTCGCGTCGCAGCTTCGATTCCGGAGCCTGGTCCGAGGCTGCACCCCGGCACCGCAAGAAAGTGCTGTTGAAGTTCGCCGGGTTGATTGAGCAGCACGGCGATGAACTCGCGCTGCTGGAATCCCTGGACATGGGCAAGCCGGTCAGCGATGCGCGTGCCGTGGACGTGGCCGCGACCATCCGCTGCATGGCGTGGACCGGTGAAGCGCTGGACAAGGTGTATGGCGAAGTCGCGCCGACCGGGCCCGGCGAGCTCGGCCTGGTGACGCGCGAACCGTTGGGCGTCATAGGCGCCATCGTGCCGTGGAATTTTCCCTTGCTGATGGCGGCATGGAAACTTGCACCTGCCCTGGCCATGGGCAATTCGGTTGTTCTCAAACCTTCCGAGAAGTCGCCTCTGAGCGTGATTCGCCTTGCCGAGATTGCGATTGAGGCAGGCATCCCGGCCGGCGTGTTCAACGTGGTGCCCGGTTATGGCAAGGGCGCGGGCGAACCGCTCGCGCTGCACATGGACGTGGATGGGCTGGTGTTTACCGGCTCCACCGCCGTGGGCAAGCACCTGCTGCAGTGCGCGGGGCGCTCCAACCTCAAGCGCGCCTACATGGAGTGCGGCGGCAAGAGCCCGAACATCGTGTTCGCCGATGCGCGTGACCTGGGCAAGGCGGCGGAAGCGGCAGCCAGCGGAATTTTCTACAACCAGGGCGAAGTG
Source organism: uncultured Lysobacteraceae bacterium (assembly GCA_937897645.1). Taxonomy (GTDB): domain Bacteria; phylum Pseudomonadota; class Gammaproteobacteria; order Xanthomonadales; family Xanthomonadaceae; genus Pseudoxanthomonas_A. The sequence continues at coordinate 9,588 of CALCNV010000163.1, forward strand.
TGCACGGCGGCTTCGCGCCTGCTGGTAGAGCGTTCGATCAAGGACGAGTTCGTCGCCCGCGTGGTCGAGGCGGGACGCGACATGCATCCACGGCATCCGTTGGAGCCCAGTGCACCGATGGGCGCGATGGTGGATGAAACCCAGACTACGCGCGTGCTGGATTACATCGAGAAAGGCGTGGCCGAAGGGGCGAACCTGGTGCTGGGTGGCAAGCGTGCCAACGTGGTGCAGGGTGGGTGCTACATCGAGCCGACCGTGTTCGATGACGTGGCGCATGAACACACGATTTCGCGCGAGGAGATCTTCGGGCCGGTGCTGTCGGTGATTGCTTTCGACAGCGAGGAGCAGGCGCTGCGCATGGCCAACGATACCGAGTACGGCCTGGCCGCGGGCCTGTGGACCAGCGACATCAGCCGCGCCCACCGCGTCGCGCGCAAGCTGCGCGCTGGCAGCGTGTGGGTGAATTACTGGGACGGCGGCGACATGACCGCGCCGTTTGGTGGCTACAAGCAGTCCGGCAACGGCCGCGACAAGTCGCTGCATGCCTTCGACAAGTACACCGAGATGAAGGCGACCTGGATCAACCTGGAGGGTTGATTCCAGTAAGCTTGATGTGGGAGCGACGTAAGTCGCGATGGGGCCCTACCGGGAACGCCTCATCGCGACTTACGTCGCTCCCACATTGATATCCGCATCGCCTCTACATGTAGACGGCGGGTTCTGCCAGAATCCGCCAACCCCACTGCAGACCGTAGCCGATGACCACTGCTAGCGCCGTTGCCAACCCGCCGGGTCGCGTCCTGTTCGCCAGCCTGATCGGCACCGCCATCGAGTTCTTTGATTTCTATATCTACGCCACCGCTGCGGTGCTGGTGTTCCCACATCTGTTCTTTCCGTCGGCGGATCCTGCCGCGGCGACGCTGCAATCACTGGCGACCTTCGCACTCGCTTTCTTCGCGCGGCCGATCGGTTCCGCGGTGTTCGGCCATTTCGGCGACCGTATCGGGCGCAAGGCGACGCTGGTGGCGGCACTGCTGACCATGGGCCTGTCCACCGTGTTCATCGGCCTGTTGCCGACGTACGCCAGCATCGGCATCGCGGCCCCGATCCTGCTGGCCGTGTGCCGCTTCGGCCAGGGCTTGGGACTGGGTGGCGAGTGGGGCGGCGCGGTGTTGCTGGCCACGGAGAACGCGCCGCCCGGCAAGCGCGCGTGGTACGGCATGTTTCCACAGCTCGGCGCACCGTTGGGGTTCCTGGGTTCGACCGGTATTTTCCTGCTGTTGACCGAAGTGATGGATGACGCGCAGTTCCTGGCCTGGGGCTGGCGTATCCCGTTCCTTGCCAGTGCGGTGCTGGTGCTGGTCGGGTTGTGGGTGCGCCTGCGCATCACCGAGACGCCCGATTTCCAGAAGACCCTCGACCAAGGCGAACGCGTGCGCCTGCCGATGCTGAGCGTGCTGCGTGAGCATCCGCGTGCGCTGCTGTCGGGCACGTTTGCGCTGGTAGCAACCTTCGTCTTGTTCTACCTGATGACCGTGTTTACGCTGGGCTGGGCGACCACCAAGCTCGGCTACACGCGCGAACAGTTCCTGCTGATGCAGATGGTCGCGGTGCTGTTCTTTGCTGCATGGATCCCGGTGTCGGCGATGTTCGCGGACCGCCGTGGACGTCGCTTGGCGATGATCCTGGCCACGCTGGCGATCATCGTGTTCGGGCTGGCCTTCGGGCCATTGCTGGGTTCCGGCAGCACCGGCGCCGTATTCCTGTTCCTGATCGTCGGCATGTCCGTGACCGGCATGACCTATGGTCCGTGTGGCACCTTGCTGGCGGAAATGTTCCCGACTGCGGTGCGTTACACCGGCGCCTCGCTGGCGTTCAACCTCGCCGGCATCCTGGGTGCTGCGCTGACCCCGTACGTCGCGATGCGCCTGGCCACCCAGCACGGCGTCGGCCACGTGGGTTACTACCTGTCCGCGGCCGCCGTGCTGACCTTGCTGGCCTTGCTGTTGATGCCGCGCAAGCAGGATTGAGTCTTTGTGGGTCCGAGCTTGCTCGGATGCACTTCGCGAGGATCAAGAGCATCCGGGCAAGCTCGGACCTACAAAACGCGTCTCACCACAACGCATCGCGCAGCTTGTACCAGGCCATCGCGGCGACCAGCATCGGCGTGCGCAGGGCACGGCCGCCGGGGAAGAGGTGGTGCTGGATGTTGGCAAACAGGTCCAGGCGTTCGGATTGCCCGCGTATCGCTTCGGACATCAACTTCCCTGCGAGGCCCGTGGCGATGACGCCATGGCCGGAGAATCCCTGTGCGAAATACACGTTGGGCGTCAGCCGGCCGAAGTGCGGCGCACGGTTGAGGGAGATATCGATGTAGCCACCCCACACGTATTCGATGTCGACGCCTGCCAGTTGCGGGAACACGCGGCGCATGCGCCGGGTCATGGTGCCGCGCAGGTTGGGCGGGGGCAGGGTGGAATAGCTGGCGCGTCCGCCGAACAGCAGGCGGTGGTCGCGGCTGCGGCGGAAGTAGTCGAGTGCCCAGTTGGTATCGGCCACCGCCATGTCGTTGCGGATCAGCTCGCGTGCGCGCGCTTCACCCAGCGGCACGGTTGCGCCGATGTAGGTGCCGACCGGCATGATCTTCGCATCCAGTTCGGGCGCGATGCCGTGCACCAGTGCATTGCCGGCCAGGATGGCGAAGTCGCAAACCACTTCACCCTGCGTGGTCTTGAACACCGGTTTCGAGCCGCGCACCAGCTGCGTGACCCTGGAGTGTTCGAAGATGCGCACGCCTGCGGCCATCGCGGCACGTGCCAGGCCAAGGGCGTATTCGAGCGGATGCAGATGGCCGCTTTCCGGATCGTAGAGCGCGCCGAGATAGCGATCACTGGCCAACTGTTCGCGCAGCGTTTCCCGGTCCCACCATTCCACCGGATAGTCGTAGCGGGTGTTGAAGTCTTCGACGGCAGCGAGTACTTCACGCTGCTGGCGTGGCTTGATCGGCACGGTGGCATGGCCGTCGCGCCAGTCGCATCGGATGTCGTGTTTCTTGATCCGGTCACGCAGCCACTGCAGGCCTTCGCGGGACAGGTCGAACATCTTCCTGGCGTCATCGAAACCGACCAGTGCTTCCAGCTTCGCTTCGCCGCAGCCGAAACCGGCAATCGCCTGGCCTCCGTTGCGTCCCGACGCACCCCAGCCGATGCGTTCGGCTTCCAGTACCACGACCTTGTAACCGGCCTCGGCAAGTTCCAGTGCGGCAGAAAGTCCGGTGTAGCCAGCGCCGAGGATGCAGATGTCGGCGTCGATACGGCCTTGCAGAACGGCCTGCTCGGGTAATTGTTTGGCGCTGGCGGCATACCAGCTGGGTGGATAGGTGGACTTGCCGGATGAAGACATTAGTGAAGTCCCGATAGCGTCATCCCAGCGAACGCTGGAACTGCTTTAAAACAGCCGAATGGCTGGTCATCCATTTTGACTTTGACGGTAGATCTTCCGATACAAAGGCAGGATCAAGATGGGTCCCAGCGTTCGCTGGGATGACGACGATGTGGTTAACGGGAAGTCCCCGCACCTCACACCGCCCGCAGATACCAGTCGTACTCCAGCGTCGTGACCTGGGTGTAGAACGTGTGCATTTCCTTGAGCTTCTGCTGGCCGTAGATGTGGCGGAACGGTTCGCCGAATTGCTCGCGGATGAAGTCACTGCCCATGAAGTCGTCGATGGCCTGGCGCCAGTAGGGCGTGCGGATCTCGGTTTGTTCGTAGGCGTTGCCGACGACCGGCGGGCCGGGGTCGAACCCATTTTCCAGCCCGTGCAACATGCCCGCCAAGACCGCCGCGGTAACCAGGTAGACGTTGGCGTCCGCGCCGGCGATGCGATGCTCGATGCGGGTGTTGGCCTCGTTGCTGTGCGGGATGCGCATGGCCACGGTGCGGTTGTTGTAGCCCCAGGCATCGTTGAGCGGCACGAAGGCGTTCAGCACGAAACGCCGGTAGCTGTTGGCGTGCGGAGCGAACAGCAGCAGGCTGTCCTTGGCGCTGCGCTGCAGGCCGCCGATGGCGTGCTTCAGCGTGTTGGCCGGCGCGTCCGGCGTCGAGGCGAAGATGTTGTTGCCCGCTTCGTCCAATACGCTGACGTGGATGTGCAGGCCATTGCCGGCCTGTTCCGCGAACGGCTTGGCCATGAAGCTGGCCTGCACGCCCTGTTGCTGGGCCACGGCCTTGATGGCGCGCTTCAGCATGATGGCGTCGTCGCAGGCCAGCAGCGCGTCGTCGCGGTGCTTGAGGTTGATCTCGAACTGGCCCGGTGCGTATTCGGCCACGGCTGTGTCCGCGGGAATACCCTGCGCCTTGCAGGCCGCCGACACCGCGTCGGTGAAGCCGCGGTAATCGTTGAGGTCTTCCATGTAATAGACCTGGGTACTGCTACTGCGCCGGCCGGTGACCGGGTTGAGCGGCGTACGCGGCGTGCCGTCGGCATCCAGGTGCTGGTCGAACAGGTAGAACTCCAGTTCCACCGCCACCACCGGCTTCAGTCCGCGCGTGCGGTAGCGATCCAGCACGCGCTTGAGTACTTCGCGCGGATTGGCTTCGAAGGTGCCACCTTGTGCGTCTTCCATCGACAGCAGCAGTTGCGCCATCGGTCGGGGCGACCACGGCACCGGACGCAATGATCCGGGCACCGGGCGGCAGATGCGGTCTTCATCGCCGATGTCGTAGCCCAGGCCGGTTTCTTCGACGGTATTGCCGGTGATGTCGGTGGCGATCAGCGACATGGGCAGGCATACGCCGTCGGCATAGACCTTCTCCAGTGCATCGCGGGTGATGCGCTTGCCGCGCAGCAGGCCGTTCATGTCGGGCAGCAACAGGTCGACCAGTTCGCAGTCGGGCAGCTGCTCAAGCGTGGTCGCGTCGGTCACGGGCAGGGCGTAGCGGGTCGAGGCAGAGGTGTCTTGGTGGGCAGTCATGATGGCGTCACGGGCGGTTCGGCGCAGCTTATCAGAGAGTCCAGTCTGTCAAGAATACTCAACGGACATCGCATCGTTATTGGCCTTAAATGACCTAAAACGGTGCCGCATCGCACCATATACGGGCGAAAAGTCACAATCAATGTCGTCGTGTTGTAAAAATCAAACGGCCGGGTTAAGTTGCGGGCAAGCTTTTTCGAGCCCTTTCCGATGGCCAGCCTGCCGCTGGTCGGCCTTCCCACCGACCGAAAACAAATCGGTGCACACCCGTTCCTCGCGGCGGGCGAAAAGTATGTGCGCGCCGTGGTCGAGGGCGCCGATGCCCTGCCGGTGCTGCTGCCCACCTTGCAACCCACGCTGCCGCTGGAGGCATTGCTTGCACAGGTCGACGGCATCCTGCTGACCGGTGCGGTCAGCAATATCGAACCGCACCACTACAGCGACGAACCCAGCTACGAAGGCAACCTGCACGACCCCGCGCGCGATGCCACCAGCCTGCCGCTGATTCCACTAGCGTTGCAAATGGGCGTGCCACTGCTGGCGATCTGCCGCGGATTCCAGGAAGTGAACGTGGCCTTCGGTGGCAGCCTCCACCAGAAGGTGCAGGAGCAGCCCGGCATGCTCGACCATCGCGAAAACCTCGACGAGCCACTGGATGTCCAGTATGCCCCCGTGCACGCGGTTACCTTCAGCCCGGGCGGCCTGCTGGCAAGCATCGCAGGCACCCCTTCGCAGCGGGTCAATTCCCTGCACGGCCAGGGCGTGGCACGACTGGGCAAGGGCCTGAAAGTGGAAGCCGTCGCGCCGGATGGATTGATCGAAGCCTTCCGCCATGAAGGCGCCAGTTTCCTGCTCGGCGTGCAGTGGCACCCGGAGTGGCGTGTCACCGAAAATCCTTTCTACCTCGGCATATTCAAGGCCTTCGGCGACGCCTGTCGCACGCGCGCCGCGCAACGCAACCCATGAAGTGAACCCATGACCCAACGCCAGGCCCAGAAGAAACCCTCGCCGGAGAAACCGGAAAGCTCGTTGCGCCGCTGGTTGAAGGAACGCAGCATCACCGAAGTCGAGTGCCTGGTGCCCGACATCACCGGCATCGCCCGCGGCAAGATCATCCCCGCCGACAAGTTCTCCCACGACTACGGCACGCGACTGCCCGAAGGCATCTTCGCCACCACGGTCACCGGCGATTACCCGGACGATTACTACGACCTCACCTCGCCCTCGGATTCGGACATGTTCCTGCGTCCCGACCCCGACACCGTGCGCATGGTGCCATGGGCAACCGACCCCACCGCACAGGTCATCCACGATTGCTACACCAAGGACGGCAAGCCGCATGACCTCGCCCCGCGCAATGTTCTGCGCCGCGTGCTCGAAGCGTATGAGGACGCAGGCCTGAACCCCGTGGTCGCGCCCGAGCTTGAATTCTTCCTGGTGCAGAAAAACACCGATCCGGATTTCCCGCTGCTGCCTCCCGCCGGTCGTTCCGGTCGCCCGGAGACCGCACGCCAGTCGTACTCGATCGATGCGGTCAACGAATTCGATCCCATCCTCGACCTGATGTACGACTACTGCGATGCGATGGAACTGGACGTGGATACGCTGATCCACGAATCCGGCGCCGCGCAGCTTGAAGTCAACTTCATCCACGACGACCCGCTGTCACGTGCGGACCAGGTATTCCTGTTCAAGCGCACCATGCGCGAAGCGGCGATGCGCCATGGCATCTACGCCACCTTCCTGGCCAAGCCCATGGAGAACGAGCCGGGCAGCGCCATGCACATCCACCAGAGCCTGCTGGACAAGAAAGGAAACAACGTATTTGCCGGGAAAAGCGAAGGCAAGCAGAGCAAGATCTTCAGCCAGTACTTGGGTGGGCTGCAGAAATACGTCCCCATGGCCATGGCATTTTTCGCGCCGAACGTGAATTCCTATCGCCGGCTTGCACTCGGGCAGGTAGCGCCGATCAACGTGCAATGGGGGTACGACAACCGGACCTGCGGCCTGCGCGTGCCGATGGACACGATGGAAAACACGCGCGTGGAAAGCCGCTTTGCCGGGTCCGATGCCAATCCCTATCTCGCCATGGCGGCGACACTGGCGTGTGGACTGTTGGGTATGCGCGAGGAGTTGAAGGCGACGTCGCCGTTGACGACCAGTGCGCAGGACATCGGTTTCGAACTGCCGCGCTCGTTGGGCGAGGCGCTGGACGAAATGGAAGGCTGCAAGCCGCTGCAGGACCTGCTGGGCGCACGCTTCGTGCGCGCCTACGTGTCCGTGAAGCGCAAGGAATACGAGACCTTCTTCCGCGTGATCAGTTCGTGGGAGCGGGAATTTCTGTTGTTGAACGTATAAACCTACGGTAGGAGCGCCCCATGGGCGCGAGCTCTTGATTTTGCCGTTACGCGTAAAGCTTCCAGAGCTCGCGCCCATGGGGCGCTCCTACCAAACACTCGGAGTTTCAATGGAACATCTAGACACCCGTGCACTGCAGCAGCTCGACGCCGCCCACCACCTGCATCCCTTCAACGACAACGCCGCATTGGCCAAGAAAGGCACGCGCATCCTGACCAAGGGTGAAGGCGCCTACGTATGGGACGCGCAAGGCAACAAGCTGCTGGATGCATTCGCCGGGCTCTGGTGCGTCAACGTCGGCTATGGCCGCAAGGAGCTGGGCGAAGTGGCATCGAAGCAGATGACGCAGCTGGCCTACTACAACAGCTTCTTCCAGTGCACCACCGAACCGACCATCCTGCTCGCGGCCAAGCTGGCCGAACTGACCCCGGCCGACTTGAACCATGCGTTCTTCACCAACTCCGGTTCCGAGGCCAACGACACCATCCTGCGCCTGGTGCGGCATTTCTGGGCGGTGCAGGACCAACCGCAGAAGAACATCTTCATCGGCCGCCATAACGGCTACCACGGCACCACCATGGCGGGTGCCAGCCTGGGCGGCATGGCCGGCATGCACAAGCAGGGCGGCCTGCCGATCCCCGACATCCACCACATCGATCCGCCGTTCTGGTTCGCCGATGGCGGTGACATGGATCCGGACGAATACGGCCTGGTCGCGGCGCGCCGCCTGGAAGCCAAGATCCTCGAACTCGGCCCGGACCGCGTGGCCGCCTTCATCGGTGAGCCCATCATGGGTGCCATCGGCGTCTATATCCCGCCGATGACCTACTGGCCGGAAATCGAACGCATCTGCCGCAAGTACGACGTGCTGCTGGTCGCGGATGAAGTGATCTGCGGGTTTGGCCGCACCGGGGAATGGTTCGCCGCCGATTATTTCGGCTTTACGCCCGACGTCATGACCCTGGCCAAGGGCATCACCTCCGGCTACATCCCGCTCGGTGCCGCGATGTTCAACAACCGCGTCGCTGGCGTGCTGGCCAACCAGGGTGGCGAGCTGGCGCATGGTTGCACCTATTCGGGGCATCCGGTGTGCACGGCGGTGGCGCTGGAAAACATCCGCATCCTGCAGGACGAGAAGATCGTCGAGACCTGCAAGAACGACACCGCGCCGTACCTGGCCAAGCGCTGGGCCGAGCTGGGCGAACACCGCCTGGTCGGCGAAGCGCGCATCGCCGGCATGGTTGGCGCGCTCGAACTCGTCCCCGACAAGGGCCGGCGTGCATTCTTCGATGATCGCGGTACAGTGGGGCAACTCTGTCGTGACAAGGCGTTGGCCAACGGGTTGATCCTGCGCGCCACGTACGATGCGATGTTGTTGTCGCCGCCATTGATCATCAGCAAGGCGCAGGTGGACGAGTTGTTCGAAAAAACCTGGAAAGCGTTGAATGAAACCGCCACGGAACTGGGCATGTAAACCGGCAGGGTAGGGAGCCGGCACGGTAAACAACGGGCGTCCCCGGCAACGCGGGGCGTGACTGCAACCTAATGATGCCTTCGGGCGATGTGGAGAGTGCAATGAAGCTGCGAATACTGGGTGTAATGATGGCCGCCTGTACGCTCGCCGCGTGCGGTGGCAAGGGTGAGGACAAGGCTGCAACCGCTGCAACGGGCGGCGACAAGAGCGTCAACGTCTACAACTGGTCCGACTACATCGCCGAAGACACCAACGAGAACTTCGAGAAGGCGACCGGCATCAAGGTCACCTACGACGTGTTCGACAGCAACGAAGTGCTGGAGACCAAGTTGCTTGCCGGTTCCAGCGGCTATGACGTGGTCGTACCGACGCTGAACTTCCTGGGACGCCAGATCCAGGCGGGGGTGTTCCTGCCGCTGGATAAATCCAAGATCCCCAATTACGCCAACCTCGATCCCGAGCTGATGAAACGGCTGGAGTCGCAGGACCCCGGCAACACCTACGCCATTCCCTACATGTGGGGCACCACCGGCATCGGCTACAACGTCGACAAGGTCAAGGCCGCGTTCGGCAGCACCGATATCACCAACAGCCTGGACCTGATCTTCAAGCCGGAGAACATTTCCAAACTGAAGGACTGCGGCGTGACCTTGCTGGATACGCCTTCGGAAATCATCCCGATTGCGCTCAATTACCTCGGTGAAGATCCCAACAGCACTGATCCGGCCGTGATCGACAAAGCCGCCGCGCTGCTGAAGACGGTGCGTCCATACATCACCAATTTCCATTCCTCGCAGTACATCGATGGCCTGGCCAACGGCGATACCTGCCTGGTGCTGGGCTGGTCGGGCGACATCATCCAGGCGCGTGACCGCGCGGCCGAAGCAGGCAACGGCGTCAACATCGCGTACGCCATCCCCAAGGAAGGCGCGCCGCAGTGGTTCGACATGCTTTCCATCCCCAAGGATGCCAAGCACGTGGACGAGGCCTATGCCTACATCAACAACCTGCTGGATCCGCAGGTGATGGCCAACAACTCCAACTTCATCAGCTATCCCAACGCGATTCCCAAGGCCAAGGAACTGATGGAAAAGAGCATCACGGATGATCCGACCATCTATCCGCCACCGGAAGTCGCCGCGAAACTCTTCACCTTCGCCATCATCCCGCCGGCCGTGAACGACCAGTACACGCGGATCTGGACGGAACTCAAGACAGGCAAGTGATGGAACGGGCGGGGCAGCGGAAACGACTGCCCCGTTTCGTTACTGGTTTGTTTCTTTCCCGGGCCGGTGTTTGCCGGCCTGTTACCAGGATTTGATTGACGGGGAATCAGCATGGCAACCGGACCAACGGGCGTAGTGAAGGAAGAGGGCACGGAAGGCTATTTGCGCATCGCCGACGTGCGCAAGGAATTCGACGGATTCGTCGCCGTGGAAGACACCAACCTGTCCATCCACAAGGGCGAGATCTTCGCGCTGCTGGGCGGGTCGGGTTGCGGAAAGTCGACCCTGTTGCGATGCCTGGGCGGTTTCGAGAAACCCACATCTGGAAAAATCTACCTTGACGGACAGGTCATGAACGACCTGCCGCCGTACGAGCGTCCCATCAACATGATGTTCCAGTCGTACGCGTTGTTCCCGCACATGAGCGTGGAACAGAACATCGCGTTCGGCCTGAAGCAGGACGGGCTGGCCAAGGATGCCATCGCCAAGCGCGTGGGCGAGATGCTGGCGCTGACCCACCTGGGCAAGCTGGCCAAGCGCAAGCCGCACCAGTTGTCCGGTGGGCAACAGCAGCGCGTGGCGCTGGCGCGTTCGCTGGCCAAGGGTCCGAAGCTGCTGCTGCTCGACGAGCCGATGGGTGCGCTGGACAAGAAGCTGCGTTCGCAGATGCAACTGGAACTGGTGAGCATCATCGAGAAATCCGGCGTCACCTGCGTCATGGTCACCCATGACCAGGAAGAGGCCATGACCATGGCCACGCGCATCGCGTTGATGGACACTGGACGCATCCGCCAGGTCGGTACACCCGACGAAATCTACGAATCACCGACCAGCCGTTTCGCCGCCGAATTCATCGGTTCGGTCAACATGATGGACGGCAAGATCGAGGAAGACCGCGCCGACTACGTGACCATCCGTTCGCCATCGCTTGAGCAGGCAATCTACGTCGGCCACGGCATCTCCGGATTCGAAGGCCAGGAAGTCTCGTTCGGCGTGCGTCCCGAGAAAGTCATCATCAGCAAGGAAGAACCCGCGCAGCCTTACAACAAGGCGCAAGGCAAGATCGAGGATATCGCCTACTTCGGCAGCCACTCGGTATTCCATGTGCGCCTGCCCAGTGGCTACAAATTCATGGCCAACTTCGCCAACCAGCAACGCTGGGCCAGCGAAGGCATGACCTGGGGCGACGAGGTCTGGGTGTCGTGGGGAGAGAATGAAGGCGTGGTGCTCACCTCATGAACACCAAATTCTTCAAGAAACTGCTGCCGGGTTCGCGTTGGGCCGTCATAGGCGTGCCTTACCTGTGGATGCTGGTGTTCTTCGCGATTCCGTTCCTCATCGTGTTGCGCATCTCGTTCTCCATGCGTGACCAGGGGCGCTCGCCGCCGTATACGCCGATCCTGCAATACATCGAAAACGCGCTCACGATGAAGCTCAATCTGAGCAACTACCTGACGCTAATCACCGACCCCTTGTACCTGCAGGCCTACGGCAGCTCGCTGTGGATCGCAGGCGTGTCGACCCTGTTGGCACTGTTGATCGGCTACCCCATCGCCTATGTGATCTCGAAGATGCCGCCGTCGTCGCGCAACATCGCGATGATGCTGGTGATCCTGCCGTCGTGGACGTCGTTCCTGATCCGGGTGTACGCCTGGGTCGGCATCCTCAAGAACAATGGCCTGCTCAACAACCTGCTGATGAAGATCGGCGTGATCGACGAGCCGCTGAAGATCCTGTACACGCCGACTGCTGCCTACATCGGCATCGTGTACTGCTACCTGCCTTTCATGATCCTGCCGCTGTATACCAACCTGATCAAGCACGACAACCGCCTGCTCGAAGCCGCCTACGACCTTGGCGCGAAGCCGTGGAAGGCGTTCCTCAAGATCACCCTGCCGTTGTCCAAGGCCGGCATCATCGCCGGCTGCATGCTGGTGATGATCCCGGCAGTAGGTGAATACGTGATCCCGGAAATGCTGGGCGGTCCCGATACGCTGATGATCGGCCGGCAACTGGTCAACGATTTCACCCAGGCAACTGACTGGCCGCGCGCCTCCGCCGTTGCCATCACCATGCTGCTGTTGCTGCTGGTGCCGATCCTCATATTCAACCGCGTGCAGCAGAACGAGATCGAAGGGAGGCTGACCTGATGGACAGCCTGCGCAAGCACTGGTTCACCTGGAGCGTACTCGGCCTGGGCTTCACCTTCCTGTACCTGCCCATCCTGATCCTGATGGTCTACTCGTTCAACGAGAGCAAGCTGGCGACGGTATGGTCGGGCTTTTCGTTCAAGTGGTACGTCAAGCTGTTCAACGACCAGGCGATGATTGACGCGGCCTGGTTGAGCATCAAGATCGCCTTCTGGACCGCCACCGGCGCGGTGATCCTGGGCACGATGGCCTCGCTGGTGATGACGCGCATGCATCGCTTCCATGGCAAGACGCTGTTCGGTGCGCTGATCACGGCGCCGCTGGTGATGCCGGACGTGATCCTGGGCCTGTCGATGCTGCTGATGTTCGTGTCGCTGGGCAACATGGCGGGCCTGGAAGCCAAGGGCGTGTACTCGATCTGGATCGCGCACGTGACCTTCACCCTGGCCTTCGTCACGGTGGTGATCTCCTCGCGCATGGCGGAACTGGATAAATCCTTAGAGGAAGCCGCGATGGATCTCGGCGCCAACCGGGTCAAGGTCTTCTTCCAGATCACTTTGCCGATCATCACGCCGGCCCTGGTGTCGGGTTGGCTGCTGGCCTTCACTCTGTCGCTGGATGACGTGGTGATCGCGAGTTTCGTATCCGGCCCGGGTTCGACCACGTTGCCGATCAAGGTGTTCTCTTCGGTCAGGCGTGGCCTCAATCCTGAGATCAACGCCGTGGCCACGATCATGGTCATGGTGGTGGCGCTAGGTGCGGTGGCGGCCTGGTGGTGGATGCGTCACGAAGAAAGGCGCAAGCAGCGTGACATGCAGCTTGCGCTGCAGGACAACGGCTGAGGGAGTTGCTTAGAAAGTCCTTGCGCTTGATGTTGCCTTTGTCCTTGCCTTTGTCCTTGCTTTTTTTGCTTTTGCTTTTGCCTTTGCTTCGCCCCCTTTGTCAAAGGGGGCTACGGGGGATTTGCTCTTGATCCTGCTTTTTTCGCCCTGCGAATCGGGAGCAAGAGCAAATCCCCCTCGGTCCCCCTTTTACAAAGGGGGAGGTTTCTACGGCCGGCTAACCTGATGGCTGGCAGAATCGATCCATGCCACTCACTGTGAATGACTCCATGACCGTTGAAACCGTGAATCCTGCGACCGGCAAGGTCGAATACACACTTGAACTGATGGATGCCGCCGTCATCGAGTCCATCCTCGCGGCATCGGCATCGGCGTTCCCCGCGTGGTCATCGCGATCCATCGAGGAACGTGGGGAGTTCCTGCGTGCAGTTGCCACGCAACTGCGCGCGCGACGCGACGACATCCAGAAGGTGATGACCGCCGAGATGGGCAAGCTGTGCAAAGAGGCACTGGCTGAAATCGACAAGTGCGCCGATGGCTGCGATTACTACGCCACGCATGCGGCCGGTTATCTCAAGGATCAGCCCATTGCCACCGAAGCCAGTAGCAGCTACGTGCGCTTCGAACCGATTGGCTGCGTACTGGCGGTGATGCCGTGGAATTTCCCGTTGTGGCAGGTATTCCGTTTCCTCGCGCCGACCTTGATGGCGGGCAACGTGGCCGTGCTGAAGCACGCCAGCAACGTGCCGCGCTGCGCGGATGTGATCGAAGCGCTGCTACGCGATGCCGGAATCCCGGTCGGCGTGTTCGCCGCCTTGCATATCGACAACGAACAAGCGGCGAACGTGCTGCGCGACCCGCGCATTGCGGCGGTCACGCTGACCGGCAGCGAGCGGGCAGGGCGTTCGATCGCGGCCAATGCGGGCGACCAGTTGAAGAAATGCGTGATGGAACTGGGTGGGAGCGATGCCTTCGTGGTGCTGGAGGACGCGGACCTGGACAAGGCCGTCGCAGGCGCCATCACTTCGCGCTTCAGCAACGTGGGCCAGACCTGCATCGCCGCGAAACGCTTCGTGGTGGTTGATGCGATCGCCGATGCGTTCGTGCAGCGCTTCGTGGAAGCGGCATCGCGGTTGAAGCTGGGTGATCCGCAGGACGAATCCACCACCTTGGGCCCCATGGCGCGGCAGGACTTGCGCGATGAACTGCACAAGCAGGTGCTGGACAGCATCGCCAAGGGTGCAAAGCCGCTGCTGGGCTGCACGCCTGACGATTCCCACGCCGGCTATCCCGCCTCCATCCTGGATAACGTGGTGCCTGGCATGCCGGCGTATGAAGAAGAGCTGTTCGGACCAGCGGCCAGCATCCTGCGGGTCAAGGACGAAGCCGAGGCAATTCGCGTGGCCAACGACACCAGCTTCGGACTGGGTGGCAGCGTGTGGACGGGTGACCGCGAGCGCGGCAATCGCGTCGCCCGCCAGTTGCAATGCGGCGCGGCTTTCGTCAATGCGGTAGTCAAGAGCGACGTGCGCCTGCCATTCGGCGGCAGCAAGCGTTCCGGTTTCGGCCGTGAGCTGGCCGAACACGGCATCCACGAGTTCATGAACATCAAGACTGTCTACGTGGCCTGAGCCGCCCCATGTAGGAGCGCCCCATGGGCGCGAGCTCTTCGAACGATGACGCAATCGCAAAGAGCTCGCGCCCATGGGGCGCTCCTACCCGTGACATGGATGGAACGAAGGGTTGCGTGCGCCGTTGTTGCGAATGTACGCAAGGGCGTCATCTTGTAGGCACCGAAAAGGAGTCGCCATGAACACCGCTGCATCCCAGACCATTCCCGCCCGTATCGCCCGCAAGGTGCGAGGCCAGGCCGCGTCCGATGGCGCCGGGGTCAAATTGACCCGCGTGATCGGTGGTGCGGAACTGCCTGACCTGGATCCGTTCCTGCTGCTGGACGAATTCGGCACCGACCGCGCCGAGGATTACATCGCCGGTTTCCCCAGCCATCCGCATCGCGGTTTCGAAACCGTCACCTACATGCTGGACGGGCGCATGCGCCACAAGGACAACCACGGCAACGAGGGCCTGCTGACCCCGGGCAGCGTGCAGTGGATGACCGCAGGTCGCGGCCTGGTGCATTCGGAAATGCCGGAGCAGGAATCCGGCCGCATGCGCGGCTTCCAGCTGTGGGTGAACCTGCCTGCGCGCGAAAAAATGACCGATCCGAAATACCAGGAATTCGCACCGGACAGCATTCCCGTCGCCACGCCCGCGCCCGGCGTCACGGTGAAGGTGATCGCCGGCGCGGTCGGCGACGTGGTCGGCCCCATCGCGCAGCCCGCCACCGATCCGGTGTACCTGGATATCGGGCTGGACCCTGGCTAGGCGTGGGAGTATGTATTGCCGGAAGGGCACAACGCGTTCGCTTATGTATTCGAAGGCGCAGTCACCCTTGGCGAGGGCGAAGACGCACGCGCGCTGGAAAGCAAGGAAATGGCCGTGCTCGGCGGCGGTGACCTGCTGCAGTTGCGTGCGGGCAACCGCGATGCGCGGCTGATCGTGGTCGCAGGCAGGCCGCTGCGCGAGCCGGTGATGCGGCATGGTCCGTTCGTGATGAATACGAAGCAGGAGCTGATGCAGGCCTTCGTGGATTTCCAGGAAGGGCGCTTCTGATCGTCGGCGGATGCCCGCCGTGCTTGGACGCGAATGAAAAAAGCCGGGCACTGCCCGGCTTTCCTCTTTCGTGCAGCGACGCTATCAGCCGTGGCCGGTGATGTCGGGCTTGTCGCGCCCCAGCCAGCCGTACAGGATGCCGCCGATCAGGCCGCCCAGGATGGGTGCCACCCAGAACATCCACAGTTGGCCCATGGCTCCACTGCCTGCAAACAAGGCGACGCCGGTCGAGCGCGCGGGGTTGACCGATGTGTTGGTAATCGGAATGCTGATCAGGTGGATCAAGGTCAGGGCCAGGCCAATCGCGATCGGCGCGAAGCCGGTCGGGGCTTTACTGTGCGTGGAGCCCATGATCACGATCAGGAAGAACGCCGTGAGCACGACTTCCGCGAGGAACGCTGCCGCTGCGCTGTAGCCGCCGGGTGACAGGGTGCCGAAGCCGTTGCTGGCGAATGCGCCGGCCGCGGCTGGATCGATGGTGAAACCGGCGTGTCCACTCGCGATCTGCAGCAGGATGAAGCCAGCTGCGATGCCGCCCACCACCTGTGCGCCGATGTAGGGCAACAGGTCCTTGGCCGGGAAGCGACCACCGGCCCACAGGCCGAAGCTCACGGCAGGATTGAAGTGCCCACCCGAGATGTGGCCGAACGCATAGGCGCCGGTCAGCACCGTCAGGCCGAAAGCGAATGAAACGCCAAGGAATCCAATACCCAGCGGATTGCCATCGCCACCGAAATTCGCCGCGAAGATGGCGCTACCGCAACCGCCAAACACCAGCCAGAACGTGCCGAGGAACTCGGCGACGAGTTTTTTTCCAAGATTCATGTTGCCCCCAGGAATGTTGGCCGTTCCGACGCGTCACGGCACTCGCAAAATAGCGGATGCCTCATGGCCAGTTGTTGCATTTTCGTTAGGCGATGGAAGCATCCGGGTGGGGCCTTGGTCGCATTGACCGGCCCGGCCCCACGCGGTGGTTGGCTTCAACGCTCGGGCAGGGGGATGAATTCCGTCTCGCCGGGCACCTGGCCGAAATGGCCGTCCAGCCAGTCCTGCTTGGCCGCCTCGATACGCTCCTTGGAACTCGACACGAAGTTCCACCACATATGCCGCGGTGCATCCAGCGGCTCGCCGCCCAGCAGCATCGCCTTCACCGGCGTCTTTGCACGCAACACCGGCCGCGTACCGCGATCCAGCACCACCAGGTGCTTGCCAGGGATGTCCGCGCCATCCAGTTGCGCATCGCCTTCCAATACATACAGGGCGCGTTCCACCGAACCATCATCGATGGCGAGCTCGGCATCCGCCTCCAGGTCGATGGCGACATTGAACGTGTCGGTGAACACACGCACCGGCGATTCCTCGCCATAGGCGCGCCCGGCGATGACGCGCAGGAACACGCCGTCGCGTCGCCACTGTGGCAGCGTGGATGCGGCGTGGTGGTGGAACTCCGGCGCTACTTCCTCATCAGGCTTCGGCAGCGCTACCCAGGTCTGCATGCCGTGCACCGCATGCTCGCGTCCGCGTTCGTCCACTGGCGTGCGTTCGGAATGGGCGATGCCGCGGCCCGCAGTCATCCAGTTGACGTCGCCGGGCAGGATCACCTGTTCGGAACCCAGGGTGTCCTTGTGGTTGATCGCGCCCGCCCACAGGAAGGTGACCGTGGCCAGGCCGATATGCGGGTGCGGGCGCACGTCGATGCCGCGGCCCGGTTCGAACAGGGCAGGGCCCATGTGGTCGACGAACACGAACGGCCCCACGCTGCGTGCCTGCACGCTGGGCACGGCGCGCCTTACTTCGAAGCCGCCGCCCAGGTCGTGGATGCGTGGGGTGATGATGGTGGTCATGGCAGCCTCCGGGGAATGCAGCGAAGGATGGCACAGGAATGCGCCATGCCAGAACCGATGACGGGAACGGATTGTTGCGCCACTCAGAAGAGGCGATCGGCAACGGGTTCTTCCATAGGCAACTCGCCGCGTCGCGATGCAATCCGGTCGGCCAGCCGGGTGGGTTCTGGCAGGCGGTAGCCGCACAAGGTGCGCAACACCCAGTCGAGCGAGGTCTGCATGGAGACTCGATGCCCGGGCGACACGATCAAGGGATTGCAGCGCAGCTTGCTGCGCAGCGCCCAGCCGATCTGTTCCCCGCGATGGATAAGTGGACTGTTATCGCCTTGGGCCGATCCCGGATCCTCGTGCCGGCCTGCCAGTACTTTCTTGGCGACACCCAATGTTGGTAATCCCGTGGCCACGCCGAAGTGCGCCGCGATGCCCAGCCTGCGCGGATGTGCGATGCCCTGGCCATCGACGAAGACCAGGTCCGGCGTGCGCGTCAGCATCGCCAATGCAGCCATCAACGCGGGAAGTTCCCGAAAACTCAGCAAGCCCGGGACATAGGGCATGGAAGTGGCGACGCGGGCGATGTGGGATTCGATGGGTTGTAGCGTGTCCGCATCCAGCAGGACCACGGCCGCGCGGGTGATGGTGCCTTCTTCCTCGAAGCCCACGTCGAATCCGGCGAGGATCCTGGGTTCTGCGAAGTCATCGTGCAGGGAAACGGACTTTGCGAGATCGGCCTGCAACGTGCGGGCGTCGTCGATGCTTCCATCCCAGTCGCCGAATATGTTGGTCTGGGGAACCTGAGTCATGGCTGCAGGTTAACCAAGCCATGTTTACAGCGCGTGCATTCACTCCGCAGCACCGTGGGAGCGGCGTCCCGCCGCGAGCTCTTCCGCGTATGACTGGATGCAAGAACAATAGCTTGAGCAAGGGCAAAAGCTCGCGGCGGGACACCACTCCCACAGAAATCTGATTTCGATTGCAGATCGATCACCGGGGATCGGGCGGCGCGGGATCGCGGCGAATGCGGAGGAAGCGTGCGAAGCGCGGCAGCCCCTTGCTGGTGAGTCCGTTGTAGCGGTAGGTGACCAGGCTGCCGATCGGCGGTGGCGTGGAGCGTTGTGCATCGGTGAATCCACTTCCCAAGCGGAACTGGCGTCCATCGGCCTGCTGCACGACCAGCGCGCCCAGCATTCCCGCGTACTTTCCCTTGCCGGGCGTGTGCGCTACCACGCGCGCTTCCGCATCTTCATAAGGCTTGTACTTCAACAGATCCTCGCTACGTCCGACGCGATAGCGCGCGTTGCGATGGTGCAGCATGAGTCCTTCGCCACCCCGGGCGACCACCTGCTTGAGGCGTGCATCGAGTTCAGCCGTATTTGCCAGCCGATACTGTGCAACGGGCTGCAGCCAGCCGACGCGTGCCGCGGCCAGCAGGCTGCGCATGCGCATGACGCGTGCGTCGAAAGTGCCGGGATGGTCGGGCAGGTCGAAGACCATGAAGCGCACGCGTCGCCATGCAGTCGCGTCGCTCTTGCCGGCACGGACCACTCCGCTGACTTCATCGAAGCGGCCATGCCCGATCCACAGTTCGCCATCCATCGCGACCTTCGGCCAGCCTGCGGTGAACCATGCGGGCGCCGTGATCGCTTGCCCGCCACGGGTGTGCAGGCGTTGGCCATCCCAACGGCCGCGCACGCCGTCGAGTTTCTCGCTGATCCAGTAGTCCGATACTTCCGCGACGCTTTTGTAGTTCGTCGCCAGCATCAGTCGAGGAGCGCTGGGCTGGGCCGCGACTGTGGCAGGGGTGAACAGGCAGCCTAGCAACAGCAAGCAGGCAGTACGCAGGTTCATCGACTCATCCTTGAGCGCGGGCTTGCCTTGCATTGTCCCTGTGCCGATAAGTTCGGCGAGTCAGGTTTTCCCGCGTTGCCGTATCAGTAACGTGCTTGCACCAGCGTGGCGACCCCATTCGAGTCGATGGTCACCCGATAGAGGCGGTCGAACGCAGTTTCCGGCATCGGCTCCACCGGTTGGCCGGACAAGGCACTGACGATCTCCGGCACGGTATTGCTGTGGCCAACGACCAGCACGGCACCCTTGGCATGCGCAGCGCGGAGTTGGGCGACGAACGCGGTGGCCGGCAATTTCGCATCATAGGTGATGATCGCAAGGCCGTGCGCGGTTGCCGTGGGCTGTGCTGTCTGCTGGGTGCGTTTGTAGCCCGTCGCATACACCGCATCCAAAGGCGCATCGGCGAGCAGGCGGGCAAGCGACTGGGCGCGCGCGCTGCCCGCATCACTCAGGGAGGGATCGCGTGCATCGTCCAACCCTTTCTCCGCATGGCGCACGACGATGTACTCGACGACTGGGTGGATTTCGTCCGCGGATTTCGTGGTGGTGCATGCAGCCAGCATCGCGATGCAGCTGGCCAGCAGGACGCGGATTGCAATCACTGGACCTTTCGTATTGTCCAATCTCATAACCTCACGAAGTAGGGAATGGCCATCAGGCCCAGGCCAATCGCCAGCATCGGCAGCGTGCCGGAGACGAAATACGGGAACGCCATCAGTGACAGGCCGCAGGCCAGCGGCACGATGGCCCTCTGTTTCCTTCCGTACCAGAAGAAACCGAAACCGATCGATCCGAAGATAAGGCCCCAGAACAGCGATGCGGTATCCATGGACATCCCGTTGCATCAAGACAGTCATGGGCATTA
>CALCNV010000164.1 GCA_937897645.1 uncultured Lysobacteraceae bacterium
GGCTTCAGCCGCGACGGGCTTTACCGGTAAAGCCCGTCGCGGTTGAAGCCGCTCCCACATTGAAACCGTTCCTGGACTGTATCTACAGTGCGATCAGGGGGTTTCCTGCGGTTCTGACGTTTCGTAATCCTCGTCCGTTTCCGCAAGCGCAGCAGGCGCCGTTGTTTTCGCCTGCGCGGTAGCAATCTTCACCGGTGATATCGGCGCAGCTGTTGCAGGCCCCATCTGCGCCTGCATCCTGTCCAGTAGGTACGGCAGGAACGGGTTGGACGAAATGCGGAACACCCCATTCAAGTCCAGTACCAGCGCGCCACGTTCTCCGCGTGGCGCCACCGCGCCCAGGTGGATACCGAAATCGTCTTCCGTGGTCGGCGAAATCCCGTACAGCGCATCGTCGAGCGGGAAGGGCATGGCGATGTGGGACAGCGAGAACAACTCGGCCGGGTAATCAACGCCCAACGCACGCGTGCTGGCCGTGGTCGCGCCTGCCTCGATGCTGCGTTCCACCACGCCGGCTTGGCCTGGGCCGGCATTGGCGATAACCGTGGTGCGGAAGCGTTGCGGGCCGACCGGCATCACATCCTGCAGTGCGGAATACGCACTGCGTTGCAGCAACGGACTGAAGGCAAGGCTGCGGTTGACGTCGAACAGCACCACTTCGCTGCCGTTGGCGGGCAGCTTGGCGTACAGCCCGGTGAGGATGCTGGAGGTGCTGACCGTGGTATCCAGCACCGACTGGAAAGTCAGCACCGGCGCCAGCGTATCGAGGCGTTTTTCAGCTTCCAGCCGGGTCAATTGGGTTTCCAGCACATCGGTGAGCAGGTACGACTCGCGCGCCGCGTTGACCGGGAACGAGTTGTACTTGAACGGGTTGTATTCCGGCACCACGCCCAGCCACGCCGCCTTGGCGAACGCCGGGAACACCGCCGGCCAACTGGCCACGCCGGCGAAGCGGGCGAAGCGGGTGAGGCCGATCATCGGCGAGACCAGCACCAGCTTGTCCGGGCGCGCCAGCGTCGGGTCTTCGATGGCATCCAGCGCGTACTTCATCGCCAGCGCGCCACCGTTGGAATACCCCACGACATGCAGCGGCACGTCCTTGCCCACGCGCCGGCGTGCTTCACGCACGGCCAGTCGGGTGGCGGCCATCCAGTCCCGCCAGTTGGCCTTGGTCAGCCCGCCCGGCACCGTGCCGTGGCCGGGCATGCGGATGCTGACCACTGCGAACCCCTGCTCGCGGTAGCGGTTGGCCACGTGGCGCAGGCTGTAGGGGGCATCGGTCAGTCCATGCAGCATCACTGCGACGCCACGTGGCGGGCCGACGGGATCCAGGGTGTAGGAACGGTTCCAGTCCTGGGCCAACGCAGCGGGATGCATCGGTGCATCCGGGTTGTAGCGGTTGGTGGCCACGCGCATGGAGTCGTCGAGCTCGGCGGCCATGCGCGCATCGACGTCCTTGAACAGTTGCGCCTCATGCCGCAGGTAGCCATTCCAGTCGCTGGCGTCCATCGCCTTGGGGCTCAGCTCGGTGGGCACGTAGGTATGCCACGGCTGCAGCGGCGCGATACGGCGCT
The DNA here is from genome assembly GCA_937897645.1 of uncultured Lysobacteraceae bacterium. GTDB lineage: Bacteria > Pseudomonadota > Gammaproteobacteria > Xanthomonadales > Xanthomonadaceae > Pseudoxanthomonas_A. The sequence goes on from CALCNV010000164.1 coordinate 1,575, forward strand.
GCGATTCCCAGGCGCGGATCACGAACGCCGCACACAGGAAGATCAGGATCACCCACGCCGTATTCTTCAACGCACCGATCAATTTTGCAGACATCGCGTGACTTTCCCCGAATCCGGATTCCCCGGGCAGGCTGCATTGTGACTGATCAAACTATTGCCGCAAGCGCGGCCATGGCGATGTTTGTCCGGCGAAGGGACACGCGTGCCTTGGGTTGAACGGGATCGAATTCGCCGCGCCGCATCATCGCCTGCATGCCGGGGCTGAATGTCGAAGAAATGTCGGAATAATGGCGAAGGCATGATGGCGCGATGCTTGCAAACGAAATCATTGCAAAACAGCCCTGAAAAGCCAGTTCCAAGCTTCCCGCGCCATGCATTCGTGGGCGCCGTCCGGGCAGGTCGGGCGTGTTTTCGCTAGTGCGTGAAATGTCATTTGTGGCACTATCCACCCGCAGCAGGAGCTCCCCGGATACGGTGCAAAGCCAAGGGGGCACGCAATGCATCCCCCAAATCCTATCTAGAGGTCATGCCCATGAATCGCTCACGTCTGATTATCGTACCGGCAGTGCTGTCCGCCATCTTCATGGTGGCCGGCTGCGCGACGCCCAACACCAACGTTGGCAGCAACCAGGTCAACCGCGCCCAAACCGTGCAATGGGGTGAAGTGGAAGCCGTCAGCGTGGTCAACATCCAGAACCAGAACACCGGTGTCGGCACCGCGACCGGCGCCGTGCTCGGCGGCATCGCCGGCAGCACCATCGGTGGTGGCAGCCGCGCGCCGATCGCCGGTGCAACCGCCGGTGCAGTCGCCGGTGGCGCCGCAGGCAACGCAATGGCCAGTGGCACCACCCAGGGCGTGGAAGTCGTGGTGCGCCTTGAGTCGGGCCAGAGCGTGGCCGTCATCCAGGCCGGTTCGCCGAATGACTTCCGCGTCGGCGACCGCGTCCGCGTGTCTTCGGATGGCGTCACCACCCGCGTCAGCCGCTGATACAGCGACGGCGTGACCACACCCCATCTGGCGGCGACGCCGGGTGGGGTGTTTTATTTCACGTCCTCTGCATTGGCACCGGTCAAAGATGCGGGTGCCGGTCTGCGGGGAGTACTGTAAGGCGTGGGTTCCGTCCGCAAGCGTGATCGGGGCCGCGTGATTCGTCGCTTGATCCAAGGGGAGAAGTCGGTGTTGCATTTTTCGAATGGCAAGTCTGTCGCGTTGTCTTCCGTCGGTGCACGGCCCATGCGCGCCGGCACCGTGCTGCTGGTCGGCCTGTGCCTTGCTGGCGCCGCACAGGCGCAAACCAGCACCGACCACATCGGTGACCTGCTGCAGACGCCCAACAGCGCAGGGCTTGGTTTTATTTCCAGGTTCGAGGACTCGCCGTACGAAGGCGGCGGCACGCGCCGCGACCTGATTCCGCTGTACCTGTACGAAGGCGAGCGTTTCTTCCTCAGCGCCGACCGCGCCGGCTTCAAGCTGGTCAACGAAGACGAGCACCGCGTGGACGTGTTCCTGGCCCGGCGCCTGGAAGGCTTCCCCGAAGAAGAGGTCACTCCGGAATTGGAGGACATGGAATTCCGCACGCCCGGCGTCGACCTGGGACTCGCGTACCGCTACCAGCAAGCCTGGGGCACGCTGCGCGCCTCGGTGCTCACCGACGTGGGCGATGTTTCCGATGGCAGCGAGTTGCGCGTGGGGTATTCGCGCGATTGGCGCGGTGAGCGCTGGGTGCTGCGACCGGACATCAGCGTGTCCTGGCGCGATGCCAGCCTCAACAATTACTACTATGGCGTTGCGCCCGGCGAGGCCACCGAGGATCGCCCCGCCTATGCGCCGGGCAGCGGCATCAACGTGTCGCTCGGCCTCTATGGTTCCTACGCATTCTGGGACAACTGGCGCCTGCTGGGCGGTGTTTCCGTCACCTCGCTGGACAGTGGAATCACCGACAGCCCGATCGTGCGCGATGGCCTGCAACCGGCCATCTACGTCGGCGCGGTCTACGACTTCGGCACCGCCATCGCGCGCTGGGATGACGATGGCGTGCCGCTGCTGGTCAAGGCGTTCTACGGGCGTGCTTCCGGCGAAGGCTGCCACATGGCCCGCATCATGACCCTGCGCTGCACCTCGCTGGACCACGAAAACCCCACCAGCGTCACCGGCGTGCACGTGGGCCGCCCGTTCCTGGAGCGCGTCAACGGCTGGCCCCTGGATTTCAACGGCTACGTCGGCCTGCTGTTCCGCAACGAAAACAACCTGCAGGCCAACGGCTGGCAGATCGATGC
>CALCNV010000165.1 GCA_937897645.1 uncultured Lysobacteraceae bacterium
TGATGGAACGCATCCAGGCCGAAGTCGATGGCCATCCCATCGTCCTTTTCATGAAAGGCACGCCACAGTTCCCGATGTGCGGGTTTTCCAGCCGTGCGGTGCAGGCGCTGAAGACGGCTGGTGCCGAGCACATCTACACCATCAACGTGCTGGAGGAGCCGGAGATCCGCGCCAACCTGCCGCGTTTTTCCAACTGGCCCAGCTTTCCGCAGCTATTTATCCATGGCGAGCTGATCGGCGGCTGCGACATCACCCTGGAATTGCACGAATCCGGCGAACTGCAGCGCATCGTCTCCGAGGCATTGCCGCAGTGACCTTGCTGTCCTTGCCCACCCGGCAGCCGGGCGCGCTGGAACAGCGCGTGATCCTGGTCAGTGGCGCACAGGGCGGCCTTGGCAGCGCGGCTGCCGAAGCCTGTGCACGCGCCGGCGCCACCGTGGTGTTGCTGGGACGCAAGCCGCCCAAGTTGAACCGTGTCTACGACGCCTGCGCCAAGCTGGGGCCGGAGCCGCTGCTGTATCCCCTGGACCTGGAAGGCGCATCGCCCGACGACTACGCGGAAATGGCGGATCGCCTGCATCGCGAGCTGGGTCGCCTGGACGGCGTTCTGCACTGCGCGGCCGAATTCCGCGGCCTGACTCCGCTGGAACATACCGACCCGGCCGCGTTCGCCCGCGCCGTGCACGTCAACCTGACCGCGCCGTGGTGGCTGTCGCAGGCTTGCCTGCCCTTGCTGAAGCAGGCGCAGGACGCCGCGCTGGTGTTTGCGCTGGATGACGTGGCGCGGGTAGGGAAGGCGTACTGGGGTGGCTACGGCGTGGCCCAGCACGGGCTCGCGGCGCTGGTAGGCATGCTGCATGCGGAGCTGGCCAATTCCAGCGTACGCGTTGCCGCATTGCAGCCAGGACCCATGCGCACGTCGCTGCGGGCCAAGGCCTACGTGGAAGACGAAGACAAGCTGGCGCGCGATCCGTCCGAGTACGCGGGCGCCTGTGTCACCTTACTGTCACCTGCGGGTGCCGAGCACCGTGGCCAGGTGTGGGAAGTCCGGGCGTGACCATCCTTTCGGCGGCCTTGTTGCTGTTCCTGATCCTGGACCCGCTGGGCAACATCCCGGTGTTCCTGAGCGTGCTCAAGCCGCTGCCCCCGAAGCGCCAGCGCATCGTGCTGGCACGCGAACTGCTGATCGCGCTGGTGGTGTTGATGGGCTTCCTGTGGGCTGGCAAGTACGCCCTGGACATGATGCACTTGCGGCAGGAGTCGGTCGCCATCGCCGGCGGCATCGTGCTGTTCCTGATCGGCATCCGCATGATCTTTCCGCGCCCGGAAGGCTTGATGGGTGAGCTGCCGGGCGGTGAGCCCTTCATCGTGCCGCTTGCCATCCCCCTGGTTGCCGGCCCGTCCGGCATGGCGGCAGTCATGCTGATGGGCAGCAACGAGCCGAACCGTCTCTGGGACTGGAGCCTGGCCCTCATGATCGCCTGGGGGGCGACCGCCGTGATCCTGTTCTCGGCGACCCTGCTCTACAAGTACCTGGGCCGCAGCGCCCTGACCGCACTGGAGCGCCTCATGGGCATGTTGCTGGTGGCTATTTCCGTGCAAATGGTCCTGGATGGAATAGGCACCTACCTGCAGCTGCAGCCCAACATTTAAGTGCTTCGCCTGTTCATGTTGCAGCGCAAGATTTTGTCACGCCACGGTCACAAAACCGGCCTATCGTGTTAACCTGTTATTAACCTTCGCAGACACGCAGCGCAGGCCAAGGGAATCCAGTTTGACCCCGCCAGCACCCCCTTCAGGGGCGCGTGAGCCTGTTTAACCCAGCCTGTCCTGCCAACGCCAATCCCGTACTGAGGCCTACCAAATGAATCAATCCCGTCACCTTCGGATGTCCAAGCTCGCCCTTGGTCTTGTGGTCGCGCTTGCCGCGGCACCTTCTTTCGCGCAGAGCACCTCGTCCGGTGTTGGCGGCGTGGTCACCGACACCAGCGGCCAGGCTGTTGCCGGCGCTGAAGTCACCATCACCCACATCGAATCCGGTACGGTCAGCCGTGCAACCACGGATGCCAGCGGCCGCTACAACGCGCGCGGCTTGCGCGTAGGCGGTCCCTACAGCATTTCGGTGGTCAAGGCGGGTGCGGGCACCGATACGGAAGAAAACATCTACCTGGGCCTGAACCAGATCAGCACGGTCAATGCCACGCTGGAAGGTGGGGATGTATCCACGCTTGAGACGGTTACCGCCGTCGGTTTCACCGGTGGCTCGGAAGTCTTCAGTGCCACCAAGATGGGTGCAGGCACCAACATCAATCGCCAGACCATCGAGGCCATGCCTTCGATCGGCGGCAACATCCAGGACCTGATGCGCCTTGACCCGCGCGTTGCCTACGTCAACCGCGCCGAGGGCGGCATCAGCGCCGGCGGCCAGAACCCGCGCTACAACTCGATCCGCATCGACGGCGTTTCCGCCAGCGACACCTTCGGCCTGGAAGGCAACAACATGCCGACGCGCCGCCAGCCGGTGGCCATGGATGCAATCGAAGCCATCAACATCGATCTGGCCAGCTATGACGTCACCATCACCGGTGCGACCGGCGCAGTGGTTGACGCGGTGACCAAATCAGGTACCAACGAGTTCCACGGCTCGCTGTACGGCACCTACCGCGATGGCGACTGGTTCGGCGACAACCCGAACGGCACGCCGTTCAATGGCTTCAACAAGGAAGAAACCTACGGCGCCACCTTTGGCGGCCCGTTGATCAAGGACAAGCTGTTCTTCTTCGCCAATTACGAAAAGTACACGCAGTCGGCCCCGGGCGCCGATATCGCCGGCAGTGCACTTGGCAAAGCCAATGCAATCATCACCGATGCGGATATCGCGCGTGCCCAGCAGATTGCACAGAGCTTCGGCATCGATGCCGGCACGCTCGACAGCTCGGGCGACACCGATCTCGAGGAATACGCACTCAAGATCGACTGGAACATCACCGACAACCACCGCGCCAGCTTCCGCTACAGCAACCTGGAGCAGAGCAAGCTGCGCGTCAACGGCATCAACAGCTCGCAGGTGTCCCTGAGCTCGTACTGGTACCAGCACGTGAAGTCGGTCGAAAGCTATGTCGGCCAGCTCTTCAGTGACTGGACCGACAATTTCTCCACCGAGTTCAAGGCCTCATACCGCGACTATTCCGCTGTGCGTGAGACCCCGACCACGGCACCCAGCGTTCGCATCTATTTCGGCGGCACCGAGGCCTCCCCGAGTGGCGACTCGCTGTTCCTGGGCACGGAAGTCAATTCGCACTACAACGAGCTGTTCACCGAGACGTGGAACATGTTCGGTGCCGGCACGCTTACCCTTGCCGACCACGACATCAAGTTCGGCGTCGATTACAGCACGAACGACGTCTACAACCTCTACGGCCCGCAGCTGTTCGGCGTGTACGAATTCTTTGGCCTCGACAACTTTGAAGATGGCCGCTGGACGACCTACAACCTGCGCACCCCGCAGCCGGGCGCGTCGATTGACTCGGTTGCCGGTGCCTTCAAGTACAAGTCCACTGGCTTGTTCATCCAGGACCAGTGGTTCGTCAACAACAACCTGACCTTGACCTACGGCGTGCGTGCGGACAAGCCGGACGTGAACGTCAATCCCCAGTACAACGCGGGTGCGGAAACCGCATTCGGCTACGACAACAGCCAGGTGCTGGGTGGCGACTGGTTGATCCAGCCGCGCTTCGGTTTCAACTACACGTTTGACAGCGATCGTCCGACCCAATTGCGTGGTGGTATCGGCCTGTTCCAGGGTGAGTCCCCGCAGGTGTGGCTGAGTAACGCCTATAACACCACCGGCCTCAACTACATCCAGTACTCGCAGCGATTGACATCAGCCGAAAACTGGGAAGACCTGCCGTTCAGTGGCGATGGCTTCAACCAGCCGGTTCCGACCAACCCCACAGCGGCGCTGCAGAACGTCAACTTCATCAATCCCGATTTCGAGCAGCCGTCGGTGTGGAAGGCCAACCTGGCCATCGAGCACGAACTGCCGTGGTACGGAATTGTCGGTTCTGCGGAATTGTTGTTGAGCAAGGTCAACAATGCCTTGTTCTATCGCAATCTCAACCTGGGCGCGCCTACGCTTCAAGGTCAGGACGGGCGCGACATTTTCTTCGGTGCGGCGGGCCTGAATCGCCCGTGGAGCTCTGGCAACAACCGCTTCAACCGCAACCGCAGCTTCGATTCCGTGCTGCTGCTTGACAACACCAACGAAGGCGAGACCCAGCAGTTCACCGTGGGCCTGACCAAGCCTTGGACACTGGACAGCGACTGGTCCTGGAGCCTGAACTACACCTACACCAATGCTACGGAAGTGAGTGGCTTGACCAGCTCGACTGCCACTTCGGGCTGGAACTACAACTACCTCTTCAATGCCAACGAAGAAGTCGCTTCGCGGTCGCGTTACGAGATCAAGGACCGCTTCCTGGGTACCTTGAACTGGAAGCACAATTTCTTCGGCGACAACAAGACCGAGATCGGACTTGTTTACGAAGGCCGCACGGGTCGTCCCTTCAGCTATGTGTACTTCAACGACGTGAATGGCGACAACCGCTCGGCTAACGACCTGTTCTACGTGCCAAGCGGCCCGGGTGACGTGCTGTTCGGTACCCTCAGCAGCGGCGGCGTGTTCACCGCCAATCCGGCAATGGAAACGGCATTCTTCGACTGGCTGGGTGACAATCCCGACCTGAATCGTTTCCGTGGCAGCACGGTTCCGCAGAATTCCGGTCGCGCAGCGTGGGTCAATACGTTCGACGTGCGCCTCAGCCAGGAACTGCCGGGCTTCTTCAAGGGGCACAAGTCCGAAATCACCCTGGACATCCAGAACGTCGGCAACCTGCTGAACAGCGATTGGGGCCAGATCTACGATTACGGCTTTTTCGCCACCCAGCGCGTCGCGTCTGCAACGGGTATCTACAACGGCAAGTACGTGTACAACTTCACGAATCCTGATGCACCTACCGTGGCCAACTCCGATGCCGACGGCTTCAACGTCGGCGTGTCGCAGTGGTCCGTCCAGCTGGGATTCAAGTACAAGTTCTGATCCCGGCATCAGGATAGAGCCAAGAAAACGGCCGGGGAAACCCGGCCGTTTTTTGTTGCGTGATTCATTTGCAAGCCCGACTGCGCTACAGTCCCGCTCCGATCGAGACAAAGTGGATACCACCATGAGCGAAACGGCATCGAGGGCGTTGCCGGTGCAGGACGCGCGGATCTACCCCCGCGGCGGACTGGACGTACTTTCACGCGTCGAAGTGGCGCGCTTGCGCGATGCCTCCAGCGGCGGCATGCACGAACTGTTGCGCCGCTGCGCGCTGGCAGTGTTGACCAGCGGCAGCGCCTCGGATGATCCCCGCGCCGCGCGCGATCTCTATTCCGATTTCGACATACAGGTGCTGCAGCAGGATCGCGGCATCCGCATCGACCTGATCAACGCGCCTGCGATGGCGTTCGTGGATGGCGAAATCATCCGCGGCGTGGCCGAACTGCTGTTCGCCGTGGTCCGCGACCTGGCCTACACCGCCATCGAACTTGGTCCGGAGTATGCGGACCAGCTTGAATCTTCCGCGGGCATCACCAACGCCGTGTTCGGCCTGCTGCGCAACGCGCGCATCCTCAAGCCCGCCGACCCGAACCTTGTAGTGTGCTGGGGCGGCCATTCCATTTCGCGCGACGAATACCTCTACACCAAGCAGGTGGGTTACGAGCTGGGCCTGCGCGGCCTGGACATCTGCACAGGCTGCGGGCCGGGCGCAATGAAGGGGCCGATGAAGGGCGCCACCATCGCCCACGCCAAGCAGCGTCGCCGCACCACGCGTTACATAGGCATCACCGAGCCTGGCATCATCGCGGCCGAATCGCCGAACCCCATCGTCAACCACTTGGTGATCATGCCGGACATCGAGAAGCGCCTCGAGGCGTTCGTGCGTGTGGGCCACGGCATCCTGGTGTTTCCGGGTGGCGTGGGCACGGCGGAAGAAATCCTCTACCTGCTCGGCATCCTGCTGCGCGAAGAAAATGCAGGCCTGCCGTTCCCGCTCATCCTGACCGGGCCCACGATCGCCGCCCCTTATTTCGAACAGATCGACAAGTTCATCCGCCTGACCCTTGGCGATGCGGCGGCGGCGCGCTACGAAATCATCGTCGGCGATCCGGTGGCGGTGGCAAAGAAAATGACGGCCGGCATCAAGAAAGTGCGCGAATACCGCATCGCGCAAAAGGACTCGTTCTTCTTCAACTGGGCCATCGACGTGCCGCTGGAATACCAGCAGCCCTTCGTGCCGTCGCACGAGGCAATGGCCGCGCTTGACCTCCATCACGGCCGACCGGCTCACGCGCTGGCAGCGGATTTAAGGCGCGCGTTCTCGGGCATCGTTGCTGGCAACGTCAAGGAAGATGGCATGCGCAGGATCGAGGAGTTCGGCCCATTCGAGATCCACGGCGATCCCGACATGATGCAGGCGCTGGACGCCTTGCTGCGTGCGTTCGTCGAGCAGCGGCGCATGAAGATCGCGGGTGAATACCGCCCGTGTTACCGGGTGCTTGCCTAGGCACAGCGGCCCATGATGGAAGGTAGCGTGCGCCATGCGCACGCCTCCAACATGCCGGCACCTGTGTGACTGTGGGAGCGGCTTCAGCCGCGACGGGCCTTGCCGGAAGCGCGTGGCGGCTGAAGCCGCTCCCACAGTCATGGTTCGTATCAATCAAGGTGCCACGCTCGCGCGCATGACTCACGCTGCCTTCAATGGCCGCGTGCGTCTCAGGGGGCTGCAAACCTATTTCACAAGTGGCAACACGATGGTCGCGGTGTAAACGCCGTCGGTGCTCGAAGTTTCCACGCGCCCCTTGCCCTGCGTGAGCGCCTCGATGCGCGCACGCACCGAACTCAGGCCGACCTGGTGGCCCGTGGTACTGCGCGTCGGATCCGCCGGCAGCGGGTTTCGCACCGTGATGCGTACTGCATCGGCTTCGGACAGCACCGTGATGGCCAGCGTACCGCCTTCGGCGGAGGGCTCCACGCCATGCCTGATTGCGTTCTCAACCAGTGGCTGCAGCGACAGGGTAGGGGTGGCCACGTCTGGAATGATCTCCGGCAGCAGCCATTCCACATGCAGGCGCTTGCCGAAGCGCAGGGATTCGATCTCGAGGTAACGGCGCGTCAACGCCAGCTCGTCTTCCAGGGGAATTTCCCTTGGGCCAGCCAGCGCCGCACGAAACAAATCGGCGAGATCCAGTAGCAGCTGTTCGGCATCCGCAGGCCGCTGGTGCACCAGCGCCGCACCGGTATTGAGCGTGTTGAACAGGAAGTGCGGGCGTATGCGCGCTTGCAGGGCTTCGAGTTCCGATTGCATCGCGCGGACTGCGAGTTGCCGTGCGCGCCAGTGGTTCAGGAAGGCAGCCAACCCCAACATGCCAACGGTGAGCGCGATACCCGAAAGCCGCAGTAGCAGCGATTGCCAGCCACCTTGGGTCATGGACCAAAGATCGCGAAGGAGCAGCCATGCAAGGCCAGTCACCAGCCAAGTACATATCAACAACAACCCCAATGCTACATACGCAACAAACTGCGGGCGCAGCGGGTTCAATGGTCTACGCAGCAGGTAAAGTCCTGCAAGAGTAAGTAGCGAAATCCATTGGATAGCCATCGAGGTCAGGGCGAAGTGTATCCAGCCATCACCTTGACTGCGTGGGGCCAGCGCCAGGACTACCGCCACGCCTTCGCCTGCAAGCACCACCCACATGAGCACCTTGGCCTGCCACAAGGCATCCAGGGGTGTCGAACTGGTCGGGTGGCTGGGTGGCATGGGTCCGAGGCGGTGATCCGATCCAAACCGCATAATGCCCTGCCACTGGGTGTGAAAGACAGCTCACGAACCGCCCGAGGGGGCTACTTGGCCGTCTGTCGGGCTTGATCTAGCGCTTTGCGGTTGGGCAGCTTAGGGTGCTGGACAGTTAACTTGGGGAGGCTGACATGCTGGGTGGCAACAATGTATCCGCACGTGCAACTGGGTGGTCGCCGACCCCGCAGTCGGGTGGTTTCACATTGATTGAGCTGATGGTCACCGTGTCAGTCCTGGCCGTCCTATTGGCATTGGCTTGGCCTTCGTTTACCGCTGTCATCAACAACAACCGATTGGCGGCGCAATCCAACGAGTTGGTTGCAAGCCTGCAGTTGGCAAACAGTGAAGCGGTGCGTCGAAACGCACGCATCACGGTATGCCCGAGTACGGACGGTGCGACCTGCGCAGGAGCCGGCCCTTGGACGGGTTGGGTCACGATCATCGCAAGCAACAACGAGGTCTTGCGCAGCGCTACGGCCAAGGCGCCTGTTCAGGTCACCAGCGACGTAGACAGCGTTACCTACCGCGGGGATGGACTCGCACGCGATGCGGCGGGGGCCCTCCTGGTTGCGAATTTCACCGTCTGCATTCCCACCGGGCAGCCTGCCGAGAACCAGAGGGTCGTTGGCGTGGTGTCCGGGTCAAGAATTTCCACCACTCCCGTCAATGGCGCGGGCGCATGCCCATGATTATTCGAATTCGAGGATGAAATAGTGATGCTAGTCACTCGCAAACTTGCGGCAACGCGTCGCACACAGCAAGGCGTGAGCCTTCTTGAGGTGCTGATAGCCGTGCTCATCATGGGCATAGGGCTGTTGGGGATTGCTGCAATGCAAACCACCGCCTTGCGCAACAACCAGAGTTCGCTGGAGCGCAGCCAGGCCGTAATCCAAAGCTATGCCATCCTTGATGCAATGCGTGCCAACCGTGACGCAGCCTTGCTCGGTGCCTACAACACGGGTGGGCTGATTTGTGCGCCACCAGTAGGTACCTCGCATGCTGCCACCGACATTGGCGCCTGGATGAACTCGATGGAGACCACGATGGGCAATCCTCTGGGCGACACCACGACTTGTGGCGACATCGCCTGTGACGCAGGGACCAATATTTGCACCGTAAGCGTCACGTGGGATGACAGCCGTGCCGTTGATGCGGATGGAGCCGGCTCTGCGGCTCGCGAAGTAGTGACGGTGGCACGACTGTGAACATCTCGCGCGCCGCTCAGATTAAATTCCCGCGGGGCATGCGGGGTATTAGCCTGATTGAATTGATGATTGCCATGGTACTGGGCCTGCTGGTCGTGGGCTCCGCCATTGGTATCTTCATTTCCAATCGGCAGGCCTATCGGGCCACGGACAACCTGGGTCGCGTGCAGGAAAGCGCGCGTATCAGTTACGAAATGATGGCGCGCGATATCCGCGAGGCTGCTGGAAATCCTTGCGTCAACAATGTCCCCGTAGTCAATGTAATCACCGGCGCAACCGGCAATTGGTGGACCAATCTGACGACATGGGGAGATGCGTTCAGGGGGTTTGGGCCTGCGGAAGGATTGCCCGGCGGGCCAGGCTTCGGTGCGGCGGCAGGCGACCGAGTGGTTGGAACCGAGGCTGTGCAGCTGCTGTCGGCGGATGACAACGTGGTGACCGTGAGCGCACACAACACGGCTGGCGCCGAATTCACCGTCAACACCACGGCCCACGGGATTTCGGCGGGCGATCTGGTGATGGCGTGCAATGCGCGCCAGGCCTCCATTTTCCAGGCCAGTTCGGTGGTAAGCGACAAGATCGGCCATGGCACGGGTGGCACGCCAGGTAATTGCACCAGTGGCCTTGGCTTGCCACTCAATTGCGGCGCAGGCACGGTGTTCGAATACGCGGCGCCTAACTCTGTGTTGGTGGGACTAAGTGCCAGTCGCTGGCTGGTTGCCAATAACCCCGCAGGCAATGCTGCTCTATACCAGGTCAGGTTGGTGGGTGGCGCACCCCAGATGCAGGAGATCGTCGAGGGCGTCACCGGCATGACAGTGACGTATCTAATCGATGGCGCGGCGACTTATGTGCCCGCCGCCGCGGTGACTGCCGCTGCCCGGTGGCCTGATGTGACTGCGGCGCGCATCCAGCTCACGCTTCAGAGCTCGGACAATGTCGGCACTGACGGCAATCCCATTACGCGCCAAGTCATCCAGGTCTCCAGCTTGCGGAACCGAAACCCATGAAAACTCCAAAATCATTTGTCCCAAAGAGCGCACAGCGTGGTGCATCACTTGTGGTCGTGCTGGTTCTGCTGCTGGTCGTGACCCTGTTGGGCCTGGCGGTGTTGCGCGGCACGCTGCTGGAGGAGCGCATGACTGCCAATATGCTGGATCGCAGTATGAGTTTCCAGGCGGCGGAGTCGGCACTGCGTGAAGGCGAGGAATTGGCCGCAACATCGCCAGTCGCACCAGCACCCGGCACATGTAATGGCGCTGGCGTCTGCGGCACACCGGATGCCGCCGACACTGACCGCTGGCTGGATGCGGGATTCGGCGATTGGGTGGCCGCCACTGACGATCTAGGCGCATTGCCCGCGCCAGCGTCTTATTTCATCGAATTCATGGGCATGGCGCCCACTTGGCCTGGATGTGACCGCGCGATTCCGGTCGCGGATCTGTGCATGGCCCCTAGATATCGCGTGACCGCCCGCAGCACCGCAGCTGATCGGGCGGATGTACTGCTTCAAACCAATTTCATCGTGCGGTAAATGGAGTCAACCATGCGCACCACCGTTCAAAAGAAACCCAACTTCGTCCAGCGCCTGGCGCGACGTTCCTATCCGCTGATGTTCGCCTTCATGGCGACCATGCTGGCATTGCCCTCCAGTGCAGGCATCGTGCTGCCGGACGAGCCGTTGATAACCGGGGCGCGCATTCCGCCAAATGTGCTGTTCGTGCTCGATAATTCCGGCTCGATGGGGGAATTCACGATGCCGGATTCCATACCGAGCGTTTCCGGTTTCAATATCGCCACCCAGACCTACGTCCGAAACGTCATTTATTACGATCCAAACAAAACGTACCTACCTTGGTTGGACTCCACCGGCACGGTAATGACCGGCGGTACAGCTTACGACAGCGCCTTCAGCAACGGTGATTTGGTGGCACCGTTCAATACAGGCACCATCAATCTCTATGGCGCGGCGCAGACTTATTATGTGCCCAAGACGCCTGCACTTCCTGCTACGTTCGGCAATGTTGTCAATTATTGGCGCTACCAAATACTGACTGATGGTACGGTCCAAAGGTCCGAATGGGACGCTTCGGCGATTGTAGACAACGTAGCGACTGGCTATCCGCTCGCGGGCCTTGCGGGAGTCAATGGATCCTTCAGTACGGCATTTCCTGTCTTTACCGTACCCGCCAATACGATTAGGGTGCGGGTAACCGCGACAGGGGCTGCCGCAGCAAATCTGTTTACTAGGGTAGGCAGCGCGCCCACAACAGGGGCCTACACGACACGAGTAAACAACAACAACGCAATCAAGAATATAGACAGGAACAATCCAGCAGCGGGTGAGGTAATACATGTGGGTTTGGAGGGCAAAGGAGCAGGTTTCACGGCTCTAACTCTGACCATTACCTATCAGCTCAACGATCCTGGTTGCTCGGGCTTTGGCTGGGTGAACTGCACGAACGTGACGCCGACCGGACGCAGCGAGGCGGATGAGCGAAAGAATTTTGCGACCTGGTATTCGTATCACCGCTCACGCATGAAAGTCGCCAAGGCGGGTGCAGGCCGGGCGTTTGCGGAAATCGGCACCAACTACCGTGTCGGTTACCGCAACATCTGGAACAACATGCCGAACAGCGGCAGCACTGGCGGAGTGGCGTGGGGCACGCATCCGATCACGCGGGCGAAGCCTATCCCCGTGCTGCGGAACAATGGGCTCTTTGACGACCCCAACGGTGCTGCAGGTGCCGACAACAACCGCACGGCTTGGTACCAACGCCTTTATTCGCAGGTATCCAGCGGCGCTACTCCCCTGCGTCAGGCTTTGTGGAATTCAGGCAATTATTTTGCAACTGACAGCGCGAACGATGGCCCATGGGGCCCCGGACTGGTCGCCGATCAGTACGCATGTCGGCAGAATTTCACCATTCTGACAACCGATGGCTATCGAAATGACGACAGTGCCAACACTGCTGGTTTTGACTACACCGGTGTTGGTCAGCAGGTAGGCGAGCAGGACAACGTAGCAGGCGCTACGATTACCTCGCCGGCTGGCGCCTCGTTCACATACGCTCCAGTTGCGCCATTCGCCAGTGCACACAGTAATACTTTGGCAGACATTGCCATGTACTACTGGAAGACCGACTTGCGCAGCGATCTGCTCAACGTGGTGCAGCCGTCTTCGGCTAATCCGGCGTTCTGGCAGCACATGACGACGTTTTCAATTTCAATCGGTGCACAGGGAACATTGAACCCCGCTACCGACCTGCCGAATATGGTTGCCGGGACCCCGTGGCCGCAGCCGTTGAATTTGCAACCGACCAGTATCGATGATCTGTGGCATGCAGCTGTCAACGGACGTGGCACTTTCACAGTCGCAACTGATCCGGATACGTTCAGTACCGCATTGAAGGATGCGCTGGCCAATATTGCCGAGCGCACGGGATCATTCTCCAACGTGGCGGCCAACTCGACCTCGCTGGATGCGGGTACGCGGGTGTTCCAGGCCAACTATGTTTCGGGTGTCTGGACAGGCCAGTTGAATGCATTCCCCGTTAGCCAGACCGTCGTAGGAGGGGTCACTGTAAGGACTGTGTCCGCCAGTCCGGTATGGCAGGCGACGTCTGGCATTCCGTTGCTGGCGACACGCAAAGTATTCTCCTCCAATGGCACGGCAGGCACGCAGTTCCCGGCAGGTGCCACCATCGCACAACTGGCTGCGTTGAATCGGACGCTGGATTATCCGGTGAGCGGTGCAGACAATGCTGCCTACATCGCGGGCGCACGCAACCTGGAAATCGCCAATGGCGGCACCTTGCGCGACCGCGCACATTTGATGGGTGATATCGTCGGGTCGTCGCCGGCCTATGCTAAAGAAACTGACACGGTGTACATCGGCTCGAACGACGGTATGTTGCATGCGATCAATGCAGCCACAGGGCAAGAGCTGTTCACCTTCATTCCCAATATCATCAACTGGGGACACCTGCGCGATCTCAGTAGCCCCGAATACCTGCACCGCTATTTTGTTGACGGGCCAATCGTGGTTTCCAATCACGATCAAACGCCTGGTGACAACATCCTGGTCGGTGGACTTGGAAAGGGCGGGAAAGGCCTGTATGCGCTTAATGTAACCGACCCAAGCACCTTTGGCACTGGCAACTTCAAGTGGGAGGTCGCTGCGGACAACAATGTAGCCACCCCTGCGGACAACAACATTGGCTTGATCCAAAGCAAGCCCATTATTGCCAAGCTCAACAATGGCGTCACCGCGTTGATCGTCAGCAACGGCGTCAACAGCACCAATGACCGTGCGGTGTTGCTGGTCTATAACCTGGACACTGGCGCGCTGATCAGCCAGATCGACACAGGGCAAGGTAGTCCCGCGAATCCCAATGGATTGTCTGGACCTGCAGGATGGGACGGCGACGGCAACGGTACGCTGGACTACGTCTATGCTGGGGATCTGTTGGGCAACGTCTGGAAGTTCAATCTTTCAGCGGCTTCGACCGCGAGTTGGACTGTCGCCAATAGCGGCAATCCCCTGTTCACGGCTACCGACTCTTCGTCCAATCCGCAGCCAATCAACGGCGGCATGTCAGTGGCTCTGCATCCAACTACGTACCAGACATGGGTTTTCTTTGGTACCGGTCGTTTCATGACCGCAGGTGACTTGGTGGACGATAGCGTGCAGAGTTATTACGGCATGGCGGATGACGGTACTGCCATCGTCAGGAATGGCGGCAGTGCCAACCTGACCCAGCGTAATATCAGTGTCGTGGGTTTCAAAGACGGCAAGCCAGTTCGCGGCTTCAATGAGAATTCGCCATTGCCTGCTGGGTCGAAGGGTTGGTACGTAGATCTGGTGCCGCCGTCCCCAGGGCTGCCCGAGGGTGAGCGAATAGTGACCGAGGGCCAGGTTGTAGGTGATGTGTTGGTCTTTGCCAGTGTGATTCCTACGGCTGAGGCGTGTGACCCGAACGGCAGGGGCTATTTGAATGCACTGGATGCTTTCACCGGCACCAGTACAGGGCCGTCGTACTTCGACACCAACAACGATGGCAATTTCGACAACGACACAGTCACCGGTGGTGGGGTGACTGTACCCATCGGGTCCGTGGATCTTGGAGTGGGTATGCCGACGCTGCCGGGCTTGCTGCAAGGTTTGGCGGTCGTGTCCGGATCGAGCGGTGGTACTGGCAGCGTCATGACACGCAATTCCCGTAACGTAGGCCGGGTTTCCTGGCGTGAAGTGATAAGGAACTGACCTATGAGACACGTCAAGCTTGTATCGATGCGGGGTGCTGGCAGCATGCGTGGTGCTGCCGGCTTCTCCTTGCTGGAGTTGATGATCACGGTGGCCATCGTCGCGATTCTGTCGACGATTGCCTACGCCAGCTATACCAACCAGGTAACCAAGTCACGCCGTGCGGCGGCGGCTAACTGCTTGCAGGAGCGCGCCCAGTTCATGGAGCGCTCCTACACAACCAACATGACTTATGCCTTGGCACCTGATCCGCCGGCGCAGTGCAGCGAAGATCTTTCGCCTCAGCACTATGTAGTCAGCTTCGCGGCGGCACCTGGGGCGAAGGATTACACCTTGGTAGCTACGCCACAGGCAGGCCAGGCAGCCAACGACACACTGTGTGGTGTCTTGTCGCTGACGGCGCAAGGGGTGAGAGGCGAAACCGGTTCTGCTGCGAATGCGGCAGAATGCTGGTGACCGTGTGACGGCATTGTTGCTGAAGTTATTCCATTAGCGCCAAAAAAGAAGGCCGCCTTTACAGGCGGCCTTCTTCGTTACCCGCTACGGCAGCTCAATCCTTCCGCATCTCCAGCCCCAACGCCGTGGCTATCGCTTCCCACGGCACGTACTTGTAGTTCTGGTTTTCCACCGGCATGACGTTGCGGCCGTCCTGGGCGATCATGGCGCCGTGTTCGAAGCCGGGGCCCAAGTTGCGACTGGTGACTTCCAGGCCGTCGGTTTCCGAGATGCCGTCGATGCCGCGCACCGGATCGGCTACTACCGCGAACGAGCCCAGGTATTCCTGCTCGCCTTCGCGGCGGTATACCGCATAGGTGTCATTGCCCTGGCTGGACACGACGATGTAACCGCGACCATTGCCCAGGTCGTAGATCCCGAGGCCTTCATAATCATCCTTCACCGCGGGATTGTCGGCGATCAACTCGACGGCGGTCTTGGTGTCGCCACCATCGGCAGCGGCGGACATGCGCCATAGCCCCACGTCTTCCTCGTTCACGTATAGCGCGCCGCTGTGGTCATCGGCCACGCAGCCTTCGGTCTGCGAATCGAAGGTCATGTCGCGCACGTGCTTGGCTTTGACCTTGCCATTGCCGCTGGCCACCAGTTCCCACTGGCGCTGGCGGGTGTCGTCGCCGTTGATGAAGACGAAGGTTCGTCCGTCCTCGGCACTCCGGTACATGCACAAACCGTAGGGATCGCCGAGGCCAGTCGGTTGCACGCCATCGGCGATGTCGATCAGCTGGCGCAGCTCGGGGTCGAGCCGGTAGATGGCGATGGATTTGTCAGTGCGGTTGCTGGCGGTGACCAGCACGATCTTCTTGCCATCCAGGTCGAAACCTTCGCGCAGGTCCACGTTGTTCATCTTGCCGTCGGGCAGGAACTGCACGACCTTGCCCTGCATGTCGTACACGTAGATGCCAGCTTTCTTGTCCGTTGCGATTACAAGGCTCAGCGCCGGATTGGTCGGGTGCGCCCAGATCGCCGGATCGTCCGCGGCGTCGCCATAGCTGCCTGCAGGCGTGGTTTCCACCAGTGCGGTGACTGCGGTGACCTTGCTGCTGGCGGATTGGTCAGCAGCTGCAGAGCCGCCAATGTCGAGCTTCAAGGCCCTGGCGATGTCTTCCATCGCAACGGACTTGTAGTTGGAACCGTCTTCGTCCGTTACCAGCAGGAGTCCGTGCGGGAAACGTTTGTCCAAGGCGGCATTAGTGGCGAATAGCGGGCCGGGTTCGCCGATCGTTTCGCCGTTTCCGGGAGCCGACACAGTGAAACTTCCTAGGATGGCGTCCTCGTTGGCACGGTCATAGACATTGATGCGGCCGGCAGACGTATCGGACGCCAGCAGCCAGCGGCTGCCTTCGCCGCCGTCATACAGCGCTACGCCGCCGACTTCTTCCTTGATATTCCCAAGGCGCGGCGCATCCACCAGCGTGGCAGACACATCGGCCTCGGGATCAGCATTGAAACGCCAGATGCCGACGGCCTCTTCAGATGCATACACCTGGCCTTGGGCATCAGCGACGCATTGCTTGAGCGGCGAGGGCACGCTGATGCGACGCACCGGGCGTGCATCCAGTTTTCCGTCCGTGGTTGCAAACAGGATCTGCTGGTCCACTTCGCCGCCATCGCCGACGATGAAGGCATACAGCGCGCTGTCCAGCGGGTTGCGGAACAGACATACGCCTTCGGCTGCAAAGCCAAGTGGAATCGGACGCGCGCCGACTTCGGACAGCTTCGCGCCGTCCATGGTGAACAGGCGCAGGCTGTTGGTCGTCGTGTCGATGCTGGCCAGCACGGTTGCCGTGGCATTGCCGAACGGCACGCCGTAGGCCACGTCCACCGAAGCGACTTCACCCGAAGGCGTGGTGCCGACGCGCTTGCCGGCCAGGTCGTAGACCTCGAGGCCACCGAGCGCGGACGTCGCCACCACGTGGCTGCGCGCCGGCTTCGTCGCATCACGCACGATCACCGCGCTGTTCGCTTCGCCACTGGCCGTCGGTTGGGTCTGCGACCTTGCCGGGACTGCCGGTACTGCGGCACTTTCCTGCGCATGGGTGCTGCTGCAGAACAGGGCAAGGCTGATGGAGGCCGCCAGAACGGATACGAGCCTGGATGTCATGTTGTTCTCCCTACGCACTAATAGTTGCACCCATGAAGTGTCTGGGCGTGGATGGTAGGGGGGCAAGATCACATAGGGATTACAGTTTTGCAAGAGAAATTCCAAATGTGTTGCATTTTGGAATGTTTGTTCGTAATCTCCGATCCAGTCACCCGTTCCAGGCCCTCGCCTGGCCGGTGGCCGACGTCCTCGGGAGGGACCAGACCATGCGGAAGATCCACAGAAATGCGCTGACGGCCATCATTGTCAGCACCTTGGCGACCATGCCGGGCTATGCGTTTGCCCAAGATGCCGCGAGTCCGGCGCCTGTGGCACAAGACCAGCCTGCAGCAGCTACTGCCGATCAGTCGGATGTCACCGAACTGCAGGCGGTGTTAGTGACGGGCGAAATCCAGTTCCGCAATCGCACCGAAACGACGGCGCCGGAGCTGGTCTATGGCCAGGAATTCTTTGCCCAGTTCGAACCGGTCTCGGTCGGCGACCAGCTTCGCCGTGTGCCGGGCGTGGCTTTCACCAGCGATATCGGTGAATCCGATTCGCCGCAGTTGCGTGGCCTGGGGCAGGGCTACACCCAGATATTGGTGAATGGACGTCCAATCCCCGGTGCTGGCAATGATCGCACCGTGTACGTGGATCGTATTCCCGCAGAAATCATCGACCGCATCGAGATCGTGCGCTCGCCCAGCGCCGACATCGACAGTCAGGGCGTGGGCGGCACCATCAACATCATCCTCAAGGACGGCGAAAGTCTGCCGCCGGGCGTGATTGCACGTGTTGGCGCAACCTATAACGTCGATGCCGGCAATACCCGCGGCAATGGTTCGGTTTCCCTGTCCGGGCGCAACGACGCGGAGACGCTGTTCTATACCGTGACGCTGGACGCGCAGGAACGCTTCAACAACAAGGACGTGGTGCAGGAAGTGTTCGAAAGTGATTCGGTGGGCTTCGACGAAGAAGTCGCCCGCCGTGGCGATGGACGCCGCCTGGCGCGCTTCGACAATCCCGCCGAATCCGTGGCCATCGAGCGATCGGAAGAACAGGACAGCCGCGACTCGCGCGACCTGTCGTTCAATGGTGACCTCAACTGGCTGATTTCCGAGGAATCGAACCTGCGCCTGGATGTGTTCGCCTTGAGCACGGATCGCAAGGAGCACCAGGACACCTGGCTGTATGAAGGCGATGGCAGCGTGGGCGGGCTGGACCTGGATAACCCGGAACTCGAATTCCAGGACGCGCGTTTCAAGCAGAAAAGCACGGGCATGTCGGCGGAATTCCAGCACAAGCTCAACGAGGCCAGCAAGTTCGAGCTGCAATTCGGCTACGCGAATTTCACTGATGACAGCGTGGAGGACACCTTCGAGGAAACCAACGACAACATCGTCGAACGCGAATCCATCGATGCCGATGACACCGAATGGACCGCGGGCGCTTCGTTCACCACCAAGATGACCGAGAAGTCCGAACTGAAGGTCGGGCTGTCGACCAAGCTCAAGGATCGCGACTACCGGTTGACCATCGACGACGGCCTGGATGACGACGACTACGAGACCATCGACAGTCGCTTCCGCTACGAAGAGCGCCGCCTGGATGCCTACGCGCGCATCCGCTGGGACATTAGCCCCGCGGTGACGCTGGAAACCGGCCTGCGCGCCGAAAGCACCAAGGTGGACCAGGACTTCCGCAATGATTTCCTCGAGGGCGGCGTGCTGGATGAAACCGTGGTGGGCGACGCCGACAGCAGCGAATTCATGCTGAATCCGTCGGCGCACTTGCGCTGGAAGATCACCGATGCGGACCAGATGCGCTTCAGCCTGGCGCGCACCGTGCGCAGGCCCAGCATCGACCAGATGATCCCGGCCTACGCGCTGGAATCGCCGGGTGATGAAGACGTGACCATCGGCAATCCCGACTTGTCCTTCGAATCTGCGATTGGCTTTGACCTAGGCTATGAGCGCAAGTTGGGTGGTCGTGGGGTGATGGGCGTGAACCTGTTCTCGCGCCGCATCTCCGACCTGATCGGCCTGGTCAATACCGGTGAGTCGGTGGATACGATCGGATTGGATCCGGATGATTACCCGGGCAATCTCTACACCTATCGCAACATCGGCGACGCTGATACCTACGGCATCGAGTTCGACATTTCCACGCCGTTGACGGCACTCGGCCTGGAAGAAACCGGCATCTTCGCCAACTACACGCGCATGTGGTCGGATCGCGACGATCCTGCTGGCGGCGACAGCATCTCGATCGACTACCAGCCCGACTATGTCTACAACGTGGGCGTCACCCAGAACATCCCGAGCTGGGACATGAGCTTTGGCTTCAGCTACCAGAAGCAGGGCGAGTCGCGGTTCGTGACCTTCGGCGAAATCGAGAGCCAGTTGTATGACGGCAACCTGGAGTTCTTCGTCGAGAAGCGCTTCAGCGACAGCATCGTGATGCGCCTGACCGGCAACAACCTGCTGGATACGAACAGCCTCCAGGCCGAATCCGGTTTCGACGGCGACAACGGCGCGGAGATCCTGGCCAACCAGGCTGCCTTCGATGTGGATGCCTACGAAATCGAACGCGAGCAATCTTCGCCGAAGTGGACGCTGACGTTGCGCATGGTGTTCTGAGTTGGCTGCGCAGTAGTTGGATAAAGCGATGGCGCCCTTGTGGCGCCATCGCTTTTTTGCGTGCTTACTACTCGAAGTTTGAAACCAAGAAGAGGGCAGATTATCTGTGGCCGCGCCCCTCTCCCCTTGTGGGAGAGGGTGGCCGACAGGCCGGGAGAGGGGTGGCCGGAGCCAACATCCGTTCGGCTTTCGTGCAACCTCTAGTGAGGTGGCGATTGGAATGATCCACACTCGACACGTAAGTGAAGCCGTAGAGCCTGCTGGCTCCGGCGACCCCTCTCCCGCCTTCGGCACCCTCTCCCACAAGGGGAGAGGGACGCAATCCAGACGCTCACGCCAATTTTGTGGTCGCGCGCATAATGCGTAAGTAAATGGCTCTACGGAGTGAAAGTCGTCTGAAGGTTCTCGTTGTCGCGTGCACCAACAACCAACAACCAACAACCTCAGAGCTTCACCGGCTGCCCACTTCGCACCGACTCAGCCGCAGCCTCCGCAAGCGCCAGCGCAGCGACCCCATCCGCATACCCCACGGACGCAGGCGCGCCCTCAAGCATGTCCGCGAAGTGGTCCATCTCGCGGCGGTAGGCTTCGGCGTAACGGTCCAGGAAGAAATTCTGGAAGCGATCCGCGGCGGCGCCATTCTCGCTCCACACCTGCACCGTGCTTTCGGTGACGTTGTCGGCGCGGACCATGCCGGCGGAGGCATAGGCCTCGATGCGCTGGTCGTAGCCGAAGCCGGAGCGGCGGCTGTTGGAAATGACGCAGAGTTTTCCGGATGCTGTCTTCAGTACGGTGCGTGCGGTGTCCACGTCGCCCAGCTTGCCGATTTCCGCATCCACCAGGCAGCTGCCGGCGGCATAGACTTCCACGGGCTCTTCGCCCAGCAGCCAGCGGGCCATGTCGAAGTCATGGATGGCCATGTCCTTGAACAAACCGCCGGAGACAGCGACGTAGGACGGCGGAGGAGGGCTGGGATCATTGGAAGTGATCTGCAGGGTTTCCAGCGCACCGATCGCACCGCTGTCCAGGCGCGCCTTCAAGGCCTGGAAATTCGGGTCGAAGCGACGATTGAACGCCAGCAGCAAGTTCGCTTTCGACAACTGCATGGACGCAGCTTTCGCACGGCCCAGGTCCTGGTCGATGGGCTTCTCGCAGAAGATCGCCTTGCCAGCGGCGGCGGCACGCACGCTGTAGTCCAGGTGCGTGTCGGTGGAGCTGGCGATGATGACGCCGGCAATCGATTCATCGGCCAGCGCCTGTTCCAGCGTGAGTATGGGCGCGGCGTATTCCTGCGCCAGCGACTGCGCCGCGGCGTCGATCGCATCGACCACGCCCGCGAGTTCGATGCGGGTGTGGTAGGCGGCGTTCCTGGCGTGGATGCGGCCAATGCGGCCTGCGCCGATCAGTACGACCTTGTGCATGTTGGATTTCCTCAGAGAGTGATGACGGTACCGCTGCGCATCGATGCCTCGCACGCCTCGGCCAATACCAGCGCGGCAACGCCATCCGCATAGCCAACCGAGGGCTGGGCGCGTCCGTGCAGGACGTCGGCGAAATGATGGATCTGGTCGCGATAGCCGTCCTGGTACCGCGAAGCAAAACCGGGATGGATCGGCGCACCGGCCACCATGGCTTCGGTCAACGTCTGCAGCGTGTCCTGCTGCACGTTGCCGGCGTTGAGCATGCCGGCTGACCCAAACGCTTCGATGCGCTGGTCGTAGCCGTAACCGCTGCGACGCGTGTTGGAGATCACGCAGAGTTTCCCCGATGCCGTCTTCAGCACGGTACGCGCGGTATCCACGTCGCCCAAGCGTCCGATTTCCGGATCCACCAGGCAGCTTGCGGTGCTGTAGACCTGCACGGGTTCCTCGCCCAGCAGCCAGCGCGCCATGTCCAGGTCGTGGATGGTGAAGTCCTTGAACAATCCGCCGCTGGTGGGAATGAAGCCCGGCGGCGGCGCAGCAGGATCATGGTTGACGATGTGCAGCGATTCCAGTGTTCCGACCACGCCCGCATCCAGCTTCTGCTTCAGCGCCTTGAAATGAGGATCGAAGCGCCGGTTGAAGCCGAGCTGGAAACGCGCCCCTTGGAAACGCGACTGCGCCTGCAGCACTTTCTGCAAGTCGAGGTCGATGGGCTTTTCACAGAAGACGGCCTTTCCGGCCTCTACCGCGGCCAATGCATTGGCCAGATGCTGGTCGGTGGAACTGCACACCAGCACGCCTTTCACCGAAGGATCGGCCAGTGCATGTTCCAGGCTGGCCGCCGTGGCGCCGAAGCGCTGGGTCATGGCGGCGGCGGCCTCAGGGCGCGGATCCACCACGTACTTGAGGCGCAGGCCCGGGTGCAGGGCGGCGTTGGGGCCGTGTACCTGGCCCATGCGTCCGGCCCCTATCAGTACTACGTCGATTCTTTCCACAGGGACTCCCAAGACCGGATGCGCTGAATGAATGGAAGTTCCATTCTATTTTATATCGTAATAGAAATTCCAAGAAAATACTTTATATTCCATCTTCCGGCCCAGGCCGGTTTCCCCACTAGCTAAGGAGCGGCTGCATGGCCGAGTCGAATACCCCGCCGGCGACCGCAGAGGAACTGCGTGCGGCGATCCTGGTCCGTTACGAATCCCTCAGCAAGCGCCTGCAGCAGATTGCACGCTACGTGCTGGACGAACCCAACGCGGTCGCGCTTGAGACGCTGGCGGTGCTGGCCGAGCGCACCGGCGTGCAGCCTTCGGCCATCGTGCGCTTCGCCAAGTCGTTCGGCTTCGATGGCGCCACCCAGATGCAACGCCTGTTCCGTGACGGGTTGCTTTCGGGCACCGCGCCACTCGGCTACGGCGAGCGCGTGCGCGAGTTCACCCAGAACGTGGAGGGCAAGGCGGTCGGCGACCCGGGGCAAGTGCTGGGGGAGTTCGTGGAAGGCAACATCCTGGCCCTGCAGAACCTGGGCAAGATCGTGGGCCGCGACGACCTGGCCCATGCGGTGAGGCTTATCTCGCAGGCGGATACGGTGTACGTGGCGGGTTTCCGGCGTTCGTTCCCGGTGGCGGCCTATCTGGCGTACTCGTTGTTGCAGGTGGACAAGAAGACCGTCTTCATCGACAGCCTGGGCGGCATGTCGCTGCAGCAAGTGCATGCGATCGCGGCAAACGACCTGCTGATCGCGGTCAGCTACCACCCGTATGCGGGCGAGACCGTGCACGTAGTTGATGCCGCTGTGGAGCGGGGCTGCAAGGTTCTTTCGATCAGCGACAGCCTGGTCAGCCCGGTGTCCAAGCCGGCCACCCTGGTGCTGCAGGTGCGAGAGGCGGAAATCCGCAAGTTCCGCTCGCTATCGGCGTCCATGTGCCTGGCCCAGGCGCTGGTGATCTCGTACGCATTCGCCTCCAGCCAGCCTCTGGCTGCCAAGGCGGAGGCCACTGCCCGCAGAAGCAAGAAATGAAACATATGTTGCTTTCATTTCAATAATAGAATATATGTTACATACATGGGGACGAGTGTCGTCCGCAACCGGCTGAGGGACGGCCTGCATGGCGGCGACCGCGCGACAACTAGACCTGATCACCGTGGGCCGGTCGTGCATCGACCTGTATGGACAGCAGATCGGTGGCCGTCTGGAAGACATGGCGTCCTTCGCCAAATACATCGGTGGCAGCCCCACCAATACGGCCGTGGGTGCATCCCGGCTGGGCCTGCACAGTGGCCTGGTGACACGGGTGGGTGCGGATCATTTCGGCCGTTTTATCCGTGAGCAATTGGGGCGCGAGGGCGTGGCCACGCAGGGCGTGCTGGAAGACAGCGATCGCCTGACCGCACTCGTGTTCCTGGGCATCCGTGATCCCGACACCTTCCCGCTCGTTTTCTATCGCGAGAACTGCGCCGACATGGCGCTGGACGCCAGCGACATCGATCCGGCCTTCATCCAGTCGGCCGGGGCGGTGCTGATCAACGGCACGCACCTGTCGCGGGACAACGTATTCGCCGCCTCGGTGCGTGCGTGCGAACTTGCGCGTGCGGCAGGCGGGAAGGTGGTGTTCGACATCGACTACCGTCCGGTGCTGTGGGGCCTGACCGGCAAGGACGCGGGCGAGAACCGCTTCGTCGCCCATGACGCCGTCACCGCGCGCCTGCAGGAAGTGTTGCCGCTGTGCGACCTGATCGTGGGTACGGAAGAGGAAGTGCATATCCTCGGCGGCAGCACCGACACCATCGTTGCGTTGCGCGCGATCCGCGAAAAAACAGATGCACTGCTGGTGTGCAAGCGCGGCGCGCAGGGTTGCTCTGCATTTCCAGGGGCCATACCCGATCACCTCGACGAGGGGGTGGTCGGGCGTGGTTTCAAGGTGGAAGTATTCAACGTGCTTGGCGCGGGCGATGCCTTCATGGCGGGTTTCCTGCGCGGCTGGCTGCGCGATGCGCCGCTGGAAACCTGTTGCGAGTACGGCAATGCCTGCGGCGCCATCGTGGTGTCACGGCACGGATGCTCACCTGCGATGCCGACCTGGGAAGAACTGCAACTGTTCCTCGGAGAACGCAGGCGGCCTTTCCGTCTGCGCGACGATGTCGAACTGGAGCATGTGCACTGGGCCAGCACGCGCGTCGGGCATTGGGATGAACTCACCGTGCTGGCAATGGACCACCGCAGCCAGTTCGAAGCGCTGTGCGAACAGGTCGGCGCAGATCCGTCACGCATCGTCGCCTTCAAGGCGTTGGCGCTGAAAGCCGTGGATCGATTGGCGCAGGGCGATCCGCGATTCGGCCTGTTGCTGGACGGGCGCTTCGGCATGCGCGGGCTGGAAGCGGCAGCGGAACATCCGTACTGGATCGGACGGCCGATCGAATTGCCGGGTTCGTGTCCGCTGGCCTTCGAAAGTAGCGACGACGTCGCCACGGAGTTGGCGACATGGCCTGCCAACCATGTGATCAAGTGCCTCGTCTTCTACCACCCCGAAGACGTCGCGGACCTGCGCGAACGCCAGGAGCGCCAGTTGCTGCGCCTCCACGATGCCGCGCGCAAGACCGGGCATGAATTGCTGCTTGAAATCATCGCCTCGCGCAATGGCACGGTGGATGACCAAACCGTATCGCTGGTCATGCAACGGTTCTACGATCTGGGCATGAAGCCTGATTGGTGGAAGCTGGAGCCCAACGAAAGCGCAGCGGCGTGGGCAAACATTGAGCGCACCATCGCGGATAACGATGCGTATTGTCGCGGTGTGGTGCTGCTGGGGCTGTCCGCGCCCGAAGGCGAGTTGATCGCTTCGTTCAAGGCGGCAGCATCCACGCCCATCGTCAAGGGCTTTGCGGTGGGCCGCACCATCTTTGCGGATGCGGCGGAAAAGTGGCTGGCGGGCAGGATGGACGACGAAACCGCCATCGCCGACCTGTCGCGTCGCTTGTCGGTGCTGGTCGATGCGTGGCGCGACGCCAAGGCACGCGTGGCCGCGAAGGCCAACGTGCGCGAGAATGCATGACATGAGCACTCCTGATACGAGCACGCTACGTCTTACCGCTGCGCAAGCCATGGTCCGTTGGCTGGCCGCCCAGCATGTCGTAGTCGATGGCGTGGAAGTCCAGTATTTCGCAGGCGTGTGGGCGATCTTCGGCCACGGCAACGTCGCCGGCCTGGGTGAGGCACTGCATGCAGGTCGAGACCTGCTGCCCACGTGGCGGGCGCACAACGAGCAGGGCATGGCGCATGCCGCCATCGCCTATGCCAAGCAGATGCGCCGCCAGCGCGCTATGGTCTGCACCACTTCCATCGGCCCCGGTGCGACCAACCTGGTCACCGCCGCCGCATTGGCGCATGTCAATCGCTTGCCGGTGCTGCTGGTGCCGGGCGACGTGTATGCCAGCCGCAGGCCGGACCCGGTGCTGCAACAGTTGGAGGATTTCAACGACGGCACCGTATCCGTGAACGATTGTTTCAAGCCGGTGTCTCGCTATTTCGATCGCATCACGCGTCCGGAACAGTTGATGGACGCGCTTCCGAAAGCCCTGGCCATGATGCTCGATCCGGCTAGCTGCGGACCGGCGACGCTCGCCTTCTGCCAGGACGTGCAGGCGGGAGCGTTTGACTATCCCGCTCACTTCTTCGCACGTCGCGTGTGGGCGCAGCGCAGGCAACCCGCCGACCCGCAGGAACTGGAAGCACTGGTGTCCGCCATCCGCGCGGCGAAACGCCCGCTGATCATCGCGGGCGGCGGCGTGCGTTACAGCCAGGCCGAATCGGCGCTGGCGGCGCTGGCCGAAAGCACCGGTATCCCGGTCGCGGAAACCCAGGCGGGCAAGGGCACCTTGTCGTGGCAACATCCGCGCGCGCTGGGCTCCATCGGCGTTACCGGCTCCACGGCTGCCAATACTGCTGCGCAACAGGCGGACCTCATCATCGGCATCGGTACGCGCCTGCAGGATTTCACCACCGGCTCGCGCAGCCTGTTCCCCGAGCGCACGCTGTATCAAGTCAACGTACAGGCTTTCGATGCGCACAAGCACGGCGCGGTGCCGGTAGTGGGCGATGCGGGCGCGGTCATCAAGGCATTGAGCGAACGCCTGCGCGACTGGTGTGTCGGCGAAGAAATAGTCATGCGTCATCGCAACGCCATCGTCGAATGGAATGATGCAGTTACCGCAGCGACTGCGGGTGATGACGCGCAGTTGCTGCCCAGCGACGCGCAGGTGATTGGCGTGGTCCAGCGGAGTGTCGATGAAGACGCCGTGGTGGTCTGTGCTGCTGGCGGATTGCCCGGAGAACTACACAAGCTGTGGCGCACGTCGAAGCCGGGTGGTTACCACCTGGAGTACGGGTTTTCCTGCATGGGCTATGAGATCGCCGGCGGTCTGGGCGTAAAGATGGCCGAGCCCCAGCGCGAAGTCGTCGTGATGGTCGGTGACGGCAGTTACCTGATGATGAATTCCGAACTGGCCACCTCGGTGATGCTCGGGCTCAAGCTCATCGTGGTGCTGCTGGACAACCGCGGCTACGGCTGCATCAACCGCCTGCAGCAGGCCACCGGCAGTCCTGGCTTCAACAACCTGCTGGCGGATTCGCGCCATGAAACCCTACCTGACATAGATTTCACCGCGCATGCCAAGAGCCTGGGCACGCAGTCCGAAAAAGTCGGCACGCTCGGCGAACTGGCCGCCGCACTGCAACGCGCGCGCGCTGCCGACCGCAGCTATGTAGTTGTCATCGATACGGATCCATTGAAAACCACCGAAGCCGGCGGCTGGTGGTGGGACGTCGCTGTCCCCGAAGTATCCGACCGCCCCCAAGTCAACGCCGCACGTCGCGCCTATGAAGACGGCGTGCGCATGAAGAGAGATTTGTCATGACGTCAGCTGTGAAGAAGATCCGCTTCGGCGTCAGCCCAATTGCCTGGGCCAACGACGACATGCCCGAGCTCGGTGGCGACACGCCGCTGGAAAGCATCCTGCGAGACATACAGGAACTGGGTTTCGAGGGTGTCGAACTCGGAGGCAAGTTCCCGCGTGACGCGGCCACGCTCAAGCCGCTACTGGAAAGCTACGGCATCGACCTGATCGGTGGCTGGTACAGCGGCTCGCTGCTGGTGCAGGACCCGCAGGCGGAAATTGCCGCACTGCAGCCGCATCTGGAGCTGCTCAAAGCCATGGGCAGCACCGTGTTCGTGTTCGCGGAGACCAGCAACGCCGTGCACGGCGACAAGGCCACGCCACTGGCGGGCACGCCGCGTCTTGCCGGCAGTGACTGGGTATTGTTTGGCACGCGCATGACCGCAGTGGCCGACTACATCGAGTCACAGGGATTGAAGTTCGCCTACCACCATCATCTCGGCACCGTCGTCGAGAACGCAGCGGACCTGCAGGCGTTCATCGACAACACCGGCCCCTCGGTCGGACTCACGCTGGACACCGGTCACGCAGCACTCGGTGGTGTCGATTCGCTCGACGTTATCCGCAATCACCCGCAACGCGTCGCCCACGTGCATTGCAAGGATGTGCGCTGGGAAACCTTCGCCAAGGCGAAGGAGGGTGGTTCCAGCTTCCTCGATGGCGTGCTGTCCGGCATTTTCACCGTGCCGGGCGACGGCGGCCTGGACTACGCGGAGATCATGCGTGCACTGAAGGCCATCGATTACTCCGGTTGGATCGTGATCGAAGCCGAACAGGATCCCAAGCTTGCTGACCCGCGTACGTATGCCGCGATGGGTTTGAAGACCTTGCAGGACGAAGCAGCCAGGGCGGGTTTGCAGTAATGCCGCAGCTCCGCGTCCGCCCGCATGCGCCTGCAGCCGACGGCACCGTGCTGGAGGTGACGCCGCAAAGTGCGGGTTGGCGGCATGTCGGTTTCAAGGTGGTGCACTTGCAGGCCGGCGAGCGCCATGCCGCGAACATCGCGGATCGCGAAACCTGCCTGGTGCTCGTTGCGGGAACCGCAGACATCAGCGCAGGCCACCAGTCCTTCAGCGACGTGGGTGGGCGCGCGTCGCCGTTCGAGGACAAGGCGCCTGGCGCCGTCTATGTGCCTGCAGGCGTCGCGTTTGAAGTGATCGCGAAAACAACGGTGGAGCTTGCCGTGTGCACAGCACCGGGTAGCGGCGCCGGCGAGGTGCGCGTGATCGACGCATCGCGCATGTCGCGCGAAACCCGCGGCAGCGATACCAACACACGTTACGTGCGCAACATCCTGCCTGAAACCGAGCCGGCCGAAGGCCTGTTGGTGGTCGAAGTCATCACCCCGGGCGGCCATTGGTCCAGTTACCCGCCACACAAGCACGACACCGCCACCGAGGCGGAAGAAACAATCCTCGAAGAAACCTATTACCACCGCCTGCAACCGGCGCAGGGTTTCGCCATCCAGCGCGTCTATACCGACGACCGGTCGCTGGATGAAACCATTTCGGTGGAAGATGGCGACGTGGTGATGGTGCCCCGCGGTTACCACCCAGTGGGTGCACCGCACGGCTATCAACTCTATTATCTGAATGTCATGGCGGGTCCGAGACGCAAATGGATATTCCGCAATGACCCGGCGCACGACTGGATCGTGCGCAAGCCCTGACACGCACAACGCAGTAAAGCAGGAAACAATCAATGCGCAGCATCGAACATTTCATCGGCGGCCAATCGGTCGCTGGAACTTCCGGGAATTACGGCGACGTCTTCGACCCCAACAAGGGCATCGTGCAGGCGCGCGTCGCGCTTGCTTCCGCCGAAGAACTCGATCGTGCCGTCGCCAATGCCGCTGAAGCGCAGGAGGGCTGGGCGCAGGCCAATCCGCAACGTCGCGCGCGGGTGATGTTCGAATTCAAGCGCCTGCTCGAAGTGCACATGGATGAGCTCGCGCACCTGTTGTCCAGCGAACATGGCAAGGTCATCGCCGATTCCAAGGGCGACATCCAGCGCGGGCTGGAAGTGATCGAATTTGCCTGCGGCATTCCGCACTTGCTGAAAGGCGAATACACGCAAGGCGCAGGCCCGGGCATCGACGTGTATTCCGCACGCCAGGCACTGGGCGTGGTCGCCGGCGTCACGCCGTTCAACTTCCCCGCGATGATCCCGATGTGGATGTTCGGCCCGGCCATCGCCTGCGGCAACGCCTTCATCCTCAAACCTTCGGAACGTGATCCGTCGGTACCGGTGCGCCTGGCCGAACTGATGATCGAAGCCGGCCTGCCACCGGGCGTGCTCAACGTGGTGCACGGCGACAAGGACATCGTGGAAGCCATCCTCAAGCACCCCACCATCAAGGCGGTGAGCTTCGTCGGTTCGTCCGACATCGCGCAATCCGTGTATTCCCTGGGCGCGCAGCACGGCAAGCGCGTGCAGGCGATGGGCGGTGCGAAGAACCACGGCATCGTGCTACCCGATGCCGATCTGGACCAGACCGTCGCCGACCTGATTGGCGCGGCCTACGGTTCTGCCGGCGAGCGCTGCATGGCGCTGCCGGTGGTGGTGCCGGTGGGCAAGGAAACCGCGGACGCATTGCGCGAAAAACTTGTCACGGCAGTCAATGCGTTGCGCATTGGCGTGTCCACCGACGCACAGGCGCATTACGGGCCGGTGATCAATGCCGCGCATCGCAGCAAGATCGAGTCCTACCTGCAGGTCGGCATTGACGAAGGCGCCGAACTGGTGCTGGATGGTCGCGGCTTTTCACTGCCCGGGCATGAGCAGGGCTTCTTCCTCGGCCCCAGCCTGTTCGACCACGTCAAGCCGGGCATGAAGACCTACCACGAGGAAATCTTCGGGCCGGTGCTGCAGATCGTACGTGCCGACACGTTCGAGGAAGCGCTGGACCTTCCATCGAAACACCAGTACGGCAACGGCGTGGCCATCTTCACCCGCAACGGCGATGCCGCGCGCGAGTTCGCTGATCGCGTCGAGGTAGGCATGGTCGGCATCAACGTGCCGATCCCGGTGCCGGTCGCGTACCACAGCTTCGGTGGCTGGAAGCGCTCCGGTTTCGGCGACCTCAACCAGTACGGCATGGACGGCGTGCGCTTCTACACGCGCACCAAGACCATCACCCAGCGCTGGCCGAAGGGCGGGGCGGTCACCGACCAGAGCTTCGTGATTCCAACCATGAAGTAATTGGAATAATTCTTCCAATTACTTTGAAAATGAAATAACCTGTTCGCAGAGGCCGGTGAAAACCGAGTCCGAATTCCTGGGAGGGAATCGTGGCGGGTGGAATCCTGAAGTTCTTCGCAACCGGACCTGACCTTCCGGAAATCACCGACAAGGCCACCATCGATGGCCTGTTCCGCCGCCATCGCATGCGGGTGATGCTGGCCATCACCCTTGGGTATGGCCTGATCTATACCTGCCGGCTTGCCCTGGGCGTGGTCAAGAAGCCGTTGATCGACGAGGGTGTGTTCACCCCGGTCGAGTTGGGCATGATCGGCTCGGCGCTGTTCTACGCGTATGCGATAGGCAAGCTGACCAACGGGTTCCTGGCTGACCACGCCAACATGCGCCGGTTCCTGGCGTTTTCATTCCTGCTGACGGCGCTCTGCAATCTCGCCATGGGCTTCAACACTGCGCTCTGGCTAGCGGTGATGTTGTGGGGCTTGAATGGCTGGTTCCAGAGTTTCGGTGCACCCGGTGGCGTGGTGGCGATGACGGCGTGGTTCTCCAACAAGGAACGTGGGCGCGCCTACGGCATCTGGAGTACCGCGCACTCGATCGGCGAGGGCCTCACTTTCATCGGTGTCGGATCACTCGTGGCCGCGTTGGGATGGCGTTACGGATTTTTCGGCCCGGCGCTGGTGGGCGTGTTCGCGTCCGCGGGCATGTACTGGCTGGTGCGGGACCGGCCCCGCACCATGGGTTTGCCCACGGTCAATGACTGGAAGCAGGACTACTACCACGAAGCCGCCAAGCCGAACATCAAGTCCGTCCTCGGCCTGCAACTTTCGATCCTCAAGATCCCTTCGATCTGGGTGCTGTGCTTGGCGGCGGCGACCATCTATGTCACCCGTTATGCGATCAATTCGTGGGGCATCCTGTACCTGCAGGAGGAGCACGGCATGTCGCTGCCTGCTGCCGGCACGCTGTTGATGATCAGTACCGTGGCCGGTATCGTCGGTGCAGTGGCCTATGGCTTCATTTCCGACAAATATTTCGACGCGCGGCGGCCGCCGGCAAATCTGCTGTTCGCAATCCTGGAGATTACCGGCCTGCTGATTTTCTTCTTTGGTCCCGATACGTATTGGGTGTTGGTGGTCGGCATGGTGCTGTTCGGCATGGGCCTGACCGGCCTGGTCACGTCGCTGGGTGGATTGTTCGCGGTGGATATCGCACCCAAGCGCGTGGCGGGTGCGGCGATGGGCGTGATCGGCATCTTCAGCTACATCGGCGCGGGTATCCAGGAACAGGTGTCGGGCGCGTTGATCGAGAAGGGCATGACCGTGGCGGGCGATGTGCGCACGTATGATTTCGGCCCGGTGATCTGGTTCTGGATCGGTTCGTCAGTGGTGTCCATGTTGCTGGCAGCCAGTCTGTGGCGAACGAAATTGAGGGATTGAAGATGCTTGCACCGTCCAATGAACTGAGGGCCATGATCGCCGCGGCGGAAGCCGCCGGCGCTGGTCTTCAGATCCACTTCGGGAAACTCGCCGAGTTGGCCATCCGTGCTAAAAGTGGGCCGGCCGACATGGTGTCCATCGCCGACGAGGAAGCAGAGCGCACCACGCGTGCAATGCTGGCACAGGCACAGCCCAGCTACGGATTCCTCGGCGAGGAGGGCGGTGTGTTCGGTGGCAGTGATGAAGCCAACACCTGGATCGTCGATCCGCTGGATGGCACCACCAATTTCCTGTTCGGGTCGCCGCTGTGGGGCGTGAACGTGGCGCTGGCACGCGAGGGTGAAGTGATCGCCGGCGTGACGTACCTGCCGGTACTCAATGAAATGTATGTCGCGGAAAAAGGCAAGGGTGCGTGGCTCAACGGCCAGCAACTGCATGTATCGCGCCGCGCCACGCTGATCGAGTCGGTATTGGCGTGTGGCATTCCGTTCGCGGGAAAGCCCGACCACGAAGTATTCGCGCGCGAGATGGCTTTGCTGAGTGCGCAGGTCGCTGGCATCCGTCGCACCGGCGCCTGCGCAGTGGACATGGCGTGGGTCGCCGCCGGGCGCTGCGATGCGTATTGGGAACGCGCGACCAATGCCTGGGACATGGCGCCTGGCGTACTTCTCGTGCAGGAAGCCGGCGGCGTGGCGACTTCGGTTACCGGCGCTGCAGTCGACCTGCATGCGCACAACATCTGTGTCTCCAACGGCCTGATCCAGGCGGCGCTGATGGAGAAATTGAACGAAGCACTCGCGGGAGGTGGCGCATGAAACTCCGTCGACGCAGTTTCCTCAAGGGCGCTACCGGATTGGCAGCCCTGCTCGCCGTGGTGCCGCGGAGCTGGGCGGAAGTGCTCGGCTATCCGCGCGCGCTGCAGGGCCCGATGATCGGCTCACCAGGCCCGGATCATTTCACCGTGTGGGTGCGGGCCAGCGGTGCGTTCGAGGTCAAGCTGGAATATTCCACCGACCGTGATTTCAGCACGGTGCTGGAAGGCTCGACTGCAATCGCCAAAGCCGACGAAAATTGCTGCGTCGTCCTGCGTGCGGACGGACTGAAGCCCGATACGACGTACTGGTATCGCTTGAAGTATGCAGGCGAAGAAGACCGCTACCAGTTCCTGCCCCATCGCACCAAGACCGCGCCGCACGGGCCAGCGGATTTCCGTATCGCCTTCGGTTCCTGCTGCCGCATCCAGTTCGATCCCGACCAGCGCATCTGGAATGCGGTGCGCGGACTCGAACCGGACATGTTCTTCTGGCTGGGCGACAACATCTATGCCGATAGCGACCAGCCCGCCGCACTGACCGATCTGTATGCGCGTGGTCGTACCGTGGAACGGCTCGAGCCGCTGCTGCGCTCGACACCGCAGCTCGCCACGTGGGACGACCATGATTTCGGCTTCAACGATTCCGATGGCCGCAGCCCGTTCAAGGCACAGTCGCTGCAGGTGTTCAGGAATTTCTGGCCCAATCCCGCCTTCGGCGAGGCCGACAACCCGGGCGTGTATTTCAAGCAGCATTACGGCGGCGTGGACTTCTTCGTGCTGGACGGCCGCTACCACCGTGATCCCACCGACAAGACCGATGACGCCAACAAGACCATGCTGGGTGCCGCGCAGAAGGCATGGCTGAAGCGCGAGCTCAAGGCCAGCCGCACGCCGTTCAAGGTGCTGGCGATTGGCGGAGGCTGGTCGACGGCGGAGAACGAGAAGGGCGGCGATTCCTGGGGTGTGTTCCTGACCGAGCGCAACGAGATCTTCGATTTCATCCGTGACAACGGCATCAGCGGCGTGGTCTGCATCTCCGGCGATTCGCACATGGGCGAATTGAACTGCATCCCGCGTTCAGGCGAGGGCGGTTACGACATCTATGATTTCTGTTCCTCGCCACTGGCGCAGATGCCGGCCGCCAAGAACACGCGACAAGCGCCGGAAGTTCGTGTGCGCGATACCTGGACGCGTTCGGTGAACGTGGGCCTGATGCGTTTCGACATGACCGGTGACACTCCCACATTGACCTACACGTTGCACGACGTGATGGGTGAATCGGTGTGGGATGCGCTGGTGCTGACGCCGGCGGACCTGAAGAATGGCGTGCGCACCTGGGATCGCAAGTCCGATCCCGCAGAGTTGGAACGCCTGGAGCGCTTCAAGCGCGGCGGCGGGTACTACGGATACGACGCGCCGGAAGGTTGGCCTAGTCGCCCATACTACGACGGAACACCAGACTGAAATAGCCGGGTGTTTCGCGGTCGCGGCGTTCGATTTCCGCCAAGGGATACGTAGAACGGGGACCATCGTATTTTTCACGCGCCTCGCTGAAATCACGGCCGAACAGGTCGGTCGCTTCCGCGCGCACGCGCCAGCGGTCGTTGATCCGGCGTTCGACGAACAGCGTCCAGCCCATGGCTTCGGATTCGTGGGCGACTTCGTCGAAACTGTATTTGGTTTCGCGTTCGGCGATGTGCTCGAACTCGATTCCCCAGTTGAGGCGCAACGCGGGCAGGTCCTGGGTCAGACTGACACTGCCTTCGAAGGGATTTTCTTCGGAAATGCCACGCCGTTCGCCGGTGACCGGATCGGTCACCTTGCTCTCGCGCCACAGCAGCGAAGAACGCAACTGCGCGCCGGTGAAACCGAAGCGGTCCAGCGGCGCGGAAAATTCCAGTGCAAGCGTGTCGCGCTTGCCGTCGCCGATATTGCCCGGTGCGTCGAAGACATCGTCCGGAGTCACGATCAACACGCGATCCACCACGTCGCTGATGCGGTCGTGGGTCCACGACAGGGTGAGCGCGGCGTCGGTCCAGAAGTGGTATTCCCACGCGGCCACCA
Source organism: uncultured Lysobacteraceae bacterium (assembly GCA_937897645.1). GTDB lineage: Bacteria > Pseudomonadota > Gammaproteobacteria > Xanthomonadales > Xanthomonadaceae > Pseudoxanthomonas_A. The sequence continues at coordinate 34,493 of CALCNV010000165.1, forward strand.
TGCGCCAGGTCTTGTCCGGTTCCAGCTCCGCATTGCCTGCCGTCACTACGCCGGTATCAAGCGAAGCAGAGGCCACGAAATCGGAGAATTCGAGTTGGCCGACCTCGCGGGAGACCGACAGACGCAGCTGGTTGCTTTCATTGGCATCCCAACGCAGCGCGACGCGCGGCTTCGGGTAAGTGAACTTGCGTTGCAGTGGGCTGTCACCGGTCTGGGTGATCGATGAATTCTCGACGCGCAGTCCAGCTTCCAGCACCCAGTCCTCGGCCGGCCTCCAGGTAGCACCCAACGCCGCCTCGATGCGCTCTTCTTCAATGCGCACATCCGATCCGGGCAGGATCACCGGAGTTCCATTCTCTTCAAGGCGCGCCTCGCTTTCCAGGAAATTGAATGCGCCTTCCAGCGAAGCAGCCAATGAAAGGTTTGGCGACCATTCGTGGGTCAGGTCGATGCGGCCGATGGTTTCACCGGTATCGGTGGTTTCCTGGAAGGTTTCGGCTTCGTCCTCTTCGCGCGAATCCTCCAGGCTCTGGAGCCACCCGAGTTGTTGGGTTGCCATCAACTCCAGCGTGGAGTGCGTGCCCAGTTGACGCACGAAGCGTGCCCCGAACTCGGCTTCTCGCAGATCCTCGTGCTCATCGACGACTTCAGTACTTTCGCCGGATTCAGTGATGCGTGTATCGCTGCGTACATCTTCTCCGCGCAGGGCTGCGGTCAAGGTAAGCAGGCCTTGCGCAAGCGGTTGCCGCCAACTTGCGCTGGCCTCCCCCTGGTTGTTGGTGGTGCGGTTATCCAGTTGTTGTTCCTGCAACAACGCACCATCGGGATCCGTGGTGCGGATCGTGCCACGGCCGCTGTCGTCGTCGAGTTCGGGCTGCAGCTTGATAGCCAGGTCGAGCGCACGCTCGTCCCAGCGGCGGCCGTATTCCCATTGCGCTTGTGGAGCCGCCCAGCCATCCGTCGAAGCGACGACGCCGGCTTCGATCGCCGACTCGGTGGTGGCGTCACGGCGTCGAACGATGTTTGCCAGCAACGCATGGCCAGCCATGTCGATGCCGGCGGTGCCGCTACGCACCAGTTCAATGCGATCGACGCCATGCGCCGGGATGCGTTTCAGCAAGTCGTCGATGTCCTCGCGCTTGCTGGCGGGGCGGGCGCCATCGATGAGGACATTGCCTTGCGCCGCGGCATAGCCACGCACGTCGGCGTCCGCTTCGACGATGACGAAACCGGGCAGGCGCTGCACCATCTCGAGCGCATTGGCAGGGGCGCTGGCAGCGAAATACTCGGGCGGGAATGCAGTGATGGATTGTTCTGGCGTTGCCGTGATGGGGGTCTGTGCACCTGCCTGCAGCGCGGGCCCGAAGCAGGCGGCAATGGCCAGCCATAGCAGTGAGTAAGTAGCGTGGACCCGCATGCTGGACGATTTCCCTGGATGAGGGCCACAGGCTAGACTGGCGATGCTGACACGACGGCCGCCGTCGCTGTCAGGTCAATGTCAGGATAGCCGTTGCATGCTCGGCCCATGAACATACCCACACGCCTCCGCACCCTTGCCGCCCCACTCGCGTTGCTCGCGGTGGCCAGCCTGTTTCCTGCCGCGACCGCACTGGCGGCGAAGGACGACCATGTCGAAGCACGCGAATTGCTGAAACGTGGCGAGATCCTGCCGCTTGCGCAGATACTGGAGGTGGCCCAGCGCCGCGTCCCCGGCGACGTGATCGAAGTCGAGCTGGAGCGCGAGGACACGGGCTGGGAATATGACGTCAAGGTGCTCACGCCTACCGGCCAGGTGCGCAAGATCACCTTGAATGCACGCAATGGCGCGGTCGTGAAGATCAAGGACGATTGATGCGCTGCCTGGTCGTCGAAGACGATCCGGATATCCGTGCGGATCTCGAGCGCACGTTGCAAGCGGCCGGGTTTTCCGTGGACGCCGTGGGCGATGGCGAGGCCGCCTGGTTCCAGGGTGATGTCGAGGACTACGATGCCGCGATCCTCGACCTGGGCTTGCCGAGATTGGATGGCTTGTCCGTATTGCGACGCTGGCGTGCGGCGGGACGTGCATTCCCGGTGATCGTGCTGTCGGCGCGCAGCGACTGGACCGAGAAAGTCGAAGGCATAGAGGCCGGTGCAGATGACTATCTGTCCAAGCCTTTCCAGATGGGAGAACTGGTCGCACGCGTGCGCGGCCTGGTACGCCGTGGCGCAGGGCGCTTGAGCAATATCGTGGAAGTCGGCGGCTTGCGCCTGGACACTACGCGCATGAATGCCATGTTCAACGGTGCGCCCGCGCGCTTGTCGCCGTTGGAATTCCGTCTTCTTGATTACCTTGCGCACCAGACCGGGCGTGCGGTGCCCGCGGATGAACTCGCGGAACATCTCTACGGCGCTACAGAAAGTGGCGACGCCAATGCCATCGAAGCGATCGTAGCGCGGCTGCGCCGCAAGTTCGGTGCAGACATCATCACCACGCGCCGGGGCTTCGGTTACCTGATCGAGCCTGCCGCGTGATAGCGCGTTCGCTACGCTGGCGATTGTTGCTAGGCGCGATGGCAGCGATCCTGGTCGCGCTGTGCGTGGCGTGGCTGTTCATGACTTTGCTGTTCGAACGTCATCTCGAGCGACGCCTGCAGGCGGACATGACCCGCGATGCGCTGTCCCTGGTCGCCGATCTTTCCTTCGCCGCCGACGGCAGCCCGCTGCTGGAGGCAGAGCCGGGTGATCCACGCCTGCGCAAACCCGCGGGAGGCTATTACTGGCAGGTGTCGACTGGAAACGGCGTGCTGCGGTCGCGCTCCCTGTGGGATGCCGACCTGGAGGCATCCCGCACGCCTCCTGCAAGCGATTGGCAATTGCGGCGCGCGCAAGGGCCTTTCCAGCAGCCGGTTGCGATACTCGAGCGCAAGCTGCAATTGGAAACGGACGTGCCTGCGGTAGTGGTGCAACTTGCGCAGGACACGCGTCCACTTGCGAGCGCACGCGCCGAGTTCGGGAAGGAACTCGCCATCTTCCTTGCCGTACTTTGGCTGGTGCTGTCGGCGGCCGCATGGTTGCAGGTGACGCTGGGCTTGAAGCCATTGGGGAAGATACGAGGCGAACTCGCTGCCTTGCGCGACAGTGCCAGCGCGCGTTTGCCGGATTCGCACCTGCAGGAAATACAGCCGCTCACCGACGCCATCAATTCGCTGGCTGACACGCGTGAAGGCGACCTGGAGATGGCACGCCGGCGCGCAACGGATCTTGCCCATGGACTGAAGACGCCGCTTGCCGCCATGGCCGCGCAGAGTCGTCGCGCACGTGAAGCAGGTGCCGATGCGGCCGCTGATGGGATGGATCGCGCAATCGCCGCCATTGGCAGCACCATTGACGCAGAACTTGCGCGTGCTCGCATTGCCGTGGCGGGGCGGGCCTCCGGAAGTTTCATCGCGCTGAGGCCTGTGGTCGAACGCCTGGTCACGGTGCTGGAACATACAGAGAAGGGCGGAGAGGTGGCTTTTGCCATCGATGTGCCTGCCACTCTGCAGTTGGCCATCCGGCCGGATGATATTTCCGAAATTCTGGGCGCCGTGCTGGAAAACGCGGTGAAGTACGCGCGTCGCCAGGTGCGTGTCACCGGCAACGCCGGTCCGGAATGGACCAGCCTGTCGATCGAGGATGACGGCCCGGGTATTGCGCAGGATCGCGTCGAAGATGCGCTGATGCGTGGAGGACGCCTGGATGAATCGGGTAGCGGAAGCGGGTTGGGCCTGGCGATTGCGCGTGAGCTGGTTGAAGCAATGGGTGGCGCGATCGAGCTGGGAGAATCCACGCTTGGCGGCTTGAAGATCCGTTTCGTGTGGGGAGCGAAGTGATCGAACTCCGGTTGCCTGCATATGCCTGCTTCGGATTCACCTGGACTTACAACTGTTCAATCAAACACGACGACCTGGCGGATGGCCTCTCCAGCCGCCATGCGATCAAAACCCAGGTTGATGTCGTCCAGCGCCAACGTGTGCGTCAGCAGGCGTTCGACGGGCAGCAAGCCGTTCCTGTACATCGCGATGAAGCGGGGTATGTCGCGTGTCGGCACCGCGGAACCCATGTATGAACCCTTCAGCGTGCGCTCTTCAGCGACCAGGCTCAACGCGGGGATGCTGAGCATGCGATGCGGTGGCGGCAGGCCTACGCTGATGGTGGTGCCACCGCGTCGGGTCGCTGCATAGGCCTGTGCCAGCACGTGTTCGTTGCCGACGGATTCGATGGCGTGCAAGACGCCGCCCTTGCTGATCTCGCGGATCGTATCCACGAAGCCATCTTCATTGCTGTTGATGCAGTGGCTGGCGCCGAGTTCGCGCGCCAGCGCCAGCTTTCCCGGAACTATGTCCACCGCAATCAATGGATATGCGGACGCCGCGCGAGCGCCAAGCAACGCTGCCAAACCCACGCCACCCAGTCCGAATACCGCAACGCTTTCGCCCGGCAGTACGCGCGCCGTGTTGACCACGGCACCTACGCCGGTCATCACCGCACAACCAAACAACGCTGCAATCCGTGGCGGCAGGTCTGCATCAATGCGCACGGCCGAGCGCGCGGACACCGTGGTGTACTCGGCGAAACCGGAAACACCCAAATGATGCTGCAAGGGCGCGCTGGAGGCATCCTGCCAGCGACTGCCTCCCCCGATCAATTGTCCGCTGGTGTTGGCGTATGCCCCGGGTTCGCACAGGGCAGGGCGGCCACTCGCACAAGGATCGCAGTGGCCGCACATTGGCACGAAGGAAAACACCACACGATCGCCGACTGAAAAATCGCGCACACCGGGGCCTATCTCCACTACCTCGCCCGTGGCCTCATGTCCCAGCACCATCGGCAATGGACGCGGTCGTGAACCATCGATCACGGACAGGTCCGAATGACACAAGCCGGCGGCCAGCACGCGCACGCATAGTTCCGCAGGGCCGGGCGGGTCGAGTGAGAGCGCCTCGATGGAGAGAGGTCGTGATTGCGCATACGGCGCGGGCAATCCCATCTGGCGCAGGACCGCGCCCCGCACGTTCATGCGTCGGTCGCCACGAGCAGGCGCTGCAGAGCCTGGCGCAAACGGTCGGGCAGTGGCGCTGCGCGTCGGCTTATCCTGTCCACGAACACATGCACGAACCAGCCTTCCGCCGCAGGCTGCGCCTGGCCCTCGCGGAACAGGCCGATCCCGTAGCGCACGCTGGAATTTCCCAGGTGCTCCACGCGCAGCGCCGCCTCGATGGTTTCCGGGAATGCAATCGGGCCGACGAAGCGGCAGTGCGATTCCGCGCAGAGTCCTATCGTCGCACCGTGATGGATATCCAGTCCGCCCTCGGCTATCAGGTAGGTGTTGATGACCGTGTCGAAGTAGCTGTAGTACTCGACATTGTTGACATGGCCATAGACGTCGTTGTCCTTCCAGCGCGTGCTGATGGGCAGGAAATGGCGATAGCCGTCGCGTGCATTCATGAGGGTGGAATCCGTGGTCATGTATCGAAACCGGTGGGCGGCAGGGCGGCGGCTTCCCCTGGACTGGCTTGCTTGCGTTCCAGTCCGACCATCAGCAGGCAGGCACTGATGCCGACCAGCAGGCCCAGCCAGGGCTCGAACACAGCGAGCGCGGTGCCCGTCAGCAGCGCGGTGCCGCGCGATGTCGCGTCGCGTGGGATGGTCATGCCGATGTAGGCGCAGGCAAAACCCGACAACACCAGGGTCAGCGACAGGGCGATGCCGAGCAGCGGCTTCAGGCCGGTCAGCAGTGGCAGCAGGAAATAGATGAAGGGAATCGCCATCAGGTAATAGGACAACATGCCGCTGTGCAGGTCACGCATCGCGCCCGCACCCTCTTTCCAGCGGTTGACCACGATCACGTGCACGCCCGTCCACAGCGTGCCCTGTGTCGGGAAGAACGGCGCCACCAGGGCCGAACCGAAATTGCGGATCGCCAGCGCCAAGTGCGAGCGATTGGAGTCAATTTCGACCGGATCATCCTTGCGACTTGGCATCGCTTCACGCAGCACTTCGTCTCCCGTGACCCAGTCGCCGAACTGGATCACGTAGGTGATCAGCACCAGGGGGATGCTGTTCACGTACATGTCCGCAGTCGGCCAGCCAATGCTGAAAGGCGACATTTTGGCAATGGTTTCGCTGACCGGTGGCAACAGCCAGCCCCATTGGATTTCGAAATTCACTTCTCCTACCAGCGGACCAACGATGGCTGCCGCGATGAAGCCGGGCAACAGTCCCATCGCAGCCAGCAAGGCGAAGCCGCGGTGGCGAGCCTTGAGTTTCTGGAAGGGAATGGAGAACAGGAACACCATGCACACCGCGCATGCAACGATGGTGGTGATGGGTTGCTGCAGCAGGAATTTCTCCGCGTCGTCCACGAACACCTGCTTGAACGATGCAATTGCAGCGCCCAGCAGGATGCCTGCCTTCAGGGTCGGCGGCATCCAGTGCATCAACTTGCGTCCAAGTCCCGTGATGCCCAGCACCAGCACCAGGGCGGCGAAGCACAGCGACAGCGCGGTCATCGCCTGGAAGCGTTGTACGGGATCCGGATAGCCGGCGAACACGAAGGCCATCACCAGCGGTAGTGCGGCGGTGTTCCAACCTGGCGCATATGGCTCGCCGAACACGTACAGCGCCGACACCAGGAACACGCTGTGCAACATGGTGCAGGTGATGGCCTGTTCGAAACTCAGTCCGAAATACCCCACCAGCACCGGGACCAGGGCCAACCCGGTCGCGGTGGACACCAGCAGGCCCTGCAGGAATTCCGGCCACAATAATTTCGTGTGGTAGAACGGCAAGCGAAAATTGAACGGTCCCCAGCGCCAGCCTTGCGAGTTTTTCATGGTGCGGTGTGCTCCCCGATCTGCGACATGCCGTGGTGAAAATTCAGAACCGTCCCTTGGTCAACTCGTAGATGTTGTTGCGCAACGCAACCAGCCTCGGGCCCACATCGTGCAAGAGCTTTTGCTGGGTCATCACCGATACGCGTCCGCTGCAGTTGAATGCAAGTACGCGACTGCGATCGGTCGACACCATCGGCACGCCAATGGCGAATACATCCGGGTTCCAGTCACCCAGCGAGAAACAGAAGCCGTAGTTCTCGTAATCACGTCGTGCGCGCAGGATGCCGGCGCGTATCTTCGGCCAGTAGCCGGGCTCGCAGTCCTCGCGAAGTTCGGCGAGTCGTTGCTCGAATACATGCAAGGGCCGTGCGGCCAGATCCGCGCGGCCCAATGCCGTCGAACCGTGCGGCACCCGTGCGCCCGGCTCCAGTTTCAACTGGAACGTGGCATCGCCCTGGCAGACTTCCAGCAGCACCATGCGCAATCCATCAGCGGCACCCAGCATCACCGCAGACTCCGTGTACGAAGCCAACTCGCGCATCAGTGGTCGTGCAAGGGTCACCACGTCGTTGCTTTTCATGAAGGCGTGGCCAAGGGCCAGTACTGCGGTGCCCAGCGTATATTTTTCCAGCTTGGGCGAGTACTCAAGGTAACCCAGCGCGGACAGGGTGAACGTCAGCCGCGATACCGTGGGTTTTGGCAGGCCAGTGCGTCGCACGATGTCCTGGTTGCCGAGGAACTGCTCGCCGTGTTCGAAGCAACGCAGGATGGAAAACCCGCGCGACAGGGCGCTGACGAATTGCGGATGGTCTTCATCAATCGAATGGATGAAGGTATCTACGTTGCGTTTCGGATTTCCCACCGCCTGCTCCAGGTACTCGATAAGTGCCAATGACGTTTTGTCGCCGGATGCTGAAGGTGCAAGTGATGCACGAACCAAGCGGCATATTTCGTATGGTGGAACAGTGTTTCGATATCTTCATTGAATCCTAGTCGCGGTCTTTGGATCACGCAAGGCATGCGATTCGAGTCCAAAGAGCGTTTCCAGCGTGGTTGCAAACAGACTTGTTGATTTCAGAGAACGGCATGGCTACTGTTGATTTTCAATTAAGAAACTTAATTCCGTTATGCGGAATTAGTGAATCGTCTCGCTGCAAGCATCAGTAGTCCGCTTTCGTCCACAAGGATCTAAAACCAAGATGTCAGTGCATTCCGAACTTCGCGACGGCATCGCCGTCCTTACCCTCGACAATCCGCCCGTCAATGGGCTTGGTCTCGCCACCCGTCGCGGCCTGGTCGAAGCGCTTGAAGCTGCACAGCAGGACCAAGAGGTTCGCGCGATCGTGATTACCGGCGGCGGTCGTTCCTTCTCTGGCGGCGCGGATATACGCGAATTCAATACGCCACAGGCGGAACAGGAGCCCACGTTGCCGACCGTCATCCGCGCCGTCGAAGGCAGCCGCAAGCCTGTAGTGATGGCGATCAACGGCATCGCACTCGGTGGTGGACTGGAACTCGCACTCGGCGGGAATTACCGCGTGGCCGTGGGCGAAGCGCAGGTGGGATTGCCGGAAGTGAAACTCGGCCTGTTGCCCGGCGCGGGCGGCACGCAGCGTCTGCCGCGCGCCGTGGGGTTGGAAACGGCGCTGAACATGATCGTCTCCGGCACGCCGGTTCTGGCGGCTAAGCTCGCAGCCACCAGGCTGTTTGATCGCGTCGTCGAAAGCGACGCGCCGGGCGCAGCGATTGCGCTGGCGAACGAAGTGATTGCGAGCAAGGATCCTCTGCCGCGCGTGCGTGACTGGACTATCGAGCATCCGAATGCCGAAGGCTTCCTGATGTTTTCGCGTACCGCCATTGCCGCTGCCTCGGCAAACTATCCCGCGCCGCTCAAGTGCGTGGATGCGCTGGAAGCGGCGGTGAAGCAGTCCTTCGATCGCGGCATGCAGGTGGAGCGCGATGCATTCGCCGCCCTCATCGTCACGCCCGAGTCCAAGGCCTTGCGCCACGGTTTCTTCGGTGAGCGCGCTGCCAGCAAGGTTGCCGACATCGGTGCCGACGTGAAGCCGCGCGAGATTCGTTCGGTTGGCGTCGTGGGTGCGGGCACGATGGGTGGTGGCATCAGTATGAATTTCCTCAACGCCGGCATTCCCGTGACCATCCTGGAGACGAGGCAGGACGCGCTGGATCGCGGCCTGGCCACCATTCGCAAGAATTACGAGAACTCCGCGAAGAAGGGCAAGCTGACCGCGGAACAGGTGGATCAGCGCATGGGCCTGCTGACGCCCACGCTGTCCTATGCCTACCTTGCCGGCGCCGACCTGATCATCGAAGCCGTGTTCGAGGAATACGCTGTCAAGGAATCGGTGTTCAAGCAACTGGACGCCGTGGCCAAGCCGGGCGCCATCCTCGCCAGCAACACTTCCACGCTGGACCTCGACCGCATCGCGGGATTCACTTCGCGTCCACAGGACGTGATCGGCACGCATTTCTTCAGTCCGGCCAACGTGATGAAGCTGCTGGAAGTGGTGCGCGGCAAGGACACGGCCAAGGACGTGCTGGCCACGGTGCTGGGGCTGGCCAAGACCATCCGCAAGACCGCGGTGGTGTCAGGCGTGTGCGATGGCTTCATCGGCAACCGGATGATCGAGCAGTACAGTCGCCAGGCCGGCTTCCTGCTCGACGAAGGCGCGTTGCCGCAGCAGGTGGATCGTGCGATGGAGAAATTCGGCTTCGCCATGGGCCCGTTCCGCATGGGCGACCTGGCCGGCAACGACATCGGCTGGGCGATCCGCAAGCGACGCTATGTAGAGAAACCGCAGATGACGTATTCGAAGACTGCCGACCTCGTGTGTGAAGTGGGTCGTTACGGGCAGAAAGTGGGCAAGGGCTGGTACGACTACAAGCCGGGCGATCGCAGCGCCTATCCGTCGCCAGAAGTGGATGCACTCATCGTGCAAAATTCAAAGGATCTTGGACTTGAGCGCCGCAAGATCAGCGATGAGGAAATCGTCGAGCGACTCGTCTACGCGTTGGTCAACGAGGGCGCGGTCATCCTGGAAGAAGGCATCGCGGCCAAGGCGTCCGACATCGACATCGTCTATCTCGCGGGCTACGGCTTCCCGATCTGGCGCGGTGGCCCGATGTTGTATGCGGATACGGTGGGCCTCTATAACGTGCTCGCGTCGATGCGCCGCTACGCGCGCGGTTACCAGGGCGACGCGTGGCAGCCCGCGCCGCTGCTCGTGCAGCTGGCGGACGCCGGAAAATCATTCAACGGCTGAGGCCGTACACCCCTTCCTTTTCGAGGCACCCCATGAAGCAAGCCGTCATTGTCTCCACCGCGCGCACCGGCCTGGCCAAGAGCTGGAAGGGCGCGTTCAACATGACCCACGGGGCTACGCTGGGCGGACATGTCGTCCAGCATGCGGTGGCACGCGCAGGCGTGGCGCCGGATGAAATCGAGGATGTGCTGATGGGCTGCGCCTGGCCTGAAGGCGCGACCGGAAGCAACATCGCCCGCCAGATAGCCGTGCGTGCCGGCTTGCCGGTCACGGTGCCGGGTGCAACGGTCAATCGCTTCTGTTCCTCTGGATTGCAGTCCATCGCCATGGCGGCGCAGCGGGTGATCGCGGGCGAGGGCGAGGTCTATGTGGCCGGTGGCGTGGAAAGCATTTCCTGCGTGCAGAACCAGGTCAACACGCACATGTTGCGCGAAGGCTGGTTGCAGGAACACAAGCCGGAACTCTATTGGCCGATGCTGCAAACCGCCGAGACCGTGGCCAAGCGTTACGGTATCGACCGCGAACGCCAGGATCGCTACGGTGCAGAGAGCCAGCAACGTGCGGCTGCGGCCGCGGCTGCAGGGCGCTTCGACGACGAGATAGTACCCATCACCGTGCTGGCAGGCGTGGCCGATCCCGCCACGCTGCAACTGCGCACGCGCGAAGTCACGATTGCAGCCGATGAAGGCATCCGCGCGGATACGACGTATGAAGGCGTTTCGCGCATTCGCAGCGCGATGCCGGGTGGCTGTATTTCGGCAGGCAATGCCAGCCAGTTTTCCGACGGTGCATCCGCTGCGGTGGTGATGGACGCGGATCTGGCGCAGGCACGTGGCATCACGCCGCTCGGTATTTTCCGCGGCTTTGCGGTTGCCGGCTGCGAGCCCGATGAAATGGGTATCGGCCCGGTGTTCGCCATTCCAAAATTGCTCAAGCGCGCGGGGTTGACGGTCGACGACATCGGCCTGTGGGAACTGAACGAAGCCTTCGCCGTGCAGGTGCTGTATTGCATGGACATGCTGGGAATCCCGCATGAGCGCATCAACGTGAATGGCGGCGCGATCGCCGTCGGCCATCCCTATGGCGTCAGCGGTGCACGCCTGATCGGCCATGCGCTGATCGAAGGCCGTCGGCGTGGGGTGAAGTACGCCGTGGTGACCATGTGCGTGGGCGGCGGGCAGGGTGCCGCGGGGTTGTTCGAGATCGTCTGAAAGCCTTCGTCCGGCCGTTCTCCGACGGGCGTTGGGTGGCCATCGGCCAAGTTCCATTTCCAGGAAAAACGCTGTGCTAGTTTTCGTGCGCGCCGTGGTTTGCACCGCAAATCGCGGCGCGCATCGAAGTGATGTTGCTAGCGCGATCGTTTTGATTTTCCAACGCAACCCCGTCCCGTATTGGGGAGCAACACGGGACATCCGTGGCCTCGCAGGCCGCGGCGGTTGCCCATCCAATCCTGGGAGGGATGCACCATGGCCGCACGCAAGACCGATAGAACCCTGTTGGCGTTATCCATCTTCACGGCACTGGCGTCCGCGTCCAGCGCGCCGGCATTTGCCCAGCAAGCGCAACCAGCATCCGCGACTGAAAAAGAAGCCACCACCCTGGACCGCATGGTGGTCACCGCGCAGAAGCGCGAGGAAGCGCTGCAGGACGTGCCGATCAGCCTGACCGTCTTGCCGGAACAGTTGTTGCAGGACACCGGTGTGCGCGACATCAAGGACATGCAGATACTGGTGTCGGGACTCAGCGTTACCAGCACGTCCAACGAAACCCAGACCACCGCGCGCATCCGTGGCGTGGGCACGGTGGGTGACAACCCGGGCCTTGAATCGTCGGTAGGCGTGGTGATCGACGGCGTGTACCGGCCGCGCAACGGCGTCGGCTTTGGCGACCTTGGCGAAATCGAGCGCATCGAAGTATTGAAAGGGCCGCAGGGCACCGTGTTCGGCAAGAACACGTCCGCTGGCCTGATCAACGTCATCACCCGTCGCCCCAGCTATTCGCAAAGCGCGGAGGGCGAGATCACAGTAGGCAACTTCGGTGCCGTTGGCGTGTCAGGCGCCTACAACGACGCACTCGGTGAATCGGCTGCATTCCGCGTTTATGCGACCAAGCGCACGCGCGATGGTTTCAATGACGTGGTCACCGGTGGCGGTCCGCGCAATAGCGAGGAGGACGGCACGCTGGATTTCCACTCCGTGCGCGCGCAGTTGCTGCTGGAGCCCACTGACACACTGGACATCAATTTCGTCGTCGATTACACCAGTCGCGAAGAGGAGTGCTGCACTGCCGTCACCACCACGCGTGGCCCGGCCGCCGCTATTGTCGATGCGCTGGCCGGTGGGCGCGGCGTGATCGCGGTGCCGGATCCCTCGCAACGCCTGACCTACAGCAACCGCGACACCACCGCGGACGTGAAGGACAAGGGACTGTCGACGGAAGTGAACTGGGAGACGCCGTGGTTCGGCGGCGCCACGCTCACCTCAATCACGGCCAGCCGTGACTGGGCCGCGATTTCCGCTTCCGACCTGGATTTCAGCACTGCCGACATCTGGCATCGCGCGTTTGGACCGAACAGCAATGCAGTCGAGTTCGATACCTTCAGCCAGGAGTTCCGCCTGACCGGTGCCACCGAACGTCTCGACTGGATGGCGGGCCTGTACTACAGCGACGAGGACCTGGTGCGGCATGACGCCATCAACATGGGCGCGGTGTACGAACCCTACCTATCCATTGCGTTGCTCAACAACATCGCCGCCAGTTTTCCGGCGGGCGTCGTCAATACCGCGGGTGCGGCGACCTTCCTTTCGCAGGCAGCGGGGCGTCCGTACGGCACCACCTTCGTGGGCCCGGGTTCCAACGACGTCTTCAACCAGAATGCAAAAAGCACGGCGGCCTTCACCAACCTTACCTTCCACGCCACCGACGCACTCGACCTGACCCTGGGCCTCCGCTACACGCGCGAGAAGAAAACAGTGGATGCGGTCTTCGACAATCCAAATGGTGGCGTCGGCTGCGCGGCAGGCCTGACCAATCCGGCCCAGGTTGGTGCGGCGTTGGCGGCGCGCGGCGTGCCGGCTGCGTATATCTCCGCCATCGTGCCGACCGTGATCGGCTACATGTGCCTGCCGTGGTCGAACGTGTTGCATGACGGGCGCGTCACCCACCAGGAGCGCGACGAGAAGGAATGGTCGGGCACGTTCAAGGCGGCTTATCGCTGGAACGAAGCGGTGATGACCTACGCCTCCGCCGCGCGAGGCTACAAGGCGGGCGGTTTCAACCTGGATCGCGTGCAGGTGGGCGTCACGCCCAGCGATGACACTTCGTTCCCAGGTGAGTTCGTCGACAGTTACGAGGTCGGTGCCAAGACCACGTGGCAGGACGGCAACCTGTTGTTGAATGCAGCCTTGTTCTACCAGGACTACACCGACTTCCAGCTCAACAGTTTCCTGGGCAGCAGTTACGTGGTGCGCGCCATTCCTGAGCTGACCACCAAAGGCTTGGACATGGACGTCTTGTGGCAGACATCGATCGAGGGTCTGACCTTACAGGGCGGTGCCACATACACCGATGCGCAGTACGGCGACGATGTCTTGCCGGACGCGGCCCTGTCGCGCCTGCCTGGCAGTACCGCGAGTTTTGCGCCGGAGTGGCAGGTGTCGGGTTCGGTGACCTACGAATGGGACTTCGCCAGCAACCTGGTGGGTCGCTTCAACCTGGGCGCGAAGTACACCAGCGAGTACAATACCGGTTCCGACCTGGCCCCGCAGAAAATGCAGGACGCCTACGCGCTGGTCAACGCGCGCATCGGCATCGGTTCGCGTAACAGGCGCTGGACGGTGGAACTGTGGGGACAGAACCTCACCGATGAGACCTACGCACAGGTAGGCTTCGATGCGCCGCTGCAGACCGGTTCGTACAACGCCTTCCTCGGTGCGCCACGCACCTACGGCATGACCTTGCGCGTGGTGTATTGAGCAACAGGTTGTCGAAGCACGGCCCGTAGCTCGTTGCGGGCCGTCTTCAGCGTGATCAGTGACTTTTCACGTAGGTGCTCGTCACTGTTTCTTTGACTGTCACGAACTCCCCAGCGGCAAATACAGTGCTTGTGAATTGGTCGTGGCTTGCCGGAAGCCATAGGCCTGGTAGAAGCGGGCTGCTTTTTCATGCAGGGCGTCCACCAGCAGCACGCGAACCCCAAGCTGCTCACGCAATCCGATGCAGCGTGCCACGGCATGTGCCAGCAGGTAGTCACCGTGTCCCTTGCCTTGCTCGCTAACTGAGATGGCTAGTCGCCCCATGCGTATGGCCGGCACCGGGTATTGGGGTAGGCGCTTTCGATCCACCTCCTGCAAGTCGGTCAGCATGAGGTGGGCAGCGGACAGGCTGTAGTAGCCGAGGATGCGTGTCGGATCGGCGTCGTCCACCAATACGTGTGTCGTACTGATGCCATCACGGTGATGCTGGGCAGCTTGCTGGCGCAGGTAGTTATCAAGCGTGGGCTCGCGACATGCGAACCCGTCGCGATCATGGCGCTTGGGCTTTAGTTGCTCGACAACGAGCATGATTCAGGTCGACATCCAGTTCAGCCCTGCGCGACGCGGGCTAGTGCCTTCTTCAGCTTTGCATTGGGCAGGAAGGGGGCATCAAGTGCCTTGAGGAAGCGCCGGGACTCTTCCACTGACAGGGTGACGGTCAGTTCAGCGGCCATGACGCTTTCAGCTTCGCGCAGCACTGCATCGCGCACGAAAGCAGACAGCGGCACCCCACGCAGATCTGCTGCGCGCGTGATGCGCGCCTTGTCTGCAGGATTCAGGCGCAAGTCGAGACGGGCGGCAGCAACGGTCATAGGGTTCTCCATGTACGGAATAATACCGTACGGAAGCAGCAAAGCATATGCCAATGCGGGGTGGCTGGATACGCACCAACATGCCGCTTCCACCTTGTCTGGGCGCGTCTCGGCGATCACTGACAACTGGGCTGTGTTCCGGAGCGGTATCCAATCCGGATCTTTTGCCAATGAAAAAGGGCCTAGCACTGAGGCTAAGCCCTTGATTTTCTTGGCGCCCGAAGTTGGACTCGAACCAACGACCCCCTGATTAACAGTCAAGTGCTCTAACCGGCTGAGCTATTCGGGCGGGGCCGGCATTGTAGGCGGCGGCAATCGCCCCGGCAAGGTTTTGGTGTGTTGATGCGGACAATCTGGTTTTCCGAGAACTCGGGAAGCAAAGCCATGACCTGTCATTCATAAGCACTATTTCGTGAATCCGCTTCAGCCTGCACACGGCTTGGATCCCGATATGGTTTCGCTGCGCACGCGCCCCGCGTTGTTCACGACTATCTGGGCCAGCAGCGCGTCCTCGCGGCACAGGCGCACGGTGATGTTGCTGCCGGAACTGCGGCCGTCTGGCAGGTAGCGCAATTGCGGCCGGCCCGATGAGGACAGGATGCGCAGCGATGGGTGGATGGGGGCGTTCTCGTCGCGCAGGATGTCCTCGTGGACGTCCGGCCGGCGATTGCCATCCTTGTCGAAGAACATCAGCCAGCCCTGGCTCCAGTCGCCGTCGGTGCGGCAGCCGCCGGCACGGTTGGACGGGCAGACCACGGTGGGAATGCGGTAGGTAATCGCCGTGCTGCGCGCAGAGGCCATGTGCGCCGTGAGCAGATGCATGGCGGAACTGACCCGCGCCCGCTCGCTCATGCCCTGGAACGATGGCACCCCGACCAGCAGGCCGATGGCGGTGATGGCCATGACCGTGAGGGCTTCGACCAGGCTGAAGCCCGAGGTCGATGCATGCCGCAGCGGGCCATGATGGAAGGGGGAAGGGGACTCGGCGCGCATCCTGCACATGTGAATTCTCCTGGTGGGCCCTGTCCGGGCGTGGCCAGATTCCGCCGATCGCCGCTTGGCTTGCATCGGCATGCGACGCACCGGCGCGTAAGGGTTTTCCTGACGCGGCCGTAATCCGGGCCACCGCTATACTGGCCAATCGCCCTGATACCAACGCCATGACCGACCGTTTCGAACTCGTTTCCAGCTATTCCCCTGCAGGCGACCAGCCGCAAGCCATTGCCAAGCTCATCGAGGGCTTCGAGTCCGGCCTGGCCAAGCAGACCCTGCTCGGCGTCACCGGATCGGGCAAGACCTACACCATCGCCAACGTGGTGCAGGCCGTGCAGAAGCCGACCCTGGTGATGGCGCACAACAAGACGCTGGCGGCGCAACTGTATGGCGAATTCAAGTCGTTCTTCCCGCACAACGCGGTCGAGTATTTCGTCAGTTACTACGATTACTACCAGCCCGAGGCCTACGTGCCGTCGTCGGATACCTTCATCGAGAAGGACAGCTCCATCAACGAGCACATCGAGCAGATGCGCCTCTCCGCGACCAAGGCCCTGCTGTCACGCCGCGACACGATCGTGGTGGCCACCGTGTCGGCGATCTACGGCCTCGGCGCGCCCGAGGACTACCTGTCGCTGCGCCTGATCCTCTCGCGCGGCGAACACATCGACCAGCGTGACCTGATCAAGCACCTCACCCAGTTGCAATACACGCGCAACGAATACGAACTGCACCGCGGCACCTTCCGGGTCAAGGGCGAGGTGATCGATGTGTTCCCGGCGGAATCGGAGATCGAAGCGCTGCGCATCGAATTGTTCGACGGCGACATCGAGAACCTGACCCTGTTCGATCCGCTCACCGGCGAGACCCTGCGCCGCTTGCCGCGTTACACCATCTATCCCAAGACCCACTACGCGACCACCCGCGACCGCGTGCTGGCCGCCATCGAGACCATCAAGCTGGAATTGAAGCCGCGACTGGAAGAGCTCTATTCGCAGAACAAGCTGGTGGAAGCGCAGCGCCTGGCGCAGCGCACCCAGTACGACCTGGAAATGATGGCCGAGGTGGGCTACTGCAACGGCATCGAAAACTACTCGCGCCACCTCACCGGCAAGCTGCCCGGCGAGCCGCCGCCGACATTGTTCGACTACCTGCCCGCCGACGCGTTGCTGGTCTGTGACGAGTCGCACGTGACAATTCCGCAGATTGGCGCGATGTACAAAGGGGATCGTTCGCGCAAGACCACCCTGGTGGATTTCGGTTTCCGCCTGCCTTCCGCGCTGGACAACCGGCCGTTGAAGTTCGAGGAATGGGAAGAGCGTTCGCCACGCAGCATCTATGTGTCGGCGACGCCTGGTCCGTATGAACTGCGTGAATCCGGCGGCGAAGTGGTGGAGTTGGTGGTACGTCCCACCGGCCTCATCGATCCGCCGGTGGAGATCCGTCCGGTCGCCAGCCAGGTGGATGACGTGATGTCGGAGATCAACCTGCGCGTGGCCATGGGCGATCGCGTGCTGATCACCACGCTGACCAAGCGCATGGCCGAGAACCTGACCGAATACCTGGGCGAGCACGGCATCAAGGTGCGCTACCTGCATTCGGACATCGACACGGTGGAGCGCGTGGAAATCATCCGCGACCTGCGCTTGGGCAAGTTCGACGTGCTGGTGGGCATCAACCTGCTGCGCGAGGGCCTGGACATGCCGGAAGTGTCGTTGGTCGCGATCCTGGATGCGGATAAGGAAGGCTTCCTGCGTTCGCGAGGCTCACTGATCCAGACCATCGGCCGCGCCGCCCGCAACCTGCGTGGCAAGGCCATCCTGTATGCCGACAAGATCACCAATTCCATGCAAGCCGCGATCGACGAGACCAACCGCCGTCGCGAAAAGCAGGTGGAATACAACCTCAAGCACGGCATCACCCCGGTCTCGATCGCCAAGCCCATCGTCGACATCATGGAGGGCGCGCACAGCGAGGCCGCCAACGATGCCAAGGGTGGGCGGGGCAAGGGCCGGCGGGTGGCGGAAGAAGCTCCGGACTATGCGTCTTTCACACCTGCCCAGATCACGGCGCGGCTCAAGGCGCTGGAGCAGCAGATGTACCAGCACGCCCGCGACCTGGAGTTCGAGGATGCCGCGCGGCTGCGCGATGAAATACACCGGCTGAAGGAAGCCAGCCTGGCGCTCTGAACGGGTCACCCGGCGTCAACGGACGCAAGGGCAGGCTGGCGGATTCCTCCCAGCGCAGGTGGATGCTATGATGCGCGCCCCTGAAACGCTTGCTTCGGGGCATACCGGGCGGTTAGCTCAGCGGTAGAGCACTACCTTGACATGGTAGGGGTCACAGGTTCGAACCCTGTACCGCCCACCACGCTTGCACAGCGTGGTCCGGCAAAGGCATTCATCCAGAGGTGGCGGCAACTGGCCGTCTAGCGTGCGACATGAGCACTACCAAGTTCCCCTGCTGAGATCCTTGCCCGCCTCTTTCGTTGGTGTACCGAAGGCGCGCAGCGCCTTTTTTCGTTTCTGGAACTGAACAATGATCACGATCACGCTCCCCGACGGCAGCCGCCGCGAGTTCGAAAACCCCGTCACCGTCATGGAAGTGGCCCAGTCCATCGGGGCCGGCCTTGCCAAGGCCACCGTGGCCGGCGCCGTCGACGGCAAGCTGGTCGACGCCAGCGACCGCATCGACCATGACGCCAGCCTGCGCATCATCACGCCCAAGGACGAGGAGGGCGTGGAGATCATCCGCCACTCCTGCGCCCACCTGGTCGGCCATGCGGTGAAGCAGCTGTTCC
>CALCNV010000166.1 GCA_937897645.1 uncultured Lysobacteraceae bacterium
GACAAGGGCATGCTGGGCATGGCCTTGCGCGCCGCGGGCGCCAGCAAGGAAAAGCTCGACGCCGCCATCGACAAGGTACGCGGTGGTGAAAGCGTGCAGTCGGAAAACGCCGAGGAACAGCGCCAGGCGCTGGAGAAATACACCATCGACCTGACCGAGCGTGCCGAGTCCGGCAAGCTCGATCCGGTGATCGGCCGCGATGAGGAGATCCGCCGCACCATCCAGGTCCTGCAACGCCGCACCAAGAACAACCCGGTGCTGATCGGCGAACCGGGCGTCGGCAAGACCGCGATTGTCGAGGGGCTCGCCCAGCGCATCGTCAACGGCGAAGTACCGGAAGGCCTGAAGAACCGTCGCGTGCTGTCGCTGGACATGGGCGCGCTCATCGCAGGGGCCAAGTTCCGCGGAGAATTCGAAGAGCGCCTGAAGGGCGTGCTCAATGACCTGTCCAAGACCGACGGCCAGGGGATCCTTTTCATCGACGAACTGCACACCATGGTCGGCGCGGGCAAGGCGGAAGGTTCGATGGACGCCGGCAACATGCTCAAGCCGGCGCTGGCGCGTGGCGAGCTGCACTGCATCGGCGCGACCACGCTGGACGAATACCGCAAGTACGTGGAGAAAGACGCGGCACTGGAGCGCCGCTTCCAGAAAGTGTTCGTGGGCGAGCCAACGGTGGAAGACACCATCGCCATCCTGCGCGGCCTGAAGGAGCGCTACGCCGTGCACCACGGCGTGGAGATCACCGATCCGGCCATCGTCGCCGCCGCCACGCTGTCGCACCGCTATATCGCCGACCGCCAGCTGCCGGACAAGGCCATCGACCTGATGGACGAAGCGGCATCACGCATTCGCATGGAGATCGATTCCAAGCCCGAAGAACTCGACCGCAAGGAGCGCCGGCTGATCCAGCTGAAGATCCAGCGTGAAATGCTGAAGAAGGAAAAGGACAGCGAGTCGCAGAAGCGCCTGGCCGACCTTGAGGCGGATATCGATTCGCTGGAGCGCGAGTTCTCCGACCTCAACGAAATCTGGAAGTCGGAAAAAGCTGCGTTGCAGGGTTCGACAAAAATCAAGGAACAGATCGAGCAGGCACGCCTGGAGCTGGAAGCCGCGCAACGCCACCAGGATTACGCCCGCATGAGTGAAATCCAGTACGGCCTGCTGCCGGAACTGGAGAAGCAACTCCAGAACGCGCAGGAAGTCGACCGCAAGGATTTCACCCTGGTGCAAGACCGCGTCACCGCCGAGGAGATCGCCGAAGTCGTATCGCGCTGGACCGGCATCCCGGTCAGCAAGATGCTGGAAGGCGAACGCGAGAAGCTGCTGAAGATGGAATCGCAGCTGCACACGCGTGTCGTCGGCCAGGAAGAAGCGATCAAGGTCGTGTCCGATGCGATGCGCCGTTCGCGTGCCGGCCTCTCCGATCCCAACCGCCCCACGGGTTCGTTCCTGTTCCTCGGCCCGACCGGCGTGGGCAAGACCGAACTGTGCAAGGCGCTGGCGGAATTCATGTTCGACAGCAGCGACGCGATGATCCGCATCGACATGAGCGAGTTCATGGAGAAGCATTCCGTCGCCCGCCTGATCGGCGCGCCTCCGGGCTATGTCGGCTATGAAGAAGGTGGCTACCTGACCGAAGCCGTGCGTCGGCGCCCGTACTCGCTGATCCTGCTCGATGAAGTGGAGAAGGCGCACGCCGACGTGTTCAACATCCTGCTGCAGGTGCTGGACGACGGCCGGCTCACGGACGGGCAGGGTCGTACGGTCGACTTCCGCAACACCGTGATCGTGATGACCTCCAACCTGGGCTCGCACCAGATCCAGGACATGTCCGACAACGGCGGCGCCGATATCGATTCGGCCGAGGCCTACACGCAGATGAAGGCGGCGGTGATGGGCGTGGTGCAGGCGCACTTCCGCCCGGAGTTCATCAACCGGCTTGACGACATCGTCGTGTTCCACCCGCTGGACAAGGCGCAGATCAAGCAGATCGCGCGCATCCAGTTGCGTGGACTCGAGAAACGGCTGGGCGAGCGCGGCATCGGCATCGACCTGTCGGACAAGGCATTGGAGCTGTTGGGCAACGTCGGCTTCGACCCGGTGTACGGCGCGCGGCCGTTGAAGCGCGCCATCCAGCAACAGCTTGAGAATCCGCTGGCACAGCAGATCCTTGCGGGTGGATTCGGGTCCGGCGATAGCGTGCACGTGGATGCGGAAGGCGGGCACCTGGTGTTCCGCAAGCCCTGAGTCGCACGCTCGCGCGAAGCGACCCTCCATACATCTGTGGGAGCGGCGTCCCGCCGCGAGCTCTTGACTGGCTCTACTCAAGCTCGCGGCGGGACGCCGCTCCCACAAGCTTGCTATTTCATTCCATTGCCCGCCAAGGACACCGCTCCGTGCCGACGCGCACTTCGCCACGGCGCAGGGTGCAGGCGGCGGCGCTGCAAACAACGGACCACCATGCTGTCCCGCACTGTTGCGGGACAGCACATCACAGGTGGGTTTCGTGTCAGGATAGCCCGGCGTTGGGGAGCGCGGACTGGGGCGGAATGCACATGCATGGGATGACTTGAAGGTGCGCTGGCTGCAGGGCAGGGCAGGCTCGATCGTGCTGCTGGGCGCCCTGTGCCTGGTGCTGCAGCAGATCGCCGTGCCCTACACGCTCGACGTGATGGGAGCGCGGGAGGGCAGCGCTTCGTTGCTGCACCTGCATACCGGCATGTTGTTGGCGATCGCCATGCTCAACCGCGATCGCTGGGTGCTGGCGGGTTGTTTCATCATCACCACGCTGGGCTGGATGGTGCGGGCCTGGCTTTCATCGTATGAAGCGATCCAGTTCCTGGTAGGCCCCCTCGTTGCGTTCGCGGCGTTTGGCTGGACCCTGCTGTGCGTGCGCTGGATGGGCTGGCCGAAGCCCGAGGGCGAGGCGCGCGTACGCCGGCGCGACCTGATTCCCTTCGCGTTGATCGGCCTCATCGTGTTTCCGCTTGGTTTGACGGTGCTGTCTGTCCTTTCCAGCTGGGAGCAGGACCTGGCCACCCAGATCAATGGCGCCCTGCAGGTCTGGTTCGCCAAGCATTTCGGCGTGGCCATCCTCACGTTCCCGCTGGTGATGGCCTGGGGCGAACGCGGGCGTCCGGGTGCCGGCAAGCGTTCGATCGGCTGGCTTTGGCCATTGGTGTTGTTGCTGGGCGTAGCGACCAGCGTCATGTTGACCCAGCAGGCGCGCAGCAGCTTCCCCGACGCACGTGGCGAAGGCGTGGTCCTGATGGACTACCGCTTCACCCTGTTCGCGGTGCTGGCGTGGTGCATGCTGCGGCTGCGGCCGAAGCATTCGATGCCACTGCTCAGCGGCGTGATGTTCACCCTGGTCGGTGCACTGGCCATGACCGCCGAGCGTGGCGGCACCACCATCGGCTTCATCAACCTGCTGCACCTGGCCATGGAGCTCAGCATCCTGCTGATCGCGATGCTGTACTACCTGGTGATCAGCCGTGATGGCCGCGAACTGTCCGCGCGGCTGACCGATGAAGCACATCGCGATACCGCCACCGGCTTGCCCAACCTGCAGGCACTGGTGCATCGCGTGCTGCATGCGCCGCCGCGGCGGCGCGAGATCGGCTACCTGCTGCTCGACCAGATCGATTCCCTGCGTGCCGGCTTTGGACTGGATACGCAGGCCGCGGCCATGAACGCGGTGGCGGCGCGCATCGCCGACATGGTGCAGCCGTATTACGTCGGCACCGGCCAGTTCGCATTGCTGCCGCTGGACACGGGCAGGGGCCGCGACAGCGCGATGTGGGAAAACCTGATGGCGCGCGTGGAGCAGGCGGAGATCGATGCCGGCGGCCAGGGCTTGCGGCTGCTTCCCTACATGGGCGTGGCCGCGTACGAGATCGCGTCCAGCGAAGCCGTGGATCTGGCCCTGCTGACGGCGTCGCACCTTGCCTACGAAGCCAAGCTGCATAACGAAGTCAGGCCGCTGTACGACCAGCAGGGCAGTCCGGTGCTGCAGGAAACGCAGCGCCAGCACATGTACGACGCCGCCACCGCGCTGGCCTGCCTGCGCAGCGAACGCGTGGTGCTGTACTTCCAGTCGATCCGCTCGCTGCAGGCCCATCCCGTGCATGCCGACGCACGCATGCGCCTGCGTGGCGAGGTGCTGTGCCGCCTGCGCGACCAGCAGGGCGAATTGCTCATGCCGGCGCGTTTCATGAAACCGATCGAGGCCGCGGGACGCGGCGTGGAACTGGACCTCGCGGTGCTGAAGGCCTTGTTCCGGCAATTGCGCGCCGCGCCGCATGCCTTGGCGCAGTGCGAACGCATCGCCGTCAACCTCACCGGGCAGAGCCTGGCCTCGGCCAGCTTCCGCAAGCAGTTGCGCCTGCTGCTGGCGGATTCGCCGCTGCCGTTGTCGCGCCTGTGCTTCGAGATCACCGAGACCGCGGCGATTTCCAGCACGGTAGTCGCCAGCCAGTTGTTGAATGAACTGCGCAGGCAAGGCTGCAGCATCGCCATCGATGACTTTGGCGTGGGCATGCAGAGTTTCGAGCGGCTGAAGGAACTGCCAGTCGATACGATCAAGATCGACGGATCGTTCATCCGCAACGTGGCCCAGCGCGGCAAGGACTATGCGCTGGTGCAGGCATCGGTGGCGGTCGCGCGCGCGTTCGGTGCGCAGACCGTGGCCGAATTCGTGGAAGACGAAGAGACCGTGGCCTGCCTGCGTGAACTGGGCGTCGACTGGATCCAGGGCTACCTGGTGTCGCAGCCGCAGCCGCTGGGCGAGGTGCTGGTGGCGGCGTCGTGAAGATTCCTGCTGGCGAAAATTCCTGCATAAAGCGGAACAGTACGAATCCGGCCCAGTAATCGTCTCACTGTGGGAGCGGCTTCAGCCGCGACGCTCCAGAGGTAAGGCCCGTCGCGGCTGAAGCCGCTCCCACAATTCATCGGTAATCGATTGTCGCGCTCAGTTCGTCTTGAGGCGAAGCGCGCGATAAGGCGGCGTGGACATCACCATTTCCGCCAGTGAATGCGCCAGTTCGCGTTCGGCCATGATGGCGCCGTCGGCACCGTGGTCCAGCAGGTACTTCACTTCGAAATCGCTGTGCGCACGCGCCAGCAGGGTCAGCGCCGGGTTGATGGCGCGCAGCTTGACCAGCACTTCGCCGGCTTCCAGTGGTTGCGGGATCGCCAGCACCGCGATCTTGGCTTTGTCCGGCTGTGCTTCGGCCAGGACCATGTCGGCCGCTGCATTGCCGCGGATCGCGGGAATGCCCGCCGTGTGCGCGCGCTCCACGTGGTGGCTGCTGTCGTCGATCACCAGCACCGGCACGCCGCGCTCGCGCAGCACGCGTGCCAGCTCGGTGCCCACGCGTCCGTAGCCGATGACGATGGCATGGTCCACCAGGTCCAGCGAAGGGCCGGGCGGCAGTTCCGGTTCCGCCGCGATATCGGCTTTGTCCTGCCGGGCCTGCCAGCGATCCAGCAGCGAGAACAGCAACGGGTTGGCGATGATCGACAGCAGTGCGCCCGCGAGGATCAGGTCGTGGCCTTCCTGCGGCAGTATCTTCAGCGACAGGCCCAGCCCGGCTAGGATGAAAGAGAACTCGCCGATCTGGGCAAGGCTGGTGGAAATGGTCAGCGCGGTGCCGGTGGGATGCTTGAACATGCGCACGATGGCAAACGCCGCCAGCGACTTGCCGACCACGATGATCAGCAGCGTGGCCAGCACCTGCCACGGATGCTCGACCAGGATCGACGGGTTGAACAACATGCCCACCGAAACGAAGAACAGCACCGCGAATGCATCGCGCAGGGGCAGCGAATCGTTGGCGGCCTTGTGGCTCAGTTCCGACTCGTTGAGCAGCATGCCGGCGAAGAACGCGCCCAGCGCATAGGACACGCCGAACAGCATCGCCGACCCGAAGGCCACGCCCAAGGCGATCGCGAGCACTGCGAGGGTGAACAGCTCGCGTGATCCGGTGGCGGCGATGCGCTCCAGCGTCCACGGGATCGCACGACGACCCACCACCAGCATTACCGCCACGAACAGGCTGACCTTGAACAGGGTCAGGCCCATGGCCTTGGCAATCGTGCCGAAACCGCCGCTGGCATCGCCATCGGCCATCACGCTGGCCAATGCCGGCAACAGCACCAGCGCCAGCACCATCACCAGGTCTTCCACGATCAACCAGCCAATCGCGATCTTGCCGCGCTTGGTTTCCAGCAGGCGGCGTTCTTCCAGCGCGCGCAACAGCACCACGGTGCTGGCCACTGACAATGCGAGGCCGAACAGGAAGCCACTCAGCGGCGGCCACCCCATCGCCCACGCCAGCAACCAACCCAACGCGGTGGCCACCGCGATCTGCACCAGTGCGCCGGGGATGGCGATGGCCTTGACCTTCATCAGGTCGGCCAGCGAGAAATGCAGGCCCACGCCGAACATCAGCAACATCACGCCGATCTCGGACAACTGGTGGGCGAGGGTCTGGTCGGCGATGAAGCCCGGCGTGAACGGCCCGATGCACATGCCCGCGACCAGGTAACCGACCAGCGGCGACAGGCGCAGCTTGTTGGCAATCGCGCCCAGCACGAAGGCAACGGCCAGGCCGACCGCGATGATGTTGATCAGGTCGGTGTCATGGGGCATGCGCTATCTGCATCGAAACGGGATGAAAACAGTGTCGCCGATACGTCGGTCCGGGGCAAACCGAAACTGAGCGGCATGTTCATTGCCATCGGGATTAGATGAGGAAGAAAGGCGCGATTTTCGTAGAGCCGAGCTTGCTCGGCTGCTCTACATGAAGCGCAAGGACAGCCGAGCAAGCTCGGCTCTACAAGGGTGGATCAGGCAGCCGAGCAAGCTCGGCTCTACGAGGACGGGCCAGGCATGTCGAGCAAGTTCGGTCGCGCAAAAAAAATGCCCCGGCATGGCCGGGGCATTGGTGGGTTCCGCAGCCGGTGAAGGCAGCAGGACCTACCGGATCACCACTTGTAGTTGACGGTGGCGTACATGAAGGCACCGTTGAAACCGAATGGCGCGCTGCCGCTGTAGGGCAACTGGCCGAACGTGGAGTTGGCGTACAGCACCTCGTCCGGATATTCGTTCAACACGTTGTCGCCACCCAGGGTGAACTTCCAGTTTTCGTAGTTGTAGGCGAACGACAGGTCGAGCGTCCACTCGGCGCCGAAGGTCTGGTCGCGGGTCGGGTCCGCATTCAACACGGAAATCTCACCGTAGCGCGAAGCCGTGGTCGCCAGCTCGAAGCCACCCACGCTCCACTTGCCGCCGAGCACGTACTTGTCGCGCGGCGCGCCCACTTCGAAACGGCCCAGTTCCACCCGGCCGAAGCGCACGGCGGCCGGGTCGATGGCAGTCAACGTGGCGGGGTTGGGCGTGACGCTGTCGATTTCGGTCTTGTTGTAGTTGTAGCCGAAGGTCAGGTCCAGGGTGCTCGCTTCCAGGGCCCACGTGTACGTGCCGATGATGTCGACGCCGGTGGTGGTGGTATCGATGGCATTGGTGAAGTAACGCCCGCCGCCCACGCCGGGGAAGCCGTTGGCATTGAGGTAGTTGCGCACTGCCGTGCTGGTCAGGTTCTCCGACAGGGTGATGCGGTCATCCACGCCTATCTGGTAGCCATCGATGGTGATGTAGAGCGAGTCGATGGGCTGCAGCACCAGGCCAAGGCTGTAGTTGGTGGATTCCTCCGCCTTGAGCGGCTCCGAACCCAGTGCGATCGCGGCCGGGTTGTTCACGCGGAAGGTCACGATGTCGTACGGGACGCCGCCGATGAAGTTGGTGCTGGTGGACTGGAAGTACTGCTGCTGCAGCGACGGTGCGCGGAAGCCGGTGGACACGGTGCCGCGCAATGCGACCTTGTCGGTGAAGGCATAGCGCGAGGTCACTTTCCACGTGGTGGTGCTGCCGAAGTCGCTGTAGTCCTCGTAGCGCGCCGCCAGGCCCAGCGAGAACTTGTCGCTCAGGTCGCCTTCCAGTCCTGCGTAATACGAGAAGTTGTGGCGGTCGAAACTGCCACCATCGGAGGGCTTGAAGCCCGGGAAGACCTGCGAACCGGGGATATTGGCGAACGTGCCCAGTGCATACGAATTGGGTTCGCCCGGCGACTGGATGAATTCGTCGCCGCGCCATTCCGCGCCATAGGACAGGGTGATCGGATAGGCCAGGCCCCAGTCGAGCGGCTTGTTGAAATCCAGGTTCAACACGCTTTGCCGCACTTCCAGCGCGCCGGCGTAGAACTCGGTCTGCGAGGTCGGGCCCAAGCTGCGGTTGAGGGTGTTGAGAATGTCGAAGGTCAGCTCGTTGTCGCCATAGGTGTAGCTGATGTCGATGTTGGTGCCGCCAGCGGTGAATGCCTTCAGGCCGAGCACGAAGTGGTGGTCGGTGGAGACGTTGTTGATCTGCGGCAGGAAGCCATCGGGATAGATCGCGGGAATGTTGCGTGCGTCGCCCGCGGGGCGGAAGAAGCCGTTGGAGAGCGCGTCGCGCTTGGTGTAGATGCCGGTGGAATAGAAGCTCAAGTACTCCTCGACCGGGAGCTCGGCGTTGTAGGCCACGGAGCCGTTCTGCACTTCAGGGTCACCGTAACGCTGTACCACCTTGCCCAGCGGCGCGGTGGTGGGGCCGGGCGTGCCGATGAAGGGACGCGCGCGGTCGGTGTTGTCCTGGTCACCGCCCTGGGCGGCCAGGTGGATGAAGCCGTCGCCCAGCTTGAAGCCGGCGTCGCCGGAGACCTGGTACTGCTTGCCGTCGCCAGCGCTGTACTGGCCGTAGCGCGCGGCGATGCTGCCGCCTTCGCTGCTGCCCTTCAGCACGATGTTGATGACGCCGGCGATGGCATCGGAGCCGTATTGCGCGGAGGCGCCGTCGCGCAGCACTTCGACGCGCTCGATGGCGGCGATCGGAATGGTGTTCAAGTCCACGGGCGAGGAGCTGCGGCCCTGCGAACCGTTGACGTTGACCAGCGCGCCGCTGTGGTAGCGCTTGCCATTGACCAGCACCAGCACGTGGTCGGGCGACAAGCCGCGGATCTGCGCCGGCCGCACGGTATCGGTGCCGTCGTTGATGGCGGCGCGGGGGAAGTTGAGCGAGGGCAGCGCGCGCGACAGCGCGGTGGCCAGTTCCACCGTGCCGGTGGACTGCAGGATCTCGGGGGTCAGGATGTCGATCGGGGCAGTGGACTCGGCCACGGTGCGGTCGGCGACGCGGGTACCGGTGACGATCACCGTGTCCAGGGTCTGCGCAGTTTCAGGGGTTTCCTGGGCCAGGGCGGGGCTGGCCAGCAGGGCCAGGACGATGGCGGCGGTAAGGGGAGACGGCTTGCGGTTCATGGCTACTCCAAAAAAATCAGGGTTCAAGGAAATTCAGGAAAACAGCAGGTTTGGCGCTCGATTCCATGAGTCAGGGTTCTTATTGCAATGCACCAACCTATGGATTACAGGCATATGGCGGCGGTGTCAACGATTCCTTAACAAATGTGATGTGGGCGGTAATAGTTAAACTACGCAACGCAGTTCCGCTAATAGCCTTGGTTCATCCCGTGATTTCCTTACGTAATTTCGCCCTTCGCCGGGGCGAGCGCCTGCTCCTGTCCGATGTCGACCTGACCATGCACGCCGGTTACCGGGTCGGCGTGGTGGGTCGCAATGGCACGGGCAAATCCAGCCTGTTCGCCGCCATCCGCAACGAGATCGAGGCCGACAAGGGCGATATCGACCTGCCCGGCAAGGTCCGCATCGCCAGCGTGGCCCAGGAAACCCCGTCGCTGCCGGACCCGGCCATCGACTTCGTGCTGGCCGGTGACGTGGATGTCGCCAATGCACTCAAGGCCGAAGCCAAGGCGCTGGCGGCCGAGGACTGGGAAGCCGTGGCCATGGCCCACCACCGGCTGGAAGAGGTCAACGGCTACGACGCCTCGGCACGCGCCGGCAAGCTGCTGCACGGCTTGGGGTTCCCGGGCGATACCCACCAGCGTGCGGTGTCCTCGTTCTCCGGCGGCTGGCGCGTGCGCCTGAACCTGGCCCGCGCGCTGATGAGTCCCAGCGACCTGCTGCTATTGGACGAGCCCACCAACCACCTGGACCTGGACGCGGTGCTGTGGTTGGAACAGTGGCTGCTGAAGTATCCGGGCACCTTGTTGTTGATCTCGCACGACCGCGAGTTCCTCGACAACGTCACCACGCACACGCTGCACCTGCACGGCGGCAAGGCCAAGCTGTACACCGGCGACTACACCGCGTTCGAGCGCCAGCGTTCCGAACAGCTGCGCCTGCAGCAGATCACCCACGAAAAATCGCAGGCCGAACGCGCCCACCTGCAGAGCTTCATCGACCGCTTCAGCGCCAGCGCCGCCAAGGCCAAGCAGGCGCAGTCGCGGGTCAAGCGCCTGGCCAAGATGGCCGGCACCGAAGCCGTGCGCGCCGAGCGCGAACTGGTGATCGAGTTCGCCCAGCCGCAGCGGTTGCCGTTCTCACTGATCCGCTTGAACCATGTGGATGCGGGCTACGGTGAGAACGCGGTCATCCTCAAGGACGTCGCCTTTGGCTTGGAAGCCGGTGATCGCATCGGCCTGCTCGGCGTCAACGGCGCGGGTAAATCGACCCTGGTGAAAACACTGGTCGGTGACCTGGATCCCATCCACGGTGATCGCAGTTGCCACCCTGACGTGCGCATCGGCTACTTCGCCCAGCACACGGTGGAATCGCTGAAGCCCGCGCAATCGCCGATTGATCATTTGCGTGACCTGTCACCGGATGCGCCGACGCAATCGTTCCGCGACTTCCTGGGCAAGTGGAATTTCCCCGGGGACCGCGCCTTCGAAAGCGTCGATGGTTTTTCCGGCGGTGAGCGCGCGCGCTTGGCACTCGCCTTGATCGCATGGCGCCAGCCCAACGTGCTGTTGCTGGACGAACCTACCAACCACCTTGACCTGGAAATGCGCGAGGCCTTGGCAGAAGCCTTGAGCCTGTTCGAAGGCGCCATCGTCATGGTCTCGCACGATCGCCACCTGATCGGCCTGGTCTGCGAAACCTACTGGCGCGTGTCCGACGGCGTGGTCGAACCCTTCGCCGGCGACCTGGACGAATACGCCGCGTGGCTGCGTTCGCGCGCCAGCGCGCAGGGCAACAAGGCGCCCAAGATTCCGGAAACGCCGTTGCCGGTCGCGGTGGAGGCCAAGCCGGCTACGCCCGCCAAGAAGATCAACCCGCACAAGCTGGCCCAGGCCGAGGCGCGTGTCGCCGAACTGGAAGGCAAGTTGGCGGCGCTGGAAACCGAGATGGCCGATCCTGCAGTCTATTCGGGCGGCGGTGCGCGGGTTGCCGAGATCGGCCGCCAGCAAACCCAGTTGCGTGAAGCGCTGGCCACCGCCGAAGCGGAGTGGTCGGCGCTTTACGACTAGACTTGCTCCGCCTCGCATCCGGACCACTTGCCTGGCCGGTTTTCGCCCATAGAAATCAAGCCTTCCACCGCACGAATCGACTTCCCAACATGCCTATCTACGCGTTCCAGTGCGCCGACTGCGGCCACAGCTTCGACCGCCTGCAGAAGATGTCCGATCCCGATCCGGACACCTGCCCGTCCTGTGGTGCGCACCAGGTCAAGCGACAGGTGACGGCACCGTCGTTCCGTTTGTCCGGCAGCGGCTGGTACGAAACGGATTTCAAGAAAGACGGCGACAAGAAACGCAACCTGAGCGAAGGCAGCGAGGGCACGGGCAAATCGGACAGCAAGCCGTCAGGCGACACGAAGCCGGCCGCCACGGAAACGGCGAGTGCGCCGAAGACGGAGAGCAAGACGGAGGCGAAGCCGGCGGCACCTGCGGCGGCACCGAGTTCTTCCTCCTCTTCCTCTTCGACGTGAAGCGAATCCTGTTCCAGGATCCCGTACTGCTTCCAGGCGGCAGGAAAAATAGGTTCGTCATTCCCGCGAAGGCGGGAACCCATGGACTTTGGGCTTCTGCTAGAAAAGCCAACGTCCATGGGTTCCCGCCTTCGCGGGAATGACGATTCATTTATTCGCTCGATGATTCATCGATTCGCTTGATCTCAGGTCCGCAAGCCCGTTACGGTGCAAGCATGACCATATATCTCCTGTTCGCGACTATCGTCACTGCGCCTACTACCTGAGAGCTCATAGATGAGAAAGACTACAGACTTGGAGCGGATCGCTCCCTTGATGCTGGCAATGCTGCTCGCGGGTTGTGCAAAGACAGCGACTCCTACATCGACTCAAGATCTTGGCGAATTCTCAAATTCACAAGTCATGCCGGCTGTCATCGCGGCAAAGCCCTCCGATCAGTTTTTCTCCAATTTCGTTCCTTATTGTGGAAAAGCGTATGCCGGCCGGATCGTTACTAACACGCCAGCGTCTAGCACTCCAGATCCATTTGAAGGCAAGGCACTCGTGATGCATGTCCGTGGCTGCGAGGATACGTATCGGGAAATCCGCATACCGTTCCATGTTGGCGATGACCGCTCGCGTACTTGGGTGATTACCCGTACCCCGAACGGCTTGCGTCTGAAGCACGATCATCGTCATGCCGATGGCAGTCCCGACGCGATGACCATGTATGGCGGTGAGACCACTGTGCCAGGCGATACTAAGCGACAGGAATTCCCTGTCGATGCAGAATCGGTTGCGCTATTCAAGCGCGAAGGTCGCACTGCATCGGTGTCCAATACATGGGCGATGGAGTTGATCCCGTCCAAGCAGTTTGTTTATGAGCTCAGTCGGCCTGACGGCCGCTTGTTCCGAGTCGAGTTCGACCTCACACAGCCGGTTGCCATACCGCCACCGCCTTGGGGTGCAGAGAACTAAAAAGAAAAGCCGCCTACGGGCGGCTTTTCTTCATTCGTGTGTAGTGGAATGCTCAACGCGTGCCGAAGCGTGCCCGGCAGCCGCGGTCTACCCAGATCTGGTTGCCGGAATAACCCCAGGTGGAGCCTTCGCGACATGGGGTCGACGACAACTGCTGGATCACCATCGGCCGGCCCTGGCGGCTGTCCCACGCGCAGGTGTTGCGGCCACCGTTGGCGCTGTTGCAGGTCACGCTGTAATTGCCGTTGCCTGGACCCGGGTTCCACCCACCACGACCCTCGGTGAACTCCGCGCGGCAACCGCTGCTCACCCACACCGAGCCACGGCTCTGGCCCCAGTTCTGGCCTTCGACGCAGCGCGTGCTGGACAACTGCCGGCTGATCACCGCGTTGTTGCGGAAGCCGGTGTTGCAGGTGCGCACGCGGCCGTTGTCGCTTTCACAGCGCACCGTGCCGTTGCCATTGCTCGAGCCCTGCGCGAAGCGCGCCTTGCAGCCGCGGTCGACCCAGACCATGCCGTCGCGGCTGCCCCAGTTCTGGCCCTCGATGCAGCGCGTCTGCGAAATGTTCTGGACCAGCACGGCGTTGCCGCGGAAGTTGGTGCGGCACTCGCGGTAGCGGTTGTTCTGGCTTTCGCACAACACGCTGCCTGATTGCCCCGGGCCCGGGCCCGGATTCCAACCGCCATTGCCGTTGCCGCCCAGCGAGGTCGCGATGTCCTGCTTGATGCGGCTGAAGCCCCAATTGGAGCGGTTGACCTGGTCGATGTAGAAGCGCAGATGGTCGTCCGGGATGCGGCGGCCGTTGGACTGGTCGGAGTACTCCTGGCGGATCACGCGTTCCTGGTCGTTGCGCGACAGGCTGCGCAGGTTTTCCGGTGCATACGCACGTGCGGCCTGCGCCTGGACCTGCAGGTGCGGCACTGCGAACAGCAGGCCAATCACGACGAACATGGCTGACAACGAACGCAACATGGCAGGCTCCGTGGGCAATTTGGGGTGGTGGCCGGAATATACACCCGGCTTATTCAGGCCCGATGATGACCGCACGGCCTGGACCGCACGGTCATCCCGAGCCTGGTCGGCAGCCGCTATTGCACGCCGAAGCGCGCGCGGCAGCCGTTGTTCACCCACAGGCCGTGCAGTTGATCGTAGCCCCAGCTCTGGCCTTCGATGCAGGCCGTGCTGGACAACTGCTCGACCAGCACGGGCGGTCCCATGCGTGAATTCCAGTTGCAAGTCGTCAGGCGGTTGTTGGCGCTGGCGCAGGTCACGCTGTAGCCGGGGTTGGGATGTGGCGGGCGGCCATCGTCCGGCAGGAATTCACCGCCACAGCCGCGTGATGTCCACACCTGCCCGGGTTGCGTACCCCAGCTGACGCCCTCGATGCACTGGTGGGAGGTCAACTGCCGCACCAGGCGCGAGCGTCCGGGCCACGGGGTCGCACACTGCTGGTTGCGCGTGCTGCTGCTCTGGCACTGGATGGGTCGTTGTCCTGACGGCGGCGGGGGCGGCGGGGGCGCGATTGGGGGGGTTACGGCACGAACGGATTCAAACTCGCCGCGGCAGCCGCGGTCCACGAAAATCTGGTTCTGCTGGGACTGCCAGGTGGTGCCTTCCGTGCATGGGGCGTTGGCGCTGGAAAGCTGGCGCACGAGGCGCGAATGCCCCTGCCACGGCGTCGGGCAGATCCGGTGCTGGTTGTTGTTGCTCTCGCAGCGGATGGTCGATCCGCCGATCGGCGGAGTCACCGGCGGTTGCGCGCCTATGGAGGCGAACTCGCCGCGGCAGCCCTGGTTCACGAAGATCTGGCCTTGCTGGGACTGCCAGGAGGTGCCTTCCGTGCACGGGCTGTTGCTGCCGGAAAGCTGGCGCACGAGGCGCGAATGCCCCTGCCAGGGCGTCGGGCAGATCCGGTACTGGTTGTTGTTGCTCTCGCAACGGATGGTGGCCCAGCTGATGGGTGGAGTCACCGGCGGCGGTGCGCCGACATAGCCGAATTCGCCGCGGCAACCCTGCGTCACCCAGACCTGGCCGCGCTGCGATCGCCACGTGACCCCTTCCCGGCACGGGCTGGTGGTACTGGACAGTTGCCGGATGAGGCGCGAATCACCCGTCCAGGGCACGCGGCAGGTTTGCTGCCGGTTGTTGACGCTTTCGCAGCGAATGGTCTGGCCCGCAGGCGGCGGCCCCATGGGCGGCGCCTGGGCATGGGCGCTGGCGGCGAGGCAGAGCAGCATCAGCAATGCGGTGATCGACAATCCGTTACGCGAGGCAGACATGGCGGGGCTCCGACAGGTTCAAGGAAAGGGGCGCAGGCCGAGTCTAGCGCTGCTGGTGCCCATGCGTGGTGACAGCCCGGGGTGGCCTCCCATCGCCCGCCAGTACGCGCTTCGCATTGCGGGGGTGGGGCTGCACCCCTAAAATTGAGCATTCCGCGGTCCGGACAGGACGGCGATGCCACCTTACTTCTTCGGATTACCCATGCGTACCCATTTCTGCGGCCTCATCGACGAGGCCCTGACCGGCCAGCCTGTCACTCTCTGCGGCTGGACCGACGTCGCCCGCAACCTGGGAGGCGTGTGCTTCATCGACCTGCGCGACCACCACGGCATCGTGCAGGTGCTGGTGGAGCCGGAACAGGTGGAAGTCTTCAAGGTCGCCGCCAGCCTCGGCTACGAGGACGTGCTGCAGGTGGAAGGCGTCGTGCGTGCGCGCCACAGCGTCAACGACAAGTTGAAGAGCGGCAAGGTGGAAGTGGTCGCCACGAAAATCACCGTCCTCAACAAGGCCGAACCGCTGCCGTTCCACGCGCATGAAAATGCCGGCGAGGAAACCCGCCTGAAGTACCGCTACCTCGACCTGCGCCGCCCCGAAATGCAGCGCATGATGCGTACGCGCACCAAGCTCGTCGCGGCGCTGCGCCAGTGGCTGGACGCGCGCGACTTCCAGGACATCGAAACCCCCATCCTCACCAAGGCCACGCCGGAAGGCGCGCGCGACTTCCTGGTGCCGGCGCGCATGCATCCGGGTGAGTTCTACGCGCTGCCGCAAAGCCCGCAGCTGTTCAAGCAGATCCTGATGGTGGCCGGCTTCGACCGCTACTACCAGA
>CALCNV010000167.1 GCA_937897645.1 uncultured Lysobacteraceae bacterium
TCCCGGACGAGGTCTACCTGTTCACGCCGAAAGGAAAAATCCTGTCGCTGCCGCGCAATTCGACTGCGCTTGATTTTGCTTACGCGGTGCATACCGACGTCGGCAACCAGGCCGTCGCTTCGCGCGTGGACAAGAAGCTGGTACCGCTGCGCACCAAACTCGCAAGCGGGCAAAGCGTGGAAATCATCACTGCGAAATCGGCTGCTCCCAAGCCGCAGTGGCTGGAATTCGTGGTCACCAGCAAGGCGCGCACCGCCATCCGTCACCAGTTGAAGCAACTGGAGCACGAAGACGCCGTGCAGCTTGGCCATCGCATGCTGGATCGCGCGCTGGAACAGCTGGACAGTTCACTGGAACGATTGCCGCAGCAGCGCTTGGATGCGTTCCTGTCCGAGCACCGTTATCCACGCCTGGAAGCGTTCCTCGCCGACGTCGCGCTGGGCAACTGGATGCCGACCCAAGCCGCGCAGGCCCTGACCGCATTCGCCGAGTTGCGTGGCGGTGGCCACTCCAAGCATTCGCAGGAAAAGATCCTGATCAACGGCAGCGAACGCGGCGTGGTCAGTTTCGCCAACTGCTGCCAGCCGATTCCCGGCGACGAAATCATGGGCTATCACACGGCTGGCAAAGGCATCGTGGTGCATCGCCTCGACTGCCCCAACGTGGCCGAGTTCCGCAAGTCGCCCGAACGCTGGATTCCCATCGACTGGGATGCCACCGTCACCGGCGATTACGATGCCTCGCTGCTGATCGACGTGGAAAACCGGCCGGGTGTGCTGGCGCAGGTCGCTGCGGCCGTCGCGCAGAGCCAATCCAACATCGACCGCGTGGAATACCTGGAGCGTGACATCAACGCCGCCGTCCTGCGTTTCTCCATCCAGGTGCGCGACCGCAACCACTTGGCCGAAGTAATGCGCAGGCTGCGTCGCCTTGGCGTGGTGCACGGCGTCAGGCGTCAGTAGGACTGTAGAGCCAAGCTTGCTCGGCTGCTCTTTGCCAAAGATCAACAGCAGCCGAGCAAGCCCGGCTCTACAAAGCGGGAGGCTGGCGATAGAATCCGGAACAATCCGACGCTGGAACAACGCCATGCCCCGCCAGATCATCCAGACCGACCACGCCCCCGCCGCCATCGGCCCGTACTCGCAAGCCGTGCGCAGCGGCAATACCGTGTACTTCTCCGGGCAGATTCCGCTGGATCCGGCCACCGGCAGCCTGGTGGAAGGTGATATCGCGGTGCAGGCACGGCGTGCGTTCGACAACCTGAAGGCCGTGGCTGAAACCGCGGGCGGGTCGTTGTCGCAGATCGTGCGCCTGGGTTTGTACCTCACCGACCTGGGCCAGTTCGCCGCGGTGAATGCGGTGATGCAGGAATACTTCACTGCGCCGTTTCCCGCGCGTTCCACCGTGGAAGTCTCCGGCTTGCCCAAGGGCGCCGTGTTCGAAGTCGATGCCGTGATGGTGCTGGATTCGTAGCGCGTGGGGGTGGCATTTCACCGCGCGTTCTTTCTCCTACGCGCATGAACGGCAAACCCTGACTGGCAATACCACGAGACGACCGGCATCCTAGCGCGATGCCAGCCGCACCTCGCAGCGAAGAACCCCTGTTCAACCAGCCCATCGCCGGATTGCTTGCCGGCGTGGGTCCGCGCGTCGCGGAAAAGCTCGCCGCCCGCGGACTGCTGACACTGCAGGACTTGTGGCTGCACCTGCCGCTGCGTTACGAAGACCGCACGCAACTGACGCCGATCCGCGCCCTGCAGCCGGGAGTTCCGGCGCAGGTGGAAGGCCGCGTCGAAGCAGTGGAGCGGGGTTTCCGCTTTCGGCCTGTATTGCGTGTGGCGATCGGCGATGACTCCAATGCCACGCTGGTGCTGCGCTTCTTCCACTTCCGTGCGGCACAGGTGGCGCAGTTCGCGCCAGGCACCCGCGTGCGTTGCTACGGCACGCCGAAGCCCGGACAGAATGGACTGGAGATCGTGCATCCCAGTTATCGGGTGCTGGAGGATGCTGATGCGGGTTCGCTGGGAGATGCGCTGGATCCGGTCTATCCCGCGGTCGAAGGCATCGGCCCGGCCACCATGCGCAAGTTCATTGCGCAGGCGCTTGATCGGCTGCCGGATGACGCATCGCTGGAACTGCTGACTGCCGACATGTTGCGTGGACTGCAGTTGCCCTCGTTGCGCCAGGCCGTACTCAGCATGCACAGGCCGGCGCGTGATGCGGATCTGGCTGCGCTGGCTGCAGGCAGGCACCCTGCACAACGTCGACTGGCCTTGGAAGAATTGTTGGCGCACAACCTCAGCCTGCGGCGTCAGCGCATCGCGTTGCAACAGCACCGTGCGCCGAAGCTTGCGGGCAAGGGGGTGCTGGTCGCCAAGCTGGTGGCTGCGCTGCCGTTCACGCTGACCGGCGCGCAGCAGCGCGTGTTCAAGCAGATTCGTGAAGACCTGAAGCAACCCTCACCCATGCTGCGGCTGGTGCAGGGCGACGTGGGTAGTGGCAAGACGGTGGTTGCGGCGATGGCCGCGATGCTGGCGGTTGAGGCCGGCAAGCAGGCTGCACTCGCGGCACCCACCGAATTGCTGGCAGAGCAACACCTCGCCAACCTGCGTCACTGGCTGGAACCGCTGGGCATCCGCGTGGCCTGGCTGGCGGGAAAAGTAACGGGCAAGGCGCGTACGCAAGTGCTGGCGGACGTTGCTTCCGGAGCCGCGCAAGTCGTGGTCGGCACGCATGCGCTCATGCAGGAGGCGGTAGTCTTCCATGACTTGGCGTTGGCGATCGTCGACGAACAGCATCGTTTCGGCGTCCACCAGCGGCTTGCACTGCGTGACAAGGGCGCGTCCGGCGACTCCGTCCCGCATCAATTGATCATGACCGCCACGCCCATCCCGCGCACGCTGGCGATGGCCGCATATGCCGACCTTGATGTATCGGCCATTGATGAACTCCCGCCCGGCCGCACGCCGGTGCAGACGGTCGCGCTCAGCGCCGAACGCAGGCCTGAACTGGTGGAGCGCATCCGCTCGGCTTGTGCCGAAGGTAGGCAGGCGTATTGGGTGTGCACGCTGATCGATGACAGTGATGAAGTGATCGCACAGGCAGCGCAGGGCACTTACGAATTCCTTTCGGCCCAGCTGCCGGGCGTGCGCGTCGGCCTGGTGCACGGACGCATGAAGGCGGCGGAAAAACAGGCGACCATGCGCGCGTTCAAGTCCGGCGAAATCGACCTGCTCGTGGCGACCACCGTGATCGAGGTTGGCGTGGACGTTCCCAACGCCTCGTTGATGATCGTGGAAAACGCGGAGCGCCTGGGCCTGGCCCAGCTGCACCAGTTGCGCGGACGGGTAGGGCGCGGCGCGGCGGCTTCCAATTGCGTGCTGCTGTACCA
>CALCNV010000168.1 GCA_937897645.1 uncultured Lysobacteraceae bacterium
GGTGGCTCAATATTGGATGGAAACCCTGGGTCAGTTTTCCGTGGAAATCAACACTGCAGTAGTTTGGCGCGCCCGGCCGCGTCTCCGAGCTCATTAATGCAGAGGGTTTGACGAGTTATTTGCAGAAAGCACTCAAGTCGCAAGATTCCAGCTTTTAATGCATTCCCTCTTGTTCCGTTGCTCATCCCTGTGGCAAGCAATGCCTTTGCAAGCGCAGGATCCACGGCACTCAATGGATATCCCTCAAAACATCGATAGTCTGTGAATATTGTCATATTCAAATTCACCGAACTTAGAAGTTAAGTGATTGAATAACATATAAATATGTTCTATGACAAGATATATATACAATATTAAACGGCGAGCTCGTCGAGGAACAGCACGCCGTTGTGGCTCAGAGAAATTTCACCGGGCCGCGGATCCGCGCCGCCGCCGACCAGTGCTACCGCGCTGGCGGTGTGATGGGGCGACCGGTACGGTCGTTGTCGCCAACGCGACGGATCCAGTCCGCGCCCGCTGACCGAAGCAATGGCGGCGGTTTCCAGTGCTTCGCTTTCACTCGCTTCCGGCAACAGCCCGGGTAGGCGTGATGCCAGCAAGGTCTTGCCGCAGCCGGGGGTGCCGATCAGCAGGATGTGGTGGTTGCCGGCGGCGGCAACTTCCAGTGCGCGGCGTGCATGCATCTGCCCGCGTACGTCGGCCATGTCCGGGATCAGGGTGAGCTGTGGCGGCGGGGCTTCGGCCAGTGGCAGTTGCCGCGTGCGGTTGAGGGCCGCGCAGACTTCCAGCAGGGTGCGTGCGGTGTAGGCCTCGACGTCGCGGGCCAATGCGGCTTCCGCGCCGCTGCCCAGCGGCACGATCAGCTTGCGTCCCGCGCGCGCCGCGGCCAAGGCCGCGGGCAGGATGCCGTCCACCGTGCGCAACTCGCCGGTCAGGCCGAGTTCGCCGAGGAATTCGTAGTCGTTCAGTGCCAGGCGATCGATCTGGCCGCTGGCCGCCAGGATGCCCAGCGCGATCGGTAGGTCGAAGCGCCCACCGTCCTTGGGCAGGTCGGCCGGCGCCAGGTTGACGGTGATGCGGCGCGCCGGGAATTCGAACTGCGAACACAGGATCGCGGCGCGCACCCGATCACGCGACTCACGCACCGCCGCTTCGGGTAGGCCCACCACATGGGTCTGCGGCAGGCCGCCGGACAGGTGCACCTCCACCCGGACCGGGGGCGCGGACACGCCGGCCCGTGCACGGCTGTGCACCAGCGCAAGGCTCATGGCGGCGAGGCCCTAGTGCTGCGGGGGTTGCGGGGGTGCGGGCGTTTCCAGCGCGGCGACGGCGCGTTCCAGCGCTTCCAGCTTCTCGCGGGTGCGCAGCAGTACCGCGCGCTGCACGTCGAACTCCTCGCGCGTCACCAGGTCCAGCTTGCCCAGCCCGGATTGCAGTGCGCTCTTGAAGGTCTGCTGCAATTCTTCCTGCGATTCCTTCAGCCCCGGTGGCACCAGGTTGCTGAGGCGGCGGGCGAGGTCGTCGATGTGGTTGAGGTCGATCATGGTGGGTTCTCCGGCAGTGCGCCCAGCGTCGCCCGGTTCGCGGGGCGAAGTTATCGGCGTTCGCTGCGACACTGTGTCGGAAAAATCCGGTCGTAGGCGGGCCACCATTGAACCCGAGCGCCCGCAGGCATGCAACCGCGATATCCTGCGGGGGACAGTTCCCGTTCCGGGCGCGGCTGCAGCAGAGACAGGATCGACCCTATGAAAATGATCATGGCCATCATCAAGCCGTTCAAGCTGGACGACGTGCGCGAAGCCCTGGCCGAAACAGGCGTCGCCGGCATCACCGTCACCGAGGTGAAGGGCTTCGGTCGCCAGAAAGGCCATACCGAGTTGTACCGCGGTGCCGAATACGTGGTGGATTTCCTGCCCAAGGTGAAGGTGGAGATCGCCGTGACCGACGCCCAGGTCGACATGGTGGTGGATGCCATCGTCAAGGCGGCGGGTACCGGCAAGATCGGTGACGGCAAGGTGTTCGTGTATTCACTGGATCGCGTGGTGCGCATCCGCACGGGTGAGCTGGACGGCGACGCGCTGTAATTGCGCGCTAGGTCCAGAGACGAATACCAATGCGAGTGTGGAAAAAATTCTTGGCTGTTGCTGCTCTTGCGCCTGTCCTTGCAACTGCTGGGTACATTGGCTATCTCTGGATAACTTACATTGATGAAACGGTCTCCGCCGGCACGGCCTACGGATTCAGTATCGGAGCGTCCAAACAAGAGGCTCTCATGTCGGCCAACAATCTTAATGGTCATCCACGTGCAGTCTTATACGTCAGCTACGGCCCTAGAGCTGGAGAAAACTTCACTGCCGTGCCTTCAGCATCACAGATAGATCAACTGCAAGCGCATGATCGGTGGGACGTCCTCCTTGATGGTTCCGGTAAGTTCTTTAATTCAGTTCGGTTAACATTTCGCGACGGTAAGCTTGTTGAGATTCACCGGCACCGAAAGCATTTCGAGCTTCCATAGTTCGCAGTGCCGTTCTGGGCCCAATAATTCATTCAAGCCGGGCTCGCTCCATTACAAGTTCACTTATTCCCACTGGCGTAAACCACACACGGGTTCGTGCATGACTGTTGCTGTTCACAGAGCCCTGCTGCTCGCATTCATATCGCTGTTCGCCGCCCCGAATCTTCGCGCCGCCGAACCGGTCGCCGCGCCAGCGCCGCAGGCCAACGCCTGCGTAGTGCTCTTGCATGGCCTGGGACGCACCTACCGCTCCATGCACAGCATCGAGCACGCGCTGCGCGATGCGGGCTACGCCACCATCAGCGTCGATTACCCGTCGCAGAGCAAGCCGATCGAAGCGCTTGCGCTGCAGGCGGTGCCCGAAGGCGTGGCTTATTGCCGCAAGCAGGGCGCGACCACCATCCACTTCGTCACCCATTCCATGGGTGGGCTGGTGCTGCGCTATTACCTGTCGACGCATCGCGTGCCGGAACTTGGGCGCACGGTCATGCTCAGTCCGCCCAACCAGGGCAGTGAAGTGGCCGATGTGCTGGTGGGGACCGGCATGTACGACCGCGTCAACGGCCCGGCCGGCGGGCAACTGGTGACCACGGCGGACGGCATCGCCGCGCGCCTGGGGCCGGTGGATTTTCCGCTGGGCATCATCACCGGCAACGAGCAGACCGTGTTCGACAGCGTGCTGGCCACGCAAATCCCCGGAGAGAACGACGGCAAGGTGTCGGTGGAGCGGGCCAAGGTCGAGGGCATGTCGGACTTCATGGTGCTGCCGGTCACGCACACGTTCATCGTCAACAACGGCGTGGTGATCGGGCAAACGCTGCACTTCCTTGAACACGGCAACTTCCTGCGCGAAGTGGCGCACTGATCCGTCAGCGTCCGGCAACAACGCCGCCGCAGACTGGCGGTCGCAGCGCCGCCGCACGACCATGCTATAAAACCTTCCCGACCCACCCCCCGAGGAAATACCCATGAGAAGGACCCGCAGCCTGCTGGGCACCGCCGCCCGCACCGCCGTCATCGTCAAGACCGCCGAAGCGGTATCCGGCAACAAGAAGGCCGCGCCCGCGCCTGCCGCCGCCGAGCCCGCCGCCGCCGCACCCACCGGCATGACCGAGGAAAAGATCGCGTTGCTGCAGAAACTCACCGAACTGCAGAAAGCCGGCGTGCTGACCGACGAGGAATTCGCTGCCGAGAAAGCCAAGATCCTCAACGGTTGAGATTTTCGCTAAGTGCACCACGCCTCTGCTCGATTGGTCTGTAGCGAGGAATTTCCAGCATCGAGCATTGGAATACGCGTATGGATCGCCGCCAGTTCCTGTCGGTAAGTGGATTGGCCGCGGCGACACCCGCCTTCGCCCATGCGTTGGCGGGCAGCGCGGCGCCTGATCAAGGATTGTTCAAGCGCGTCGACTTTGCTTCCGACGGACTGGGCCTGGATCCGCGTGAATATTCCACGCTGCTGCAGCAAGCGGCGGCCGACGGAAGCTTGCAGGCCGACAACTATTCCAACGGCGGCGTGATCGCCCAGCTCGAGCAGTCGTTCGCACGGCGGCTGGGCAAGGAGGCGGCGATGTTCGTGCCCACCGGCACGCTGGCCAACCACATCGCGGCCAGGACACTTGCCGGCAACGACCGTCGCGTCCTGGTACAGGCCGAGAGCCACCTCTACAACGACAGCGGCGACTGCGCGCAGACCTTGAGCGGCTTGAACCTGGTGCCATTGGCGGAAGGGCTCAGCACGATCAGCCTGGATGAGGTCAAGCGCTGGGTGGAGCGTACGGCGCAGGGTCGCGTCGAATTGAACGTCGGCGCGATCTCCATTGAAACCCCGGTGCGACGGAAAGACCACCAGGTGGTCGAATTCGACGCGCTGGAGCGTGTCTGCCGCTACGCACGCAAGCAAGGCATCCGGCTGCACCTGGACGGCGCGCGGCTGTTCAATCTTCCGCAACACACCGGCAAAAGCGTCAAGGAATACGCGGCCCTGTTCGACACCGTCTACGTGTCCTTGTGGAAACATTTCAACGGGACGTCTGGCGCCATCCTTGCCGGCGATGCGACGTTCATCGACGGCCTGTTCCACACGCGGCGGATGTTCGGTGGCTCGCTGCCGCACGCCTGGCCACAAGTCGCGCTGGTCGCGAAGTATGTGGATGGCTATGAACAGGAATATGCGAACGCGTGGCGAGCAGCAGAGCAGCTGATCGCCCTGCTGCAAGCCGATGGCCGCTACACCGTGCGCAAGGTGGAGAACGGCACCAGCAAGTTCTTCCTCGCGTTGCCCGGCATTGCGCCTGGACTCCTGGCGGAGCGGGCCATGCAGAAAGGGATCGTGCTTTCTGCAGGGCCGGCGGACGCCAAGGAGATAGGCCTGCAGGTCAACGCCACGATCCTGCGCCGATCACCCGAAGCGTTGGCGCAAGCTTTCATCGGCTTGTTGCAATAGGCGTAGCCCGGGTAGAGCGCAGCGAAACCCGGGGCTTTTTTAGTTGATCCGCCACAGCCCCGGGTTTCGCTGCGCTCTACCCGGGCTACATAGGGATTTATTCCCCCAGCGCCTTCGCCACGAACGGCGGTGCCACCAGCACGCCGGTGTGCAGATGCGCGCTGTAGTACAGCGTGTCGAACGCCTTGCTGCTGGCATCGCCTTCGCGGAAATCGAAGCCGCCCGTCTTTGAATTGGAATGCTTCCTCGCAAGCGTCACGCTCCACCAGCCAGTCGGATAGCAGGGCTGCGGGAACGGCAGGGTCTTGAAGGTGGTGAAGCCGGCCTTGCGCATCTCGCCGCGCATCTCGTTGATCAGATCCAGCAGCGCCAGCGGTGATTCCGATTGCTGCACCAGGATGCCGTCGTCTTTCAACGCGCGGAAGCAGCTTTCGTAGAACGCCTTGTTGAACAGGCCTTCGGCCGGGCCGACCGGATCGGTGGAATCCACGATCACCACGTCCACGCTGCCGGCAGGGCAGTTGGCCATGTAGGCGATGCCGTCGTCGAACAGCAGTTCGGCGCGCGGGTCGCTGTTGGAATCACACAGTTCGGGGAAATACTTCTCCGACATGCGCGTGACCTGCTCGTCGATGTCGCATTGGGTCGCGCTCTGCACGCCGGGGTGCTTCAGCACCTCGCGCAGCGTGCCGCAATCGCCGCCACCGATGATCACCACGCGCTTCGGATCCGCGTGAGTGAACAGCGCCGGGTGGCTGATCATCTCGTGATAGAAGAAATTGTCGCGCGTGGTCAGCATCACCGCGCCGTCGATCAGCATCAGGTTGCCCCAGTCGGTGGTGCCGTAGATCTCGATCTTCTGGAACGGCGACTGCACTTCATCAAGTTTCCCGGTGGTGCGGAAGCCGATGGCGGAACCGGTGGGCTGGAAGTATTCGATGTGCCAGGTGCTGTCGTTTGTCATCGCCGTGGAGCCGATTGCGGGAAGGGCGCGAATTGTACCGGATACCGCGTTAC
Source organism: uncultured Lysobacteraceae bacterium (assembly GCA_937897645.1). Taxonomy (GTDB): domain Bacteria; phylum Pseudomonadota; class Gammaproteobacteria; order Xanthomonadales; family Xanthomonadaceae; genus Pseudoxanthomonas_A. Next base: position 5,979 of record CALCNV010000168.1, read on the forward strand.
AGGCAGGCTGCGATGGCTTAGCATCCATCAGGGATGTAGCGGGGGATTGGGAATGGAGTCAGGGGACGCGCGGCGACAACTGGTCGAGCGATTGGAGCGCGAGGCCGAACAGGCGCCCGCGCGTTACCGGCTGAAGCTGGCGCTGTTGGCGGCACTGGGTTACGCCGTGCTGGCCGCTGCACTTGTGTGCACCTTTGGCCTGCTGGTGTTCATCGCCCTCTATGTTCTGATCGTACGTCCACCTGTCGATCCGGCCATTGCTATCCCGATCATCGTGCTGGGCGTTGCAGGTACAGTAGTCGCACGCGCCTTGTGGATCCGCTTCGTGCCGCCGGAAGGCCATACCCTGCAGCCTGGCGAGGCACCCGAACTGCGTCAGGAAGTAGAGCGCATCCGCCAGTTTGTAGGTGCCACGCCCTTGGATGGCATCGTCATCAATGCAGAACTCAATGCCGCTGCTGCTTATGTACCCCGTGGATTGGTGTTTTGGGGTCAGCGCCACTACCTGATCCTTGGCCTGCCGCTGTTGCATGCGTTGGATCGTCGTGAACTGGCGGCCGTGGTTGCACACGAATTCGGTCATTTCCATGGTGGGCACGGTCATTTCACAGGCTGGATCTATCGCCTGCGCAGTAGCTGGCACCGCCTGCTTGAAGGCATGGCTGCTGGCGGTGTGGCTGGAGGGCAGTTGCTCTGGCTCTTCTTCCGCTGGTACGCGCCGTACTTCGATGCCTACAGTCAGGTGCTGGCGCGACGCCAGGAATACGCCGCGGACGAAGTCGCTGCGCACGCCGCCGGTGCTGATGCGATGGCCAGTGCACTGGTGCGCATCGAGCTGGCGTCAGACTGGATGGACGGACAGTTCTGGCCGCAAGTGCAGGACTCGGCTCGCGCACAAGCGTATCCGCCCATTGCCGTCCACGAGCAGCTTGCAAAAGAGCTGCCGCAAGAACTGCCCAGGGGTGCGCCGCTGCCCTCGCGGTTGCTGGCGCGTCAGCCTGCACCGGATGACACACATCCCACCCTCACGAAGCGGTTGCTCGCCTTGAAGTCGGAACCGGCGCAATTGGCGGGAACTACAGGCGTCGCCGCAGCGGACATGCTGGGCGAACTCGACACGCGATTGCAGAAGCGCTTCAGCCTTGAGTGGCGCACGGCTGCCGAGCCCGAATGGAGAGCACGCCATCACGCAGTGCAGCGGGAGCGTACGCGTCTTGCCGAACTGGAAGCTCATGCCACGCATACACCTGCCGAAGCCGTGGAGCTGGCTTGTTTGTCGGACGAACATCACCCGGGCATCGATGCATTGCCGCTGTACCGGACGGCGCTGGTGCGTGCGCCTTCCAACGCCAACGGCCACTACCGGTTCGGCGCGTTGCTGCTGAAGCGCGGCAAGGAGAGTGAAGGCGTGTCGCATCTGGAGCGCGCGATGGAGTTGGATACCAAGCTCGTGCAGCCGGCCCTGCATGCACTGGATAGACATGCGCGTGGACAGCCGGGTGCATCCGCGTTGCATTCGCAGATCGATGACCTGCGCCTGCGTTATGCAGGGGGCGTGGAGGATCGGCTTGCAGACAGCAAGGAAGCCTTGCAGGCACACGCGCTGGATAGCGCCCAATTGCATGAGTTGGCGCGCGCACTGCGTGGTTACCATAAAGTGCGCAAAGCCTGGATCGTGCGTCGACCGCTGACCGGTGTCGAAGTGATGCCTCACTTCCTGATACTGCTGGACTGGGCCGGATCGATAGCCAGCGAAACAGCCGCACTACCACGCATTGCCGCGCAATTGCAGTTGCCAGGAAGTTGCACAGTACTCAGTGCATCCCTGGAGCCTGCCCAGGCACGCGCAGTGCGAAGTAGCGCCGGCGAGCCGGCTTACCTGCGCCCTTAACCAGCCCAGGCGCAGGCTTCATGGCCGAGATCATCGCCGGCCGTAACCGTAGCGAAAGCACGACGGCGTTAGAATGCCCCTCCGTTTTCTCCACCCGAGTACGCCCATGACCACCTGGTCCCTAGACCAAGCCCGCAAGACCTATTCCATCCCGCATTGGGCGGAAGGGTATTTCGACGTGGATGCCGCGGGGCACGTGGTGGTCAGCCCCAACGGCGCGGCGGGGCCTTCGATTTCGCTGCCGGACGTGGTCGACACTGCGCGTGCCGACGGCGCGCGCATGCCGCTGCTGGTGCGCTTCCCCGACATCCTGGGCGATCGCCTGGGCAAGCTGCAGGCGGCATTCGCGCAGGCACAGGCCGACTGGGAATACACCGGCGGCTACACCGCCGTGTATCCGATCAAGGTCAACCAGCATCGCGGCGTGGCCGGCACGCTGGCCTCGCACCATGGCGAAGGTTTCGGCCTGGAAGCGGGCAGCAAGCCGGAACTGATGGCGGTGCTGGCGCTGTCGCGCCCGGGCGGCCTGATTGTCTGCAATGGCTACAAGGACCGGGAATACATCCGCCTGGCGCTGATCGGTCGCAAGCTGGGCCTGCAGACTTTCATCGTGATCGAAAAGCCATCGGAACTCGCCCTGGTCATCGAGGAAGCCAAGGCATTGGGCGTGAGGCCCGGCCTCGGCGTGCGCATGCGCCTGGCTTCGCTCGGCGCAGGCAAATGGCAGAACAGCGGCGGTGACAAAGCCAAGTTCGGCCTCAGCCCGCGCCAGGTGCTGGACCTGTGGAAGTCATTGCGCGACAGCGGCCTGCAGGACACGCTGGGCCTGTTGCATTTCCACATGGGCTCGCAGATTTCCAACGTGCGCGACATCGCCAACGGAATGCGCGAGGCCACGCGCTACTTCGTGGAACTGTCCAAGCTGGGTGCGACCATCAGCCACGTCGACGTCGGCGGCGGACTCGGCATCGATTACGAAGGCACGCGTTCGCGCAGCTATTGTTCGATCAACTACGGCCTGAACCAGTACGCCAGCAACATCGTGCAGCCGCTGGCCGAAGCCTGCGAGCAACACAAGCTGCCGCCGCCGCGCATCGTCACCGAATGCGGCCGCGCCATGACCGCGCACCATGCGGTGCTGATTGCCAATGTGTCGGAAGTGGAACAGGCGCCGGAAGGCCGCGTGCCGCCCGCGCATGACGACGAACCCGCGGTGATCCGCCACCTGCGCGAGATCCATGACGAACTGGATTCGCGCCCGGCCGTGGAACTGTTCCACGATGCCCAGCACCACCACAGCGAGGGCCTGTCCCTGTATGCGCTGGGCCAGATGGACCTGACCCATCGTGCGCGCATCGATGATCTGTTCTACGCCATCGCCCACGCCGTGCGTGCGCGACTCAGCAATGACGAGCGCAACCATCGCGACTTGCTGGACGAATTGAACGAGCGCCTGGTCGACAAGTATTTCGTCAACTTCAGCGTGTTCGAGTCGATCCCGGACGTGTGGGCCATCCAGCAGGTGTTCCCGATCCTGCCGATCGAACGCCTCGACGAAGCGCCGCAGCGTCGCGGCGTGATCGCCGACATGACCTGCGATTCGGACGGCATGGTCAAGACCTACGTGGAGAACGAGGGCCTGGATTCCTCGCTGCCGCTGCATGGCTTGAACCACGGAGAAAGCTACCGCCTCGGTTTTTTCCTGGTCGGTGCGTACCAGGAAATCCTGGGCGACATCCACAACCTGTTCGGCGATACCGACACGGTGGAAGTGAAGCGCGACGGCGAGGGTTTCGCCATCAGCCAGCAGCGGAGCGGTGATACCACGGACGTTATGCTGGATTACGTGGGGTATGCGCTCGGCGATCTGCGTGCGGCGTATGCGGATCGCGTGGCGAAGGCGGGGTTGCCGGCGGAAGAGTCCAACCGGCTTGCTGATGCGTTGGAAGCGGGCTTGACGGGATATACGTATCTGTCGGATGAACCACTGAGCTGAAGTTTTTGCCCCCTCCCTTGCGAAGCAGGGGAGGGCTGGGGAGGGGTTGCTCTTGATCCTGCTTCTCGCGTATTCCGCGAAAAGCCTACAGCAAGATCAAAAGCAATCCCCTCCCAACCCCGGATCAGGTCCGGGGCAGGCTCTCCCCCTACCCGCTGCGCGGGCAAGGGGAGGGGCAAAGCAGCATGCTTGCTGATAGGCGCCGAACTCGCTTTTTTTCCACTACCCGCGAACAAGAATCCGTCCCCATGCGCATGCCCGGCCTCGACCTACTCCGTGCCCTGGCCGTGCTCTGGGTCATGCTGTTCCACTCCTTCGTGGTCGGCGGACTGGGCGAAGACTGGGCGTGGTTGTCGCGTTACGGGTGGATGGGCGTGGACCTGTTCTTCGTGCTCAGTGGATTCCTGATCGGCAGCCAGGTGTTGCGTCCACTGGCACGCGGCGAGCCGCTGTCGTTCCGCGACTTCTATCTGCGCCGCGCGTTCCGCATCCTGCCGGCGTTCTGGGTGGTGCTGGCGCTGTACGTGGCCTTCCCGTGGTTGCGTGAAGCGCCGGGCATGGAGCCGTGGTGGAAGTTCGCCACTTTCTTCATGAATCTGTCGATCGACTACCAGCACAACGCGGCGTTCTCGCATGCGTGGTCGCTGTGTGTGGAAGAGCACTTCTACCTGGTGTTCCCGCTGTTGGCCTGGGCCTTGATGCGACGACCGTCGGCGCTGAAATTCAGCGTGATTTGCGCGGTCGTGGTGCTGGCGGGTATCGCCCTGCGCAGTGGCGTGTGGCTGCAAAACACGGCACTGGACGAGGCCGGTGCGCAATCCCGGAACTGGTTTGTCGAAGACATCTACTACCCGACCTGAAACCGCCTCGACGGCTTGCTCTTCGGCGTGGTGCTGGCCGTATTGCGCACGTTCCGGCCAATGCTCTGGCAGCGTTTGCAGGCGAATGCCAACGCAGTGTTGCTGGCAGGGTTGGCCGTGATGGCGTTTTCGTTCTGGCTGTTCCGCGACCGCGTTGGCCTGCTGGGGAATTCAATCGGCTGGCCGGTGATGTCGTTCGGCATGGCCTTGCTGGTCTGCGCGGGGACCAGCGAGCGCTGCTGGATCGGCAAGCGCGCGTTGCCCGGGATGGGCTGGGTGGCCGCTGCATCCTTCAGCCTGTACCTGACCCATAAAGCGACGTTCCACGTGACCCAGGAGCTGTTCGGTGCTCAACTTGAAGGTCGCGGCGTCATTGCCTTCGTGGCCTATGCCGTCGCCGCCCTGGCGGTAGGCGCGGTGCTGCATTACCTGGTGGAGAAGCCCTTCCTGAAGTTGCGCGGACGCTTCGTGCGCAGGAATCCATTGCAAGCCACGATCAATGAACCATCATTCCCGCCTTCGCGTGGATGACGGGCAAAAAAACTAACCGCGGAAGACCTGGAAGCCCGCCACCGATTGCGTCACCGGCATGATTTCCAGGCGGTTGATATTGAGGTGTGGCGGCAGCGTGGCCACGTAGTAAATCGTCTCGGCGATATCTTCGGCGGTCATCGGGTGTGCACCGCTGTAGATCTTGTCGGAGGCCGCCTGGTCGCCATGGGTGCGCACCAGGGTGAATTCGGTTTCCGCCATGCCCGGTTCAATCGTGGTCACGCGCACGCCGGTGCCGTGCAGGTCGCTGCGCAGGCCCAGCGAGAACTGGCTGACGAAGGCCTTGCTGCCGCCATAGGCATTGCCGCCCGGATACGGATACACGCCGGCTACCGAACTGATGTTGATGATGGCGCCCTTGCGCTCCACCAGCAACGGCAGCAGCCGATGGGTCAGCGTGACCAGGGCGGTGATGTTGGTGTCGATCATCGTGCGCCAGTCCGACAACAAGGCGCTTTGCGCGGGGGCGGTGCCCTGGGCCAGGCCGGCATTGTTGACCAGCAGGTCGATGTCGCGGAAACCATCTGGCAATGCGACCAAGGCGGCTTCCATCGCGGCTTCGTCGCGGATGTCGAAGGCAGCGGCATGCACCTTGTCCGCGCCGAATTCGTCCACCAGCGGTTGCAAGCGTTCCGCACGGCGACCGGTGGCGATCACATTCCAGCCTGCATTGGCGAAACGTTTTACGGCGGCGGCGCCGAAGCCGGAGGTAGCGCCGGTGATAAGGACGGTCTTGGGCATGCGGCGACTCTTGGAAATGTGGGGGGAAAAGAATTCCGTTCGTGGTGAGCCCCGGATCAAGCCCGGGGCTCACCACGAACGGGAAAATCAATCAGACCCTCTTCAGTTCACTCGCTACGTCGCACGCTTCATCTGCAGCCACGCGCCTATCGCGGCGCCTGCGGTTGCCGCGAGCAGTGAAAAAAGAATCTGGGAGCGATTGTAGGCAAGCACGCTCCCAAGCGTCTTGGCTTCAACCTGCACGCCCACCTGCAGCATGACCACGACGGTGGCGATCCACATGACGACCATCAGAAGCAGGGCGACCCCGATGAAGCGCTTGCCGCCCAGGTAACCACCCAGGCACATGGCGATGGCGGTCACCAGTGAATTGACCGGATCCACGTGTCCCAGTGCGCCCGTCGTCAGGTTTTTCGTGCCGGGAATGTAGGCGCTGGCGAAGGCCAGCAGTCCCATCACCACCAGGGCGGCCAAGGAGGCGATGAGCAGGCGCTTCACGGACGATTCGTTCATGCGGTCATTGTGCCTTGATGGCCATCGCCGGCAGGTTGCCATTGGCGAGTTTCTGCTTGGCTTCCGCCAGTTCGCTGGCAGTGCCGTACGGCCCCATGCGCACGCGGTAGACGGTCTTGCCATTGATCTGCGCCGATTCCACGCGCGCCGACAAACCCAGCAAGGCGATCTTGGCCTTGGTGGATTCCGCATCGCCCGACGCGCCAAACGCACCGGCCTGCAGTATGTAGCGCGCATCGCTGGCCGCCGGCTTGTCGGGCGCGGTGGCCGCGGGCGTCGTCGATGCGGTCTGGCTCGCGGGATCAGCGGCAACGCTTGTCGCGGTGGTTTCCGGAAGCGGCTTGGGATTGGCCGCAGCCGCTGCATCGGCCGCGGCCTTGGCGGCACGCGCTTCGTTCGCCTGTTCGGCGCGCGCGCTGGCGGCGAGTTCGGCGTCGGACATCTGCACTTCCTTGCCGGGCAGCAAGGTGTAGAAGTCGTACTGGGTTTCCTTGGCGGCGGTGTCGTCCATCACCGCATCCGGCTGCGAGGTCGCGGTGGACGTTTCCGGCGCGACGTCGTCGGCGTTGCTGTCGGCATCCGCCACTTGCGCGGGCAACGCGTCGGGATTGGGTTGCGGACGGAAGAAACCGTCGCCGTCCTTCTTCAGCAAGCCCGGGACGATGAAGATCAGGGCGGCGCCCAGCACCAGTCCTGCGACCAGCCAGACCCAACCGGGCGTGCCCTGGCTGCTGCCTTTGCGGCGCGCCTGGTTCTTGTTGCGTGGTGCCGCCATCTATCTGTTCTCCATGTTCATATCGTGCACTTACATTTTCTCCGGGGCGCTGACGCCCAGCAGGTCCAGTCCGTTGGCCAGCGCCTGCCGCGTGGCGACTGCCAGCGCGAGGCGTGCATCGCGCAGGTTGGCGTCTTCGACCAGCGCCTGCACTTCGTGGTACCACGTGTGGAAAGCATAGGCCAACTCGCGCAGGTATTGCGCGATCAGGTGCGGCTCCAGCAGTTGTCCGGCGCTCTCCACCACTTCCGGGTAGCGCGACAGTTCCACCATCAGCAACAGGGAATGTTCGTCGTCCAGCAAGGCGCGATGCGCCAGTCCGTTGGCCTGGTCGTAGTGGTAGCCGCGCTCCACCGCCTTGTCGAGGATGCGGAACACGCGGGCGTGTGCGTACTGCACGTAGTAGACCGGATTGTCCTTGCTCTGCTCGCGGGCCAGGTCGATGTCGAAGGTCAGCTGCGAATCGGGCTTGCGCGCGATCAGGAACCAGCGCGTGGCATCACGGCCGGCTTCGTCGATCAGGTCGCGCAGGGTGAAATAACTGCCCGCACGCTTGGACAGTTTCACTTCCACGCCGCCACGCATCACCGTGACCATCTGGTGCAGCACGTATTCCGGCCATCCTTGCGGGATGCCCACGTCCAGCGCCTGCAAACCGGCGCGCACGCGTGCCAGCGAACCGTGGTGGTCGGCACCCAGTTCGGTGATGGCGCGCCCGTAGCCACGCTGCCACTTGCTGAGGTGGTAGGCCACGTCCGGCAGGAAATAGGTGAAGGTGCCGTCGGACTTGCGCATCACGCGGTCCTTGTCGTCACCGAAGTCCGTGGTCTTCAACCACAGGGCGCCGCCTTCCTCGTAGGTGTGGCCGGTGGCGGCGAGCCGCTCCACCGTCTCCGCTACCTTGCCGTCGGCGTACAGCGAACTTTCCAGGAAGTAGGTGTCGAACGACACGTCGAACGCGGCCAGGTCACCGTTCTGTTCGCGGCGCAGCGCGGCCACGGCAAAACGGCGGATCGCGTCGAGGTTGGCGGGATCTTTCGCGCCGGTGATCGCATGGCCGTCGGATTCCACTGTCTCGCCACGCAGGTAGGCATCGGCGACATCCTGGATGTAGTCGCCGCGGTAGCCAGACTCGGGCCAGCCGGCGTCATCAGGTTTCAAGCCCTGCGCGCGCGCCTGCACCGACAGGGCCAGGTTCTCGATCTGCACGCCGGCGTCGTTGTAATAGAACTCGCGCTTGGTGTTCCAGCCGTTGGCCTGCAGCACGCGTGCGATGCAGTCGCCGATGGCGGCCGCGCGACCGTGGCCAACATGCAGCGGCCCGGTGGGATTGGCGGACACATATTCCACGCCGACCGTCTTGCCTTCGCCCGAACCGTTGCGGCCATAGGCCGCGCCTTGTTCCAGCGCGGTCACGACTTCGCGCTGGTAGGCGGCGGGGCTCAGGTGGAAATTGATGAAGCCCGGGCCTGCGATCTCGACGTTCGCGATGTCATCGCTGGACGGCAGCGCGGCGACCAGTGCCTGTGCCAGCGCGCGCGGATTGCTGCGCGCCGGCTTGGCCAGCAGCATCGCGGCATTGGTGGAAAAGTCGCCGTGCTCGCGGGTCTTGGGGCGCTCGACCACGAAATCCGGGGTGGCGGTGTCGGCCGGCAAGGTGCCAGCGCTGCGCAAAGCGTCAATGCCTTGGGCGATCAGGGCGCGGAGTTGGGGTTTCAAAGGAGTTCTGCTGGAAACGCGGTCACGCGGAATGCAGGGATTTTAGCCGACTACGGCGGCGCGGTCGCCGTGCACGTTCAACCGATTGCCATGCGCGCGATATAACCGGATCGGGTTTCGCCCGCTTCCCTGGCCTTGGTGTCGAGCCGGCGCAGCACGCGGCGCGGCAAGGTGATGTTGACGCGCTCGATGGTGTCGTCCAGTTGCGCCGGGTCTACCATCACCACTGCGAACAGCCAGCCGGCGTAGTCCGCCTGGTTACGGATGGCGTCCACGGACGAGGGCTTGGGAATGGCCTGTCCGGCATCCAGCGCGGCGTCTATCCACAAGGTGGCAGCGACTTCGGCATTGTCGAGCGCCTCATCCAGGGTGTCGCCCGCGGAAAAACAGCCGGGGAGGTCGGGGATGGCGACGCCGAACGCGCGGCCGCCGGTTCCGGGTTCGATGGCGATGGGGTAGCGCATGTCGTTGGCCTCGTTACAACCCGGCTTGTCTGCGGATGGCGGCTACCAATCCCTTGCCGAGGTCTTTTTTCGGATGCGGGACTACAAGAGTGCCGGGCTGCCGTGGATGCTGGAACGCGTGATGCGAACCACGCGTGCGGACGAGTACCCAGCCGACGGCTTCCAGTTCGCGGATCAGCGCCTTGCTGTTCACTGCGTGTGTATCGTACGCACTGGGGGTCGAGTGTCAACGGTACACACTCAAACCCAGCCCCGGGATGCCAGCGACACGGGCGGCCCATCCCCCACCACGAAATGATCGAGCAGCCGCACTTCGACCAGCGACAGCGCCTGCTTGAGTCGGGCGGTCACCGCGCGGTCCGCGGCAGAGGGCTCCGCATCCCCGGACGGATGGTTGTGGCCCACGATGACGGCCGCAGCGTTGTGGGCCAATGCCCGGCGCACGATTTCGCGGGGATGCACTTCGGCACCGTCCACCGTGCCCTGGAACATTTCCTCGAAGCCCAGCGCCCGGTGGCGGGTGTCCAGGAACAGGGCGGCGAACACCTCGTGCTGGCGTCCGCGCAGGCGCTGGGCGAAGTAGCGGCCGGCCGAGGCGGGGTCGGTGAGCACTTCCCCACGTTCAAGCCCGGCCGCCAGGTGCCGATGCCCTAGCTCCAGCGCGGCGACCAGTTTGCAGGCGCGGGCCGGCCCCAACCCGGGCAGCTTGGCCATCCTCGCCGCATCGTTTTCCAGCAGCGCACGCAAGGGGCCGTGGCTGGCCAGCAGGGCGCGGGACGTTTCCACTGCGTCCTGCCCGCGCAGGCCTGAACCCAAGAAGATCGCCAGCAATTCCGCGTCCGACAGCGTGCCGGCACCGTGGGCGAGGAGCTTTTCACGGGGGCGTTCGTCGGCGGGCCAGTCGCGTATGTGCATAGGACAAGGTTGGCGGGTGTCATGCCCCAATGGCATCAGGGGCGAGGGGTGCATCGGGTAAGCTAAGTGCCTGTACGGCGATAGGAATTCCCCGACGTGGCGGACACATTGAAAGGACAGCACGTGTTGCTGTGCGTGGGTGGCGGCATCGCGGCCTACAAGGCGCTGGAACTGGTGCGCCGCCTGCGCGAGGCCGGTGCCGAGGTGCAGGTGGCCATGACCGAAGGCGCGCAGCAGTTCGTCACCCCGCTCAGCTTCCAGGCGCTGTCCGGTTCGCCGACCCGCACCAGCCTGTGGGACAGTGCGGCGGAAGCCTCGATGGGCCATATCGAACTGGCGCGCTGGGCCGACCGCATCATCGTGGCGCCCGCCACCGCGGACCTGCTGGCCAAGCTTGCGCACGGGTTCGCCAGCGACCTCGTGACTACCCTGTGCCTCGCCACAACGGCACCCATCACCGTGGCCCCGGCCATGAACCACCGCATGTGGCAGCACCCGGCGACCCAGGCCAATGTCGCGACGCTGAAGGCGCACGGCGTGCAGGTCATCGGCCCGGAAGACGGCCCCTTGGCCGAAGGCGAATCCGGCCCCGGCCGCCTCAGCGAACCTGACGCGATCGTGGCGGCGCTCACGTCCAGCCCGGCACCCACCGGCAACGCCGCCCTGCACGGTTACAAGGTCGTGGTCAGCGCCGGACCCACGTATGAAGACCTTGATCCGGTGCGCTACCTGGGCAACCGCAGCAGCGGCAAGATGGGCTTCGCCGTCGCGGCCAGCGCGGCGCGGCGCGGCGCGGAGGTGGTGTTGGTCGCCGGCCCCGTGCATCTGCCCACGCCTGCCGGCGTGACCCGGGTGGACGTGCGTTCGGCGGCGCAGATGCGCGAAGCGGTGTTCGCCGCCTTCCCGGCCGACATCTACATCGGTGCCGCCGCCGTGGCCGATTACACGCCGCGCGTGCCGGCCGCCAACAAGATCAAGAAGTCCAACGAATCACTCGCACTGGACCTGGTGCGCACGCCCGACATCCTGGCCGAGGTCGCCGCGCAGACCCAGTCGCTGAAGCTGGTGGTCGGCTTCGCCGCGGAAACCGAAAACGTCGCCGGCTACGCGCGCGGCAAGCTGGTGGCCAAGCACCTGGACCTGATCGTCGCCAACCGCGTGGGCGTGGCCGACGGCGGGTTCGAAAGCGACCAGAACGCGATGACCGCGTTCTGGAGCGACGGCGAGCGCGTGTTCGCCCCCGGCGCGAAGACGCGCCTGGCCGATGAACTGATCGACCTGATCGTGGAGCGACTGGACGCATGACACCCACCGTGAGCAAGACCGCCGCCACCCACGCCATGGAAGTGAAGCTGCTGGATCCCCGCTTCGGCGACGAATGGCCGTTGCCCGCCTACGCCACCGTGGCCAGCGCGGGCATGGACCTGCGCGCCGCCGTGGATGCGCCGCTGACCCTCGGCGCCGGCGAGACCGCGCTGGTACCCAGCGGCATCGCCATCCACCTGGGTGATCCGCAGCTGTGCGCGGTGATACTGCCGCGTTCCGGCCTGGGCCACCGCCACGGCATCGTGCTGGGCAATGGCACCGGCCTGATCGATGCGGACTACCAGGGCCCGCTGCTGATCAGCGTATGGAACCGCAGCCAGGAAACCTTCACCATCCAGCCCGGGGACCGCATCGCGCAGCTGGTTGTGCTGCCCGTCACGCGGGTAAGCTTGCAAGTCGTGGATACTTTTGCGGACAGCGCGCGTGGCGAAGGGGGCTTCGGCCACACAGGCGTCCGCTGATTAGGGGCAATTGAAGATGGCCGATAAGAAAACCGCCACGTCACACCTGCCCATGGCGGAACTGCGGCGGGTATTGCCGCTGCTTGCGGTGTTGTTCGCGCTGCTGGCGCTCTGGTTCGGCTGGAGCGGCGTGCAGCAGTGGCGGGAATCCCGGCTGGAACAAGGCTTGCAGCAGGCGCGTGACGCCAGCCTGGCGGCCACCGAACAGAACCTCACCGCGCTCACGGCCCAGCTCACGCAACGGGTCGCGGCCGCGCCCGTGCAAGCCAGCTTGCGCGCTGGTGACACGGCGGCTGCGGCGGCGGCCATCGGCAAGGACTGGAAGCAGGCCGGCCCCGTGCAGGTGTTGCCTGCGGACCTCGACGCCGGCTATGCCGATCCAACCCAGTTCGGCTTCAGCAAGCTGGCTTTGCTGGAAGCCGCCCTGACCCAGGGCAAAGCAGTGGCGCGCGTGGTGCGTGGCGACAAGCAGAACACCTTGGGACTGGCGGCGCCGGCACAGGGCCGCGTCGTGTTCGTGGGCTTTCCGCTGGCCGTGCTCACGGACAGCTTCAAGAGCGGCGACGTGCCCGGCAATGCCTACCTGGCCCTGCGCCAGGGCAGTTACACCATCCACCAGGCCGGCAACAGCGGTCTGTCCGAAGGTGCGGAGGCACTCGCCCGACCGATTGGCAAGACCGGCCTGCGCATCGTGGCGGGCCTGCCCGACGGCACCGATGGCCCGATGGGCCTGGGTGCCATCGCCAGCCTGGTGGCCGCGCTGGTATTCGCCGGACTGGCTGCGCTCGCCGCACTGGTGGCGAAGGGACGCGTGAACCTCAACTTCGGCAAGCGCACCGGTTCGATTGATACGGACACCGAGGCCGAGCCTACCCTGGTCGAAGCCCTGCAACGGGAACCGTTGCCGGCGACAAGCAAGAGTTCTGAAACCACCCACAAGGACGTAGACACCGTGGCACCAAGCAGCGCACGTATCGAAGTGGACCCCGGTATCTTCCGGGCCTATGACATCCGCGGCATCGTCGGCACCACGCTCAGCGTGGACGTGGCCGAACGCATCGGCCAGTCCATCGGTTCACTGATGGAAGAACAGGGCCTGTACGACATCGTGGTCGGCCGCGACGGCCGCCTGTCCGGCCCCGAACTGTCCGCCGGCCTCATCGAAGGCCTGCGCAAGGCCGGTCGCAACGTCATCGACATCGGACTGGCGCCGACGCCCGTGGCCTATTTCGCCGCCTACCATTTGCGCACCGGCAGCAGCGTGGCGGTGACCGGCAGCCATAACCCGCCGGACTACAACGGCTTCAAGATCGTGATCGGCGGGCAGACCCTGTCCGGCGACGCCATCACCGACCTCTACACCCGCATCAGCGAACACCGCCTGCATGAGACCGCGATGCCCGGCAGCCTGCTGCAACGCGAAGTCGATGCGGACTACATCCAGCGCATCGCCGACGACGTGCAGCTGGATCGCCGCCTCAAAGTGGTGGTCGACGCCGGCAACGGCGTGGCCGGCGGCATCGTGCCGCAGCTGCTGGAAGCCATCGGTGCCGATGTGATTCCCTTGTATTGCGACGTCGATGGCACCTTCCCCAACCATCACCCCGATCCCAGCGAGCCGCACAACCTCGAAGACCTCATCCAGACCGTCAAGCGTTTCGACGCCGACCTGGGCCTGGCCTTCGACGGCGATGCCGATCGCCTGGGCGTGGTGACCAAGGAAGGCGAGATCATCTTCCCCGATCGCCTGTTGATGCTGTTCGCCGCCGACGTGTTGGAACGCAATCCCGGCGCGCTGGTCATCTACGACGTGAAGTGCACCGGCAAGCTGCAGGGCTGGATCCTGCGCCACGGCGGCACGCCGCTGATGTGGCAGACCGGGCATTCGCTGATCAAGGCCAAGATGCGCGAAACCGGCGCGGAACTGGCCGGCGAGATGAGCGGGCACTTCTTCTTCCAGGAGCGCTGGTACGGCTTCGACGACGGCATGTATGCCGCGGCGCGCCTGCTGGAAATCCTGGCGTCGCGCGACGAGACGCCGAGCGAGGTGTTGAACGCGCTTCCGAACGCGCTGTCCACGCCGGAGATCAAGGTGCCGGTGGAATCGGGCAGTCCGCACGACATCGTGCAGCGTTTCGTCGACAGCGCGCATTTCGAAGGCGCGCGCCAGTCCACCATCGATGGCCTGCGTGCGGATTGGGAAGACGGCTGGGGCCTGGTGCGTGCGTCCAACACCACGCCCATCCTGGTGCTGCGTTTCGAAGCCGACAGCAAGGAAGCACTGGAACGTATCAAGGACGAATTCCGTGCGCACCTGGCCATCGTGGCGCCGGAGTTGAAGGCGACGTTCTGAGGCAGAGGGCGGGTCCATAGACCGGCGGTCGGCATCAGTTGCCATCCTTGTAGATCCGAGCTTGCTCGGTCGCTCTTCGCGCAAATCAGGAACATCCGTGCAAGCTCGGATCTACTGAGGCACAAGCCTGCGCTCTAACTGGGCTACACGTTCTTAAGTGGCCCTGCGGCTTTGTAGGTATTGAGGAGAATGCCGGACGGAGTAGCCTGCGTGCTGGCCAGCTCGAATGCGCGCGCCGGGGTTCCTTCCGCGAAGAAGCGCTTGCCCACGCCAAGCAGTACCGGATAGACCGCCAACACCACTTCATCGGCCAAGCCATGCTCAAGCACCGTTGACGTCAGCGTGGCGCTGCCCGACAGGACAAGGTCCGGGCCGCCCTGCGACTTGATGTGGTGGATACCTTCGATGATGTCCGGCCCCAAGCACGCGAACGGACCCCATTCGAGGCTTTGCGGACGATGGGTGGCGACGAATTTGGTTGCCGCGTTCAGTCGGTCGCCTATCTCACTGCTGGGCGC
Organism: uncultured Lysobacteraceae bacterium; assembly: GCA_937897645.1. Classification (GTDB taxonomy): domain Bacteria; phylum Pseudomonadota; class Gammaproteobacteria; order Xanthomonadales; family Xanthomonadaceae; genus Pseudoxanthomonas_A. The sequence goes on from CALCNV010000168.1 coordinate 21,063, forward strand.
CAATGGCCAGAAGCCAGCCCATGCATCGTAGGTGCGACGCCCCAGCAGCAAATCGAAGCGCTCGCCATGCGCAGCCAGCATCGCGTCGCGGCCCGCGGGTGTGCGATACGGCGCCGTCCAGTCGCCATAGGGGAAGTCGCCGTCGTCGCCGGAAACCTGCATCACCCCGTCCAGCGAGATGTGTTCGATGATCCTGAGCGTCCTCATGCCTGTCTCCGTGTCGTGGGGTTGCAGCAGCCGCAGCTGGAATAAACCACGGGGTATCGCACTTCGAGTGCCGGTTCGTCCGCGGTGCCGAAGTCAGTGCTCCAGGAACATGCACCACAACGTTGCGCTACCAAGTGTTCCCCTTCCCGTTTCGGTAAAGCCGTTGCGTGCGTAGAACTGCACATTCGAGGGGTTCGCTGTTTCCAGGTAGACCCCGCTGGACAACCGGTCGCTCGCGGAAAGATCGCAGAACGACGCGAGCAATTGCCTGCCGACGCCGAGGCCCTGCAGGGCAGGATCAATGCCGATCACGCCGAGGTAATAGTGTGGCGCGGGCGGCATGCCCTGCGCGGCGATCTCGTCGTAGCGTGCCATGCGCTCGGTCAAGCCGGGGATGTGTTCCTCGAAAGCATCCCAGTCTTCAGTGATCGCGCTTGGCCAGGTGGGGCGTGCCGTGGTGTATCCCATCGCGGCCCCACGCACGCCGCCCTCATCGCGTGCCAACAGGACCGGCATTGCAAGGGCGATGCGTGCCCGCATCAACAGCGTGAAAAACCGTGTCACCCGTCGTGGGTAGTCCGGGCCGGTTCCAAGCAGGAATCCCGTGATCGGATCCTGCGCGAATGCCGTGGCCAGGCAGCCTACGGCGTGTTCCAGGTCTGATGGGGCGGCAGCAGTGATGTGCATGGCATCCAACGCCTCGTGTGGTCCGATGGTCCTGCTTAAAAAATCGAGCGTTTGGCATGCGCTCGGGCTTTGCAGTGATTTGGATCGACCCTGCAATGACAACCGCAGCGCCGCTCAATCACGATCCGGCGCGCCCAGCGGGAAGTAGTGGCGGAACGGCCTGGCCTCGTCCACGGCGCGGGCGACATGGGGGTGGGCCAGTACGCGCGCGCGGTAGGCGCGCAGGTGGGCGTGGTGGCGTGGAATTTCATGCGCCCAGTCCGCGTAGAACAGCGACGGCGCCGCGGCGCAATCCGCCAGCGTGAACGTTTCACCTGCGGCCCAATTGCGGCCGGCGAGGTGTTGGTCCAGCCACGCGTAAATGCTGTCCAGCAGGCGGCGCGCGTGGGCCACGCCATACGCATCGCGATCAGGCTCCGCGCGCATGGCGTCGTGGACGATCTTCTGCATCGGGGTCATCACTTCGTTGTCGAAGATGCGATCCAGCATGCGCGCCTCGATGCCGGCATCGCCGTCGGGGATCATGCGCTCCGGGCCTGGATGGTGGAGCTGCAGGTGTTCGATGATGGTGCTGCTCTCCAGCACCGTGCGCCCCGCATCCACGAGCACGGGAAAGCGCTTGAGTGGCCACAGCGCCGCGAGCTCGGCGTTGGCGGTGGGATCTTCCAGGTTGCGGTAGTCGAACGGCGTGTCGTTCGCATACAGCGCGATCAGGACTTTCTGGCTGTAGGACGAGAAGGGGTGGGCATACAGCTTCATTGGATCGTCTCCGCAGACTTTGCCGTCAGCATCGGTAGCCCGGGCAAGCGTAACGCACCCGGATGGCGCCTTGCACGGAAGCAACATGTAGCCCGGGTAGAGCGCAGCGAAACCCGGGGCTTTGAAACGATCCGCCAACGGCCCCGGGTTTCGCTGCGCTCTACCCGGGCTACATCGTGTCAGAACATGCCGATTGCATTGGGCGAGTCGGCCGGCACTTCCTGCACGATGTCCCACATCTCCACGATCTTTCCATCGCTGAACTTCAGGAGGTGCACGACGGCGTATTGCGCATTGGCGCTGACGCGGGTCAAGCGGGAATGCACCGCGACGGTGTCGGCGTCTTCGAGGACGCGCATGACTTCGAACGACTTGTTCGGCTCCGCCTCCGCGCTGGCGGCCATGGCATCCAGCAGCGATTGGCGGTCATGTGCAAAGTGCGGGTTGTGATGCGTGAACTGCGGTGCGACATGCCGCGCATAGGCTTCGGCGACCTCGCCGGCCGCGGCCATGGTCAGGAATTCGATTGCGATTTGTTTATTCGGCATGTCGATCTCCCTCTTCTGCGTGCGCTCAGGGTTTTCCCTGTTGGCGCGCCTGGTTGAATGCGGTAATCAGCACGACCACCAGCAGGATGATGCCCGCGAGCTGGAATCCGCCGTTGTCGGTGTACGTGCCGACCACGACCATGAACAAGGCAGCCAGCAGCAGTGCAATCGTGGTTGGTTTGATCTGACTCAACTGCATGTTGGTTTCTACCTGCACGAAGGGATCGGTAGGTCTACTAGTAACCCGGCTGGAGCGAGCAGCCCGGGTAAGCGAAGCGCACCCGGGGCGCGTGTTGTCTCAGTGTAAGGCCGATCCGGGTGCGCGATGCTCGCCCGGACTACTTGCTCAGGAAAGGTCGTCATCCCGGCGAAAGCCGGGACCCAACTATTCGCCAACCCTGAATTGGGTCCCGGCTTTCGCCGGGATGACGATCCTTATTTGTTTTCTTTCGGACGGGAGAATTGTTGTTTCGTAGCGCGTAGGGCGGAACCCGCACCGCGCTCGCCATTTTTGATGGAACGCATCACTTCAAGATGATTTCTCGAATCAGCTCACTGCCCAAGTTCTTCCGATAGGAACTGCGTTCTACCCTCGCCTTGTTCTGATCTTCTGCGCTGCCAATCATCTTTACGGCAAATACATCTTCTTCCGCTCGCCGATCAAAGCTGGCCATATTTGGATACGTAATCATGAAAATTACATTGGGATCTTCCGGCGTCTTTGGACGCGCGGCAAAAACCTTGTAGTCGATGATCAACCCCGCCTTCTTTTTAGCTTCATTTAGCGGCCTCCAAGTGGAGTTCAGCCAATCAACGTACTCATCAAAGTGGCCATACTCGATCTTCAAGTAGGTTACGGCTGTAACCGGCCCTTCGTTGTACGTGATGCCGACTTGGGCCTTTGCAGGAAGTGGTAATGCGAATGCTGAGAGAAGGAGCAAGATTTGAATCATGCGGTTCATTACTTCGCCTTGTGGAAGGATTATTGCGGCCTAACGCCTGAATTAATCCGACTTGCGTAGTGAAGGCAAACGGGTGGCAAGCTTTATCTGCCGCCTGTTTGCCGTAACGAAGCAAGTTCGGCTTGAATGAATTGTTAAACCGCTCACTGCAGAAGTGCGGCGACGACCTGCCGGAACCGCTCAATCTTGACATGGTTCTGGGGCACGCTCTCAAGGTCTCCCTCTGTCAGGAAATCCGTGGCGTCCGCCCAGTCGTCGCCAGAGCGGTGTAGCTGCACGAATCCCCACCCGTCTTTCCCGTCCCAGACCAAGCGGATGGCGCGACCGCTATTGGCGTAAGTAGCCACATAGCTACCAAACACGTCGGCATGCAAATCCTCGGAGGTCAACTCAGCGCCCAACTCGCCGAGCAATTCTTTGAGCATCGTGTAAGGGTGCATGAGCGGTCTAACTATTGTTTGACCGCCTGCTCCACACTCGCGACAGGCGCACCCTCTTCCATCCCCTTCATCTGCCGATAGCGCTTGATGATGTCGGCGATTTCCGCGTCCAGTTCGACGCGCTGTTTCTCGAAGCTCGCCTGCAGTTGATGCTGGCGCACCAGTTCGCGGTGGCGCTTGGCGATGTTGGCGGCCATCTCCGGTGGAATCGGCTTGCCGGCCAACTCGCGATCGCCGGCGGTCTGCAGCATGCTGACCAGTCCATCGCGCAGGCTGACGACGTTGTAGCGCGCGGTGCGGATGCTGTTGTCCACGATGCTGGTGCGTTCGCCGAACACACGGCCCAGTTCTGCTTCCGACTGGTACGACGCCAGCATCGCCTGGTCGGTGCGGCGGCGCGTGGCCACTGCAGCCTCGTCGACCTTGCGTTGCTGCGCGTCGGATTCGGCCAGGGCCTTTTCTTCCTCGGTGAGCGCACGTGCCACGGTCGCCGTGCGCAGGCCACTCTTGGCGCTGATTTCATCACGCTCGCGGTTCAGGGCTTCGGCGGGCAGTGCATCGCTGCACACGCGCGTGCCTTTGTCATCCCAGCAGTAGAGTTTCTTGGCGGGCGCATCGGCCTTCTGCGCGAACGCCGAGGGCGAAAGCGCGGCGCACATGGCCAGCAACAGCAATGAATTCTTCGGCATGGTCGGCAGCCCCTTCTGCACTCAGTCCGTCGGACCGCTGCCGTAGCTAGCACGGTAGGCAAGCAGGCGGTCGCGGTGGGTGACAAGTTCAGCGCTTTCGCCTGCGAATGCAAGCAGGTCGTGCAGGTTTGCGACCGCGATCACCGGAACCCCGGTCTCCGCCGCCACCGCCTGCGCCGCGGAATGACGCGGTCCGGTGGACGCGCCGGGCTCGCCCAGCACCTCCTGCCGGTCCAGGGCGACCACGATCCCGGCCACGCGGCCGCCGCCGGACTGGATCAGGCCCAGCGCCTCGCGGATGGCGGTGCCGGCGGTGATCACGTCGTCCACGATCAAGACCTGCCGGTCTTCCAGTGGTGCGCCGATCAGCGTGCCGCCTTCGCCGTGGGCCTTGGCTTCCTTGCGGTTGAACGCGACCGGGAGATCGCGGCCACGCCGCGCGAATTCGCAGGCCACCGCCGTCGCCAGCGGGATGCCCTTGTAGGCCGGGCCGAACAACAGGTCGAAGCGCAGGCCCGAGGCCTCCACCGCATCCACGTAACACGCGGCCAGTTCCGCCAGCTTGGCGCCGCTATCGAAGCGCCCCGCATTGAAGAAATACGGGCTGAGCCGCCCCGACTTCAGGGTGAATTCGCCGAAGCGCAGGGCTTGCGCATGCAGGGCCAGTTGCAGGAATCGTTGCTTGTGCATGGGGGTGGGGCCGAAAAGGGTGAAGGGTAAATGGCCAAGGGTGAGAGCGTAGCGCATCCGTTCGCCGGGGCGGACGCCCTTCCGGCGCAGCGGGTTATGCTCTGCCCCTTCACTATTTACCCTTCAACATTGCCTGCCTATGAAGATCATCAGTTTCAACGCCAACGGACTGCGCTCGGCGGCCACCAAGGGTTTCTTCGACTGGTTCGCGGGGCAGGACGCCGACGTCCTCTGCGTGCAGGAAACCAAGGCCCAGGAGCACCAGCTGTCTGGCCCGGAATTCCAGCCGGCCGGCTACCGCGTGCGCTTCCGCGACGCCAGCACCAAGATGGGTTACAGCGGCGTGGCCATTTACAGCAAGCGCGAGCCGGATGAAGTGCGTACTGCGCTGGGTTGGCCGGAATTCGACGAGGAAGGCCGCTACATCGAGGCGCGCTTCGGCAACCTGAGCGTGGTGTCGTTCTATATCCCGTCCGGTTCCTCGGGTGACGTGCGCCAGGCGTACAAGTTCCAGGTGATGGAATGGCTGGCGCCGATCCTCGAAGCATGGCGCACCAGCGGCCGTGACTACGTGCTGTGTGGCGACTGGAACATCGTGCGTTCCGCGCTCGACATCAAGAACTGGAAGTCCAACCAGAAGAATTCGGGCTGCCTGCCTGCCGAGCGTGACTGGTTCAACCAGATGTGCATGGAAGACGGCGGTTGGGTGGATGCGTACCGCGCCCTGCATCCCGAAGGCCAGGACTACACCTGGTGGAGCAATCGCGGTGCTGCGCGCGCCAACGACGTGGGTTGGCGCATCGACTACCAGATCGTCACGCCTTCGCTGCGTGAACGGCTCAAGTCGTGTTCCATCTACACAGGCACACGCTTTTCCGACCATGCGCCGTTCACCGTGGACTACGCCGCATGAGCCCGCCGAGCAGCGAAGCCGCGCCGGTCTCGTACAAGGGTTGGGCCGGCATCAAGCGCGCCTTCGGCACGCCGTCCGCGCTGACGATGCTGTTGCTGGGCTTCGGCTGCGGCCTGCCGTTCCTGCTGATCGCGTCAATGACGCTGTCGACGCGCCTGCGTGATGTCGGCCTGGACCTGGGCAGCATCGGCCTGATCAGCCTGGCCAGCTTCTTCTACCTGCTGAAATTCCTGTGGGCGCCGCTGATCGACCGCTATGCGTTCCCGCTGACGGCTTTCCTCGGACGCCGCCGCTCCTGGCTGCTGGTGGCGCAGGGCGTGGTGGCGATCAGCCTGTTCGCACTGGCCTTCATGCAGCCGCAGTACGGCGTCACCGGCCTGGTGGTATGGGTGATGATCGCCTCGTTCGCCGGTGCTACCCAGGATTCGGTAGTGGATGCGTACCGCATCGAGATCGCACCGGCCAATGCACAGGCGGCGCTGGCGGCGACCTACACGCTGGGCTATCGCCTCGGCATGATCCTCGCCGGTGCGGGCGCACTCTACCTGGCCGAATTCCGCGGCTGGACCGCGGCTTACGTGGTGATGGCCTCGCTGATGCTGCTGCCGATCCTGGCCACGCTGCTGTCACCCGAACCGGTCGCGCCCGAGTCGACGGTGGTGCGCAAGATCGATGTCGTGGGCGCGTTCTGGCAGCCGTTCTCCAGCTTCTTCACCACCAATGGCCTGTTGCTGGGGCTGGCGCTGCTGCTGTTCGTCGGCCTGTTCAAGTTCCCCGACCAGGTGATCGGGGTGATGGCGGGGCCGTTCTACCTCGACTCGGGTTATACCAAGGCCGACATCGCCACCGTGTCCAAGCTGTTCGGCGTATGGATGGGCATCGGCGGCGCGTTCCTGGGCGGCATCTGCGTGGCGGCCTTCGGCTTCCGCAAAATGCTGTTCGTCGCGGCGATCGGCGTGGCGCTGTCCAACGCGGCGTTCCTGCTGATGGCGCACAACCCGTCGCAGATCTGGGCGTTCTATGCGGCGATCACCGCGGACAACCTTGCGCAGGGGTTCGCGGGCACGGTGCTGGTGGCTTTCATGTCCTCATTGACCGACCGCAACTTCACCGCCACCCAGTTCGCGCTGATGGTGTCGCTGGCCAACCTGCCGGGCAAGCTGATCGGCGGCGTATCGGGCTACATCGTCGAGGCGACTTCGTACTCCACCTTCTTCCTGGCCAGCACGATGACCGTGGCGCCGACCCTGCTGTTGCTTGCGTGGCTGTGGAGGCGTATCAAGGAACCCGTGGCGCAGGACGGATCGGCATGATCCCGTTACCTGCGGCGTACCGGTGCATTGGATCGTTGGGGACGACATGACCGATATCGTGCTGAAAGACATCGACCCGGTGCTGGCGGACCGCATCCGCCGGGTCGCCGAAGCGCGTGGCTGGAACATGCACGACACCCTCTATCACCTGCTGGAGCACGGCTTGTTCATCACCGAGGCGGAAGTCCGCAGCGGCTTCAACGACCGCGAAGTGGACGTGTTGTCCGCTGCCATTTCCGCGCTCAAGGACGTGCCGCCCGGCCACGGTTTCTGACCGCACGCCGGTAGGAGCGCCCCATGGGCGCGAGCTCTTGCTCGTATGTGAATGTGGGAAAAGCTCGCGCCCATGGGGCGCTCCTACCGAAGTCGTCAGGCGGGGTAGATCGCGCCCAGCACGCGCAGGCCTTTGGCGCCGGTGACGCCGGGCAGGTTGCCGGGGCGGCCGGCCAGGGTTTCCCGCGCCAGCCAGGCGAAACCCATGGCTTCCACGTAATCCGGATCCAGGCCGTGGGCCGCCGTGGATTCCACTACCGCGCCCGGTACATGTGCGGCAATCCGCGCCATCAGTGCGGCGTTGTGCACGCCTCCGCCACAGCCCAATACGCGTGCCGTGCCCGGCTGGGTCGCACGCAGCGCGTCGGCGATGGTGACGGCGCTCAGTTCCAGTAGCGTGGCCTGCACATCGGCGGGCGAAGGCGGCGAATCACCCAGGCAGGCTTCCAGCCAGCGCAGGTGGAATTGCTCGCGTCCCGTGCTCTTCGGTGGTGGCAGTGCGAACCACGGGTCGTCCAGCAGTCGTGCCAGTAAGCCTGCATCGACCGTGCCGCTGGCGGCGAATGCGCCACCCGCGTCGTAGGCCTGGCCGGTGTGGCGCTCGCACCACGCATCCAGCAGTGCGTTGGCCGGGCCGGTATCGAAACCGCGCACCTCACCTTTCGCGGGCAGCAACGTGAAGTTGCCGATGCCGCCCAGGTTCAATACGGCGCGATCTTCCGCGTCCGAATGCAACATCGCCGCGTGGAAGGCCGGCATCAGCGGCGCGCCGTGGCCGCCGGCGGCCACATCGCGACGGCGGAAGTCGGCGACGGTGGTGATGCCGCTGCGTTCGGCGATGACATTGCCGTCGCCCATCTGCCAGGTGAAGGCGGCCTGCGCTTCGGGACGGTGGCGCACGGTCTGGCCGTGCGAGCCGATCGCGTACACGTTGCCGGGCGAGAGTCCGGCATCACGGATCGCCTGCAGTGCAGCGTCGGCGAAAGCGCGGGCGAGGGTGGTGTCGAGTGCGCCCAGTTCGTCCAGCGAAGAGGCTTCTCCGCCCTGGCCCAAGGCGATCAGGCGTGAACGCAGGCCGTCGTCCCACGGGTACGTGCGGCCAAAGACCAGTTCGCAATGGGGTTCGAAACGCACCAACGCGGCATCGATGCCATCGGCGCTGGTGCCTGAGATCAGGCCAAGGTAGATCGGGCGTTCTGAAACGGAAGAATTCATCCGGCCAAGGTTAGCGCATGCCGGAGAGGTGTAGGAGCGGGCCCTGCCCGCGATGCTCAGCTCGTTTGTAGGTCCGAGCTTGCTCGGATGCTTTTCGTGAAGATCGGGAGCATCCGGGCAAGCCCGGACCTACGAATCTCCAAGTCAAAAGCATCGCGGGCAGGGCCCGCTCCTACGAATGCGCGTGGCTTACTTTTTCTTGGTGGGCTTGGCCGCCGACGCCACCAGCTTCGGTTCGGCCGCCGGCTCGATGTCGGCGTAGATGATGTTTTCCACCGTGCGGATGCGTGCCAGCGCATTCGAGGTCTGCGTGCGGTAGGCGGCCAGTTGCGCGCCGGCCAGCGGTTCCGGCGGCGGCATGGTGATGGACAGCGGGTTGCGGTGCACGCCATTGACGCGGAATTCGTAATGCAGGTGCGGGCCGGTGGACATGCCGGTCGAACCCACGTAGCCGATCACCGTGCCCTGCGGCACGCTCTGGCCCTTGCGCAGTTTGGCGGTGCGCGACATGTGTCCGTACAAAGTGGTGTAACCGCGGCCATGGTTGAGGATCACCGTGTTGCCGTAGCCACGCTGCCAGCCGACGAACTCCACCCGTGAATCGCCGGCCGCCATGATCGGCGTGCCGCTGGAAGCGGCGTAATCCACGCCCTTGTGCATGCGCATGCTGCCCAGCACCGGGTGGCGGCGCGCGCCGAACTTGGAGCTGAGGCGTGCGTAGGGAATCGGCATGCGGATGAAGGTCTTCTTCAACGGCCGGCCCTGGGCGGTGAAGTATTCCGGCTTGCTGCCCGGGCGGGCGTAACGGAAGCCCGAATGCAGTTTGCGATCAACGGTGAACGTGGCCGCCATCACCGGGCTGGTGCTGACCAGCTCGCCTTCGCGCCAGGTCTGCTCCACCAGCACGCTGAAGCGGTCGTCGGCGTCCAGGTCGGAATCGAAGTCGATGTCGTACTTGAAGATTTCGTCGGTGAGCGAGTTGATGTTGGCGTTGGTCAGGCCGGCCTTGCGCGCGGAGCGATTCAACGAACGTCCCACCTTGCCGCTCAACACCACCGTGCGCGTGGTGCTTTCGCGGGCGATGACCTTTTCCTTGACGGTGTCGCCGGACAGCGACAACTCCACGCGATGGTCCGCATCGCGGTCATAACGCAATGCCCGCAATTGGCCGTTCACCGGAAGGTCGAAGGCCAGCTGGCTGCCCGGCTTGAGACGGGTCAGCGCGGCCTTGGCGTCCTTGTCCTTGAGCAGCAATTGCATGGTGTCCTTGGGAATGCCCAGCTCCTTGAAGATGGAGCCCAGGGTCTGCCCCGGCCGGACCTTGACGATCTGCCAGCTGTCGCCGGCGATCCCGGTCTGTTTCTCGTTGGACAATTGCGGCAGGTGCAGGGGAAGTACAGCGTGCGGTTCGCTCACCGGTACCTGCATCGCGGTGGAGAAACCCGGCACGATGGTGGCCACCATGATGCCGATGGTGGTGAACAGGCTGGCGTGGATCCACTGCCGGCGCGTCCATCGGCCTGCGGACAGGTGTTCCCTTACTTGACGGTGCAGCGCGGAGTCGCGAAGGATCTCCAGGCGTTCCTTGAAGCGCTGCTTGCGGCCGTGGCCGTCACCGTGTGCTTGCATCTATGGTCATCCCCGGGGCCCAGACGGCGGACCCAATCGCGGTACCATAATCACACTAAATGTTCGCGTCAAACCCTTGACCAGATTGGCTTTTTCGACTGGCGGGACAATTAACTTTGGTTTAACTTTGTTCACCTCCACGGGCATTGCCGTCACGGCGCCCCCTGCACCGGAATCACACTCTTGCCCCACGCAGCAGCTCTTGAACTGATTGGCCGCGGTACCGATGAAATCCTCAAGCGCGAGGAATTGGCCGCGCGCCTTGCCCTGGGCCGGCCTTTGCGCATCAAGGCGGGCTTTGACCCGACCGCGCCTGACCTGCATATCGGCCATACGGTCCTGCTCAACAAGATGCGCCAGTTCCAGGACCTGGGGCACCAGGTGATTTTCCTGATCGGCGACTTCACCGGCATGATCGGCGACCCCTCCGGCAAGAACGCCACCCGCAAGCCGCTGACCCGCGAGGACGTGGACGCCAACGCCCGCACCTATGCCGACCAGGTGTTCAAGGTGCTGGACCGCGAAAAGACCGAGTTGCGCTTCAATTCCGAATGGTTCGGGCAGATGTCCGCGGCCGACATGATCAAGCTGGCCGGCCAGCACACCGTGGCACGCATGCTGGAGCGCGACGACTTCGCCAAGCGCTACGCGGCGCAGCAATCCATCGCCTTGCATGAGTTCCTGTATCCGCTGGTGCAGGGTTACGACTCGGTTGCGCTGAAAGCGGACCTGGAGCTGGGCGGCACCGACCAGAAATTCAACCTGCTGATGGGGCGAGGCCTGCAGGAACACTATGGCCAGCCTCCGCAGATCGTGCTGACCATGCCGCTGCTGGAAGGCCTGGACGGCGTCAACAAGATGTCCAAGTCGCTGGGCAACTACATCGGCATCAGCGAGCCCGCCATCGACATCGTCACCAAGACCATGAAGATCGGCGACGAACTGATGTGGCGCTGGATCGAGCTGCTCAGCTTCGATATCAGCATGGCGGAAGTGGCATCGCTCAAGGGCGAGGTCACCGCCGGCACGCTCAATCCCCGCGACATCAAGCTGCGCCTGGCGCGCGAGCTGGCGGCCCGCTTCCACGATGCCGCACAGGCCGAGCTGGCCATCGCCGGGTGGCACGCCGTGGTGCGCGGCGAAGGCGACACCTCTCTATTGCCACTGCAGGACGTCAGCGTCCCGGCCGAAGGCCTGCGCATCGCCGCCTTGCTGACGGCCGCAGGCATCACGCCCAGCAACGCCGAGGCCACCCGCAAGCTCAAGGAGCGCGCCGTCCGCGTGGATGGCGCCGTGGTGGAAGACCCGCAAACCCATTTCAACCCGGGTTTTGAAGGCGTTTTGCAGGTCGGCAAGCGCAACTTCGCCCGCGTGCGTTTGTTGGTGGGCTGATCGATCACATAGTCCGAGCGGATGCCAGTGGACTTGGCTGCAACTGTGGGAGGGGCTTAAGCCCCGACGCTCTTGGCGGAATACGTCGGAAAGCCGGCTTCGCCGCCCCAGTTGTAGCGACTCAGCCCGCCTTACTTGCCAGAATCTGACAAGTCGCCTGGCACAAGGCCACGATCTTCCCTTCCGGGTTGCGTGCCTCGCCTGTCAGATAGAGCGTGCCGCGCGTGCGCTCCGACAATCGTGCAATACAGGTAATGAAGGCCGTATCGGCCGTCACCGGCCGCAGGTACTGGGTATTCAGGGCGCTGGTGACGCTGGGCGGCGCGATCAGGTACGAAAACGGCCCCAGCGTGTTGTCCAGTGCGGCCACGATATAGCCGCCCTGCATGTGTCCCAGCGGATTCGCGTAGCGCGGCAGCACCGGGAAACGCACGCTCAGGGACACGCCTTCCTCGTATTCCAGCGGTTCCCCCTGCATATCCAGCAGGCAGGCGGGTGGAATCTGCAGCCCCGAGCCCGCCGGAGTCATGGATTGGAGGCGTGCATTGATGGTGTCGCCGGCAAGAATGGTCAAAAGGAGCTCCTGGCAAATTGAAGAATGGCCGATTGTGGACCATCGAAAACCCGAAACCCTTGCCGCAGCTGCCTTCTGTCGCGAAGCACAAAATTATTTCAATCTACCCCTTCCCAAAAGAAGTTTCGCCGCCCATAATTCGCCCCCCTCGCAGCCTCTGGCGGCCGGGGCGGATACGAAAACCCTCGAAACGAGGTGTTGACGTTCCCCGAAAGCCCCCTATAATGGGCGGCTCACTCGGACACATCGGCGCCAACCGGCAATGATCGAAACGAGGGAAGCGAAAAATCTTGAAAAAGATGTTGACGCTTCCAGAAACACTCCGCATAATGTGCGGCTCACCTCGACGGAAACGACGGGGTCAACGAGGAAGGCGCTGAGGCCAACTTCGAAGCTCTTTGACAGTGTGCGCAGGTGACTTGTGTGGGCGCCTGCAGGAAGGACTAGCTGTCCATCTTGCAGACGTTCGATTCATGAGCATCTTGTCAATTGTAGAAATGCAAGCGATACGTAAAGCTTGTGATCAGACGATCTGCATTCAAAGCATTGGCCTTCGGGCTAAGTAGTTTTAAGTGAAGAGTTTGATCCTGGCTCAGAGTGAACGCTGGCGGTAGGCCTA
>CALCNV010000169.1 GCA_937897645.1 uncultured Lysobacteraceae bacterium
CAGGTAGCCGCCGGTGGTGTGCAGCACGCCCTTGGGCTTGCCGGTGGAGCCGGAGGTGTAGAGGATGAACAGCGGATCTTCCGCGTCCATCGGTTCGGGCGCGCATTCGGCCGGTTGCGAATCCACCACCGCATTGAACCAGCGATCACGCGGCATCTGCATGTCCACGGCGCCGCCGGTGTGGCGCACGACGAGGACCGTTTCGACCGTGTTGGTACCCGGCAGTTTCAGCGCAGCGTCCACGTTGGCTTTCAATGGCACTTTCTTGCCACCGCGCAGGCCTTCGTCGGCGGTGATGATGAGCTTGGTGCCGCAGTCGGCCACGCGATCGGCGATTGAATTGGCGGCGAAGCCACCGAACACCACCGAGTGGATCGCACCAATGCGCGCGCAGGCCAGCATGGCCACGGCCGCGTCGGGAATCATCGGCAGGTAGATGGTGACGCGATCGCCTTTCTGGATGCCGAGGCTGCGCAGCGCATTGCCGAGCTTGCACACGCGTTCGTACAGTTCGCGGTAGGTCACCGCATACGACGGACTGTCAGGGCCATCGGGTTCGAACAGGATCGCGGTCTTGTCGCCACGCGTGGCCAGCTGCCGGTCCAGGCAATTCACGCTGGCATTCAAGATTCCGTCGGCATACCAGTGGATGCGGAAGTCTTCCAGCGCGTAGCTGACATCCTTGATGCGGGTCGGCTTGCGGATCCAGTCAAGGCGTTCGGCGGCCTTGCCCCAGAATTTTTCCGGTTGCTCGATGGATTCGCGATACGCGCGCTGGTAGGCATCGCGGTCGATGCGCGATTGCGCGGCGAATTCCGGTTTTACTGGATAGAGATCAGACATGGTGCCCTCCCGGCAACTATCGATGTAAGCAGATGAACCGCACTGCGGGCGGATTGCGGCCCTGTGCAGTGACAGCGCGAGTGTGACGCATCCGGGCGTACTGCGTCGCAGCATCCGACTTAGACGATGGTCGTAATGCCACCGCCACGCGGGGCGATTGCGACGCAGCTTCGACTAATGGCGAATAGGCGCGCCCGCCTGCAACGCGCAGCCTGCCCTGCAGCCGTCTTCCCTGCACGGCCATCCATTATCGGAGAGGGATAATGCGCACACGCATCGCATCACTGTCACGCCGGCCCTTGGCCACCGCATTGTTCATCGCGCTGATCGCGCCGGGCGTGGCGTTCGCCGAAACCGCGAAGGAGAAGGCACTGGAAGCACGCGTTGCCCAGCTGGAGCAACAGGTGCAGGCCTTGCTGGCTTCGCAGCAGCAGCAACAGGCGGTGCTCACCGAAACCCAGGCGCAGGTGACCGAGGTCAAGACCGTGCAGGCCGCCGAGGCCGCGCGCGTGCCCGCCGGCAAGCAACGCATCCAGGCGGTCAGCATCACCCCGGGCGCAGTACCCGGCACCACGTTCAAGGTGGGCGGCTTCATCAAGGCCGACTTCCTGGCCACCCGGACCGGCGATGGCCAGTTGGCCGATGACGCCACCGGGCGTGCGCTGTACCTGCCCGGGCAGACGCCCGTGGGTGGCGCGCGTTCCGGCGTTGACACCAACGCGCACGCCAAGTTCTCGCGCTTCAACCTGGGCGTGGACAGCGTGACCGACAACGGCGACAAGATGGGCGCGTTCGTGGAAATGGATTTCTTCGGCGGCGCGCTGGGCAACCAGGCCGCCACCAATACCTACGGCGTGACCTTGCGCCACGCCTACATGTACTGGAACCACTGGCTGGCCGGACAAACCTGGTCCAACTTCATGGACCCGGGTTCGATTCCGGAAGCAGCGGATTTCGTCGGCCCGACCGACGGCGTGATCTTCGTGCGCCAGGCGCAGATCCGCTACACCCAGGGCGGTTTCAGCGTGGCGCTGGAAAATCCCGAGACCACCCTGGTCGGCAGCACGTCTTCCGACCGTGGCGCCCTGCCTGACCTGACCCTGCGCTACGGCTGGAAGGGTGACTGGGGCACGTTCGGCATCGGCGCACTGGCACGCCAGTTGAAAGTGGATCGCCCCGGCTATGACGACAGCAGTTTCGCCGGCGGCCTGACCGTGGGCGGCAAGTGGTCGATGGGCAGCAACGACACCCTGCACTACCAACTGACCGGAGGCGAAGGCATCGCCCGCTACATCGGCCTGGGCATCACCGGCGATGGCGTGCTGGATGCCAGCGACGGCAGCCTGGACACCACCGGCGTGCTGGCCGGCTACGTGGGCTGGCGCCATGCCTTCAGCCCGAAGCTGCGCAGCAACGTGATCTTCGCGCGCAGCGACTACGACAATGATGCGGCACTCACCGGGTTGGCCGCGACCCGCAGCGTGCAGAGCGTGCGCGCGAACGTGTTCTACTCGCCGTTGCCGAAGGTCGACGTGGGCGCGGAACTGATGTTCGGCCAGCGTGAGATCGAAAGTGGCGCGAAGGGCGACATCACCCGCGTGCAATTCACCACAAAGTACAGCTTCTGATCCAACCACGGTGTCGGCGGCATTCGTTTGCCACGGCATCCGCTAACCTTAGCGTTGCACCCATCTGCCACTGACTGCTGTAAGCGCCATTCCTGGGAGGGAAACACGCATGTCCAGCCTCGTTAGCCGCTCCATCGAACCGTGCGCGGGCATGATTGCCTGCCGCGCGCATCTCATCCTGCCTGTGCAAACCGGAGACCGCCCCAATGAGTGACGAGCAGACCGCCGCGGATGCCATCGTGGCCCGCATCGAGGCCAATCCCAAGTACCACGAACTCAGGCGCAAGCGGAACCGGCTGGGCTGGACGCTGACCGTGCTGATGCTGCTGGTCTATTACGGCTTCATCGGCCTGATCGCGTTCGACAAGGCCTTCCTTGCCCAGCCCATCGGCGACGGCGTGACCAGCATCGGCATCCCGATCGCATTCGGGGTGATCGTGTTCACGGTCCTCATCACCGGCATCTACGTGTACCGCGCCAACAGCGAGTACGACCGCCTGACCGCTGAAATCCTGAAGGATGCCGACGCATGAAATCCTCCTTCAAGTATTTCGTCGCGTTGACCGCGCTGCTGTCGGCGAACGTCGCCCTGGCCGCCGGCGGCGACCTGGGGCAAGTCGACAAGCAACCGACCAACTGGACGGCGATCAGCATGTTCGCCGTGTTCGTCATCGGCACGCTGTGGATCACCAAGTGGGCCGCCAGCAAGACCAAGTCGGCGTCCGATTTCTACACGGCGGGCGGCGGCATCACCGGCTTCCAGAATGGCCTGGCCATTGCCGGCGACTACATGTCGGCGGCGTCGTTCCTGGGTATTTCCGC
>CALCNV010000170.1 GCA_937897645.1 uncultured Lysobacteraceae bacterium
GGTGAGCTGGTGGTCTTTGAGGAACTGCTGGTAGTCCGCGCTGGTGAACTGGGTGCCGCGGTCCGAGTGCAGGATCACCGGACTGCGATGTGGACGTTGCCAGCACGCCATCATCACCGCCTTGAGCACCAGGTGTCGGTCCTGCACCGAGGACATCGACCAGCCCACGATCTTGTGCGAGAACAGATCCAGCACCGCGCACAGGTAGAGCCAGCCCTCGCCGGTGCGGATGAAGGTGATATCCACCACCCACTTGGTATTCGGCTCCAAGGCCTCGAAGTCGCGCTCCAGGTGGTTGCGTACATACGCCGGCCGCACACCGCTGGGCTTGTTCCGCCAGCGCCGCTTCTGCGGCACGCCGAACAAGCCGGCCCCGGACATGAGCCGGGCAATGCGGTTCAAGCTGGCCGTCTCGCCCTCGTAGCCCAGTTCCTCGTGCATGCGTGGTGCGCCCATCACACCATCGCTGTCGGCATGCTGCTGATGGATCTTCGCCAGCAGGCGTGCGTTGTCCTGGGCCCGGGCACTGGGCGTGCGCGTGCACCAGGCATGGAAGCCACTGGGCGACACCTTCAGGCATCGGCACATCAGTCGAACCGGGTACTGATTGCGGTGACGTCGGATCGCCTCGTACCTCAAGACGATTCCTTGGCGAAGAACGCCGCCGCATCGCGTAAAAAATCCCGCTCCTTCTTTACCCGGGCCAACTCGCGCTTGAGTGCCAGCAGCTCCTGGTCACGCGACACGCCTGCGCCGGGGAAGGGCTTCTTGGTGCCGGACGCCAACTCCCGGCGCCATCGCCAGAGCAGGTTGGACCCAATCCCCAAGTCCTGGGCAATCTGGCTGATGTTGGCGTCGGGCTGGTGCGTTAGACCGACCGCCTCACGCTTGAACTCTTCGCTGAACTTTCTTCTCTGTCGCATAACACTCCTCCTGCCCCATGATGAGGCTTATCTGAAGTGTCCGTTTTAGTGGGGTAGAACCCGGTCATGGTTGCGTTGAAGTCGCATGCTGGATCCAATCTAGCCTAGAGCTGCGATTCAACCGGCAGCACCTTCATCAACCAGGCCATGAAACGCCGCGAGGTCGGTGCATCCGGTTCTTTGCGGAAGATCTGGGTGCCGTCGGTCCACACGGTGCCCTTGTCATCAACGCTGACTTTCCACGCGCGCTGCGGCGAGATCTGGCGCTCGAAGATACGCGTCAGTTGCTCGGCGAGCACCGGGTGCGACACCAGCACGCCTTGTTCGCTGTTGAGTGACGTAGAGCGCGGATCCAGGTTGTAGGAACCCACGAACACCGTGTCGGCATCCACGATCATGGCCTTGGTGTGCAGGCTGGAACCGGAGTATCCGCCCAGGCTGAACTTAGACGGCGCATTGCCAGTGGGCTTCAGTTCCCACAACTGCACGCCGCCCTTCAACAGGGCCGGGCGGTATTCCATGTAGCCGCCGTGTACCGCAGCCACGTCGTTCGCGGCCAGCGAGTTGGTCAGGATCAGTACGTTGCGGCTGCTCTTCGCGCCTTCGACCAGAAGCTCCGTACCCATTTCGCCGGGAACGAAGTACGGGGAAATCAGGCGCAATTCGCGCCCGGCGCCGCGCATGGCCGGCACCAGCACCTTGAGCACCTCGGAGCGATCCGCCATGGGCAAGGTCGCCTTCATGGGAGCGTCGCTGACGAACTTCCACTGCTTGCTCCAGTACAGCCTGGTTTCGCCATCCAGAAGGTCCTGCACGTTCACGTCGTCACGCAGGATCTGCGCGTAGGGGCTGCTGCGAAGATCAATGGCGGCCTGGTCCAGTACGCCGCGAAGTTGCACCAGTGCTGCGTCGGTGGCGGCCTCGGGCGCGAGCTGTGCGATCGGATAGTTGGAGGGCGAGTTCCAGAAACGATCGAAATTGCTGCTGACCTGGGTCACCACCGGGCCGGCCATCAGCAGGTCCAGGTCGACGAAATTGATACCGTCATGCGCATCAAAATATTCATCACCCAGGTTGCGGCCACCCACCAGGGCGATGCGGTTGTCGGCGATCCAGCTCTTGTTGTGCATGCGGTGATTGAGGCGCGCGAAGCTGGTGCCGAACTCGCCAGCCTTGCTCAATGCACCACTGCGGCTGGCCATCGGGTTGAACAGCCTGACTTCGATGTTGGGATGCGCATCAAGGGCTGCAAACCCGTTGTTCTTCGCACGCGCATCCAGGTCATCGACAAGAATCCGCACGCGCACGCCGCGGTCCGCAGCCTTCAAGGCCTGCAGTGCCAGCATCTTGCCGGTCATGTCGGCGTGCCAGATATAGGTCTGGATATCCAGGCTTTTGGCGGCACCCTGTGCGCTGAAGGCGCGCACGGCGTAGGCCTCGGTGCCGGTGCTGACCAGATGGAAACCGGAATGATCCGGATGGCGCTGTTCTGCGGGGACTACGAGTTCGGCCAGCTTGCCGCTGGTCGCGGGTGGCGCGGCGGACTCATTGGCCAATTCCATGCGCTGCGGCAGCGATGCGCAACCTGCCAGCAGCAGGACCAGCGAAAGTGCAGAAGCCATGCGCATGTGGTGACGTCCAGATGGGTCCAGTGGGCTTGATAGCACGCCACCCATTCGACGGCAATGCGACCCTCAGCCCATTGCCCGTACCGCGTCCAGCACCTGTTGTCCGTAGCGTTCCAGCTTGGCCCCGCCGATGCCGCCGACCTTGCCCAGTTCGTCCATGCTGCCGGGACGCTGTTCGGCAATATTGCGCAGGGTGCTGTCGTGGAAGATCACGTAGGCCGGCACGTTCTGCTCGCGTGCCAGCAGCGCGCGCAGGTCACGCAGTGCGCCGAACAACGGCAGATCGCCGGGTTGCACTGGCACGCCGGTGCGAGGGCCGCGGTCGCGGGTACGCTCGGTCTTCGACGGCAGTTCCTTGCGCAGTACGACTTGCTGCTTGCCCGTCAGCACCGCGCGGCTGGCATCGGTCAGGCGCAGGCCGCCGAAGGCTTCGGTATCCACTTCCAGAAGACCGGCCGCAACCAGCTGACGGAACACGCCGCGCCATGATTTCGCATCCAGGTCCCTGCCGATGCCATAGGTGCTGAGCTTGTCGTGCCCGAATTGCTGGATGCGCTCGCCCTCGCTGCCACGCAACACGTCGATCAGGTGCGCGGCACCGAAGCGCTGGCCGGTGCGGTACACGCAGCTGAGCGCCTTCTGCGCTGCCAGCGTGGCATCCCAACTGGCGGAAGGTTGCAGGCAGTTGTCGCAGTTGCCGCAGGCATTCGGGTAGGTTTCACCGAAACCGGCCAACAGCACCTGGCGGCGACACTGCATGGATTCGCAGTAGCCCAGCAACTGGTCCAGCTTGCGCCGCTCCAGCTGCTTGCGTTCTTCGCCTGCCTCCGACTGCTCGATCATCTGCTTCAGCAGCACCATGTCGCCCAGTCCGTAGCAGAGCCAGGCTTCGGCGGGTTCGCCGTCGCGACCGGCGCGACCGGTCTCCTGGTAATAGCCTTCCAGGGATTTCGGCAGGTCGGTATGCGCAACAAAACGCACGTCCGGCTTGTCGATGCCCATGCCGAAGGCGATGGTGGCCACCATCACCACGCCGTCCTCGCGCAGGAAGCGGCGCTGGTTGCTGGCGCGTACTTCGGCATCGAGTCCGGCGTGGTAGGGCAGTGCCTTGACGCCCTGCTCGCACAGGAATTCAGCAGTCTGCTCGACTTTCTTGCGAGACAGGCAATAGACGATGCCGGCTTCGTCGCGGTGCGCGCCGAGGAACTCAAGCAACTGGCGCTTGCCGTTGTCTTTCTGCACCACGTTGTAGCGGATGTTGGGACGATCAAACGAGCTTACGAAACGTCGCGCGTCTTCCAGTTGCAGGCGCTCGGCGATTTCACGCTGGGTCGGCGGGTCGGCGGTCGCGGTCAATGCGATGCGCGGGACTTCGGGCCAGCGCTCGTGCAACACGGTGAGTTCGCGGTACTCGCGGCGGAAATCGTGGCCCCATTGCGAGACGCAGTGCGCTTCGTCGATTGCGAACAGGGCGATGGCCGAACGGTCAAGCAACGACAGGAAACGCTGGGTCAGCAGGCGCTCCGGGGCGACATACAGCAGGTCCAGTTCGCCAGCGAGCATCGCTTGCTCCACGCGCGATGCGGATTCGGCATCCAGCGTGGAGTTGAGGAACTCGGCGCGCACGCCGACCTGGCGCAGCGCTTCCACCTGGTCCTGCATCAGTGCGATCAGTGGCGACACCACCACGCCAACGCCTTCGCGCAACAGCGCCGGCACCTGGTAACACAGCGACTTGCCACCGCCGGTGGGCATCAGCACCAGTGCGTCGTTGCCAGCGGCGATGTGTTCGATGATGTCCTGCTGCGGCCCGCGGAATTCGGCATGGCCGAAGACACGGTGGAGCAGTGCGTGGGGTGATTCCTGCATGTGGTTAGGGTAGCAGGGCGGTCAAGTGGGGCTGTAGGGGTTTGGCTTCCTTACTGCACGGGCATTGCCGCGTGGGCCTATGGGAATAGGCCTGCTTCATATACGGAAATAGCGACGGTACTCAGTGAGGGAAACGAGTGCTACCGATGCTTCTCCTCTCCCCTTGTGGGAGAGGATGCCCAACGGGCAGGAGAGGGGAGCGCAAGCGAAGCTTGCGTGCTTTGGCTCTAAGTCTTCGGCAACATCAAGGCGAGTACGTGAATCGTCTTCGGCGCACCCTCTCCCGCCCTTCGGGCACCCTCTCCCATAAAGGGAGAGGGGGAGCTGGGTTTGCCTGAAGCGACTGCCTTACTGCAACAGCGACCGCAGCATCCACGCATACTTCTCATGCGTCTGCAGGCGCTGGGTCAGCAGGTCCTCGGTGGGGGCGTCGTCGGCGTCGTCGGCGATGTCCAGTACCTTGCGCGCGGTGCGGCACACGGCTTCGTTGCCGACCACCAGCTGGCGCACCATTTCGTGCCAGTCGGCGCTGTTGGTCAGGCCGGGTTCTTCCGGGATCGACGACAGCGCAACGAACTCGCGGTACGAACCCGGCGCGTTGAAGCCCAGCGCGCGGATGCGTTCGGCGATTTCGTCCAGCGCGGTCCATTGCTCGGTGTACTGGGTCTCGAACATGGTGTGCAGCGAATTGAACATCGCGCCGGTGATGTTCCAGTGGAAGTTGTGGGTCTTCAGGTACAGGGTGTAGCTGTCGGCCAGGAAGCGCGACAGGCCATCGGCGATCTTCTTGCGATCGCTGGTGTTGATGCCGATGTCGATGTGCGGTGCGCTGGGAGCCGCGGCAGCCAGCTTGGTGGCGGCGGGAGTCTTCACTGCTGGCTTGGAATCGGACTTGGCGCGCTTGGGCGTGCTGGTCTTGCTCTTGGTCTTGGCCATCGGGGGCTCCTTTCAGGTGGAATAGACGACAATGAACAGACTAACCCATGTCGTGTAATCCGAAGCTTCACATTTCCTGATCAATGTCCGCCAAAAACGCCGACTCCCCAGACCTGTCCGCTGCACGTCGCGCCATCGATGGCGCGCTGACCCGTGATCGCGGGCGCTTGCACGGGCTGTGGTCGCGCTGGCAGTCGCGCCCTGCGGATCCTGCGTCGCGCACGGCTTTCGAGCAGGCTTTGGCTGATTCCAGCGGGCGCCGTGCGATCCGTGCCGATTCCGCACCACGCGTGACCCTGGATGACACCCTGCCGATCGCGCGCGAGGCCGAGCAGATCGTCGCCTTGATCCGCGCGCATCCGGTGGTCGTTATCGCGGGCGAAACCGGATCCGGCAAGACCACGCAGCTTCCGAAGCTCTGCCTGGCGGCCGGTCGCGGCGTCGCGGGAATGATCGGCTGCACCCAGCCCAGGCGGATCGCCGCGCGCGCGGTCGCACGACGCGTAGCCGAAGAACTCAATACGCCTGTCGGCGGCGCGGTCGGTTTCCAGGTGCGTTTCAATGACCAGGTGGGCGATGACACCCGCATCAAGTTCATGACCGACGGCATCCTGCTGGCGGAAATCGCCTCC
>CALCNV010000171.1 GCA_937897645.1 uncultured Lysobacteraceae bacterium
CCCTACGCCATGAAGTGCAGCGCAGCTAAGGCACTCGGCATCGCCGGCTGCTAGGAGAGGACGACCTATGTCGATACTCATGGTGTTGCTGATTGGCGCGGCGTGCGTCTGGTTTTTCGTCTACCGCAGAGGCGGGGGAAATGCGCCTGACGCGGACACTCCAATAGGCCAGCTTCGGGGAACCGGGCGCTATGAGTTCGACATAGTCGGCGAGTCTCACTACCAAGATCAGCTTGAGGCGCTCTGCGGGGGTCGCACTGAGGAAGCTGCGTCACTGCGGGTGGAGGCGTTCCTCTACTTGGAGGATGACAACCGCTTCGACAAGAAGGCTGTGAGGGTGGAGATTGCCGGGACTACGGTTGGCTACCTATCGCGGGATGATGCGCGGTCGTATCGAAGTCAGCTCGCAAACGCCGGCCATAGGAGCCTGATTGGGAAATGCGACGCGATGGTCGTGGGGGGCTGGCATCGGTCCCAGTCAGATAGGGGCCATTACGGCGTGAAGCTCGACCTGCCGGTCGCCTAGACGCAAGAAAGCCCCAAGGCTTCCCTTGAGGCTTTCGGAGGTGACCTAAACAGGTGACCTAAACAGAGGGTCTCGACCCGGTCTAACCTATTGAATCTAATCGCAAATCTGTCGTTGGGGTGGAAGACGGGATTTGAACCCGCGACCCCCGGAATCACAATCCGGTGCTCTAACCAACTGAGCTACATCCACCATAAACACGAACTACAGCGACAACATACCCCAGTGGCGCGCCCGACAGGACTCGAACCTGTAACCGCCGGCTTAGAAGGCCGGTGCTCTATCCGGTTGAGCTACGGGCGCTCGATCGGGAGTGTCGCATCCAACCTATGAAACCTGGTGCCGCGGCATCTGAAGTGGTCGGGGTAGAGGGATTCGAACCCCCGACCCTCTGGTCCCAAACCAGATGCGCTACCAGACTGCGCTATACCCCGACTCGGGCCCGCATTGCCGTACCAGCCAACAAGGCCGCGTATTGTCGGAACCTGCGCGCCTGCTGTCAAACCAACCCGTACCGTGAACCGTCATGCCTCCATGATAGGCATGGGCTATCCTGAAGGCCTTGGGGACTGCGGTCCGATATCGATGGAGAAGGCAACATGAGGCAGAGCGGCAACCCGGCATTGCAAGAATCCACCTTCCTCGACCTGGGCACCGGCGCGGTGGTGGCAGGCGACAACAACGCCATGACCCTGGCTGGCACCGCCAACAAGACCGGCGTCCTGCTGCTGCTGTGCGTGATGACGGCCGCGTTTGCGTGGAGCCAGATCGAGATCACCCCGGAGGGCGGCGTGGTGGGCGCAGGCCTGTACCTGTGGGGCGGCCTGATTGGCGGCCTGGTGCTGGCCATGGTCACCATCTTCAAGAAGCAGTGGGCGCCGATCACCGCGCCGCTGTACGCGTTGGTGGAAGGCTTCTTCCTGGGTGCGATCTCGGTGGTCTACAGCCACCTGTACGAAGGCATCGTGCTGCAGGCGGTGATGCTGACCATGGGCACGCTGTTCGCGATGCTGATGGCGTACCGCACCGGCCTGATCAAAGCCACCGAGAAATTCAAGATGGGCGTGGTCGCGGCCACCGGCGGCATTGCCATCGTCTACCTGGCCACGATCATCCTGGGTTTCTTCAACATCAACATCCCGTTGATCCATGAGTCCGGCATCGTCGGCATCGGCTTCAGCCTGTTCGTGATCGTGATCGCGGCCATGAACCTGGTGCTGGACTTCGACTTCATCGAAACCGGCGTCGAACAGGGCGCGCCGAAGTACATGGAGTGGTACGGCGCGTTCGGCCTGATGGTCACGCTGGTCTGGTTGTACCTGGAGTTTCTGCGCCTGTTGTCGAAATTGAATTCGCGCTGAGACGCATCGGTACATGCAACAGAAAACGGGGCGCGTTGCGCCCCGTTTTTGTTTGTGGCCCCTGCCGCATCAGGCTGGCGAAGTCGATGTCACCGTGGATCGCCGGTGTGGCATCAGCATGAACAGGATGGTCACGGCGACCAGGAACCAGCAGTAGTGCGTCTTGCCTACCAGTACCAGCGGCGAAAGCCCGGCCAGCGATGCCGCCAGCAGGATCTGCGCACCGTAGGGCAGCAGGCTTTGCACGCTGCAGACGAAGATATCCAGCAGGCTGGCGGCGCGCGCAGGCGGCACGTCATGGCGTTCGGCGATGTCGCGCGCCACGCTGCCGCTGATCAGGATCGCCACGGTGTTGTTGGCGGTGAAGATGTTGGTCACGGTCGCCAGCGCCGCAATGCTCCATTCGCCAGTGCGCCGCCCGCTGTTGCCACGCGCGATGCGCGAGATCTGTGCAGCCAGCCAGTCCAGGCCGCCGCTGGCCTTGATCAAGGCACCCAGGCCGCCGATGAACAAGGCGAGCAAGGTGATTTCCACCACGCTTTCGAAACCCGCATAGATGTCGCCGGCAAACGCAGCCATGCCGTAATCCTGTCCCGCGAGATAACCGAACAGTCCCGCCACCACCAGGCCAATGCTCAGCACCACCAGCACGTCCAGGCCGATCACCGCCAGCACCAGGACCAGTACATAAGGCAGCACCAGCCACGGCGAGGCGTACTCCACCGATTCCACGGGGGAGGCATCACCGACTACCGCCAGCACCACCAGCGTGATCAGCGCGGCAGGCAGGGCGATCTTCAGGTTTTCGCGGAATTTCTGCCGCACTGAACAACCTTGCGTACGTGCCGCGGCGATGGCCGTGTCGGATATGACCGACAGGTTGTCGCCGAAGGTCGCCCCGCCGATCACCGCGCCGATCACCAGCGCGCGATCAATGCCCGCCGCGTCGGAAACCCCCAGCGCGATCGGCGTGACCGCGGCGATGGTGCCCATCGACGTGCCCACCGCCAGTGACAGGAAACCGGCCACCAGGAACAGGCCCGGCAGGATCAACGCCGGTGGCAATGCGCCCACGCCCAGCGAGACCACCGCATCCACTGCCCCGATCTGCTTGGTGACCATGGCGAAAGCGCCCGCCAGCAGGAAGATCAAACACATCAGGATGATGTTGGAATCGCCCATGCCCGCCAGCAGGGTGTCCATCGCCTTCACCCGACGCCGGTGCGCGATCCACAAGCCCAATGCCAGCGCGGGCAGGATCGCCACTGGCGCATGCAGCTGGTAGAACCCCATCGGGTTGCCTTGCGCGGTGAAGTACAGGCCGGCGCCGAAGAACAACGCCAGAAAAAGCAGCAAGGGGGTCAGCGCCACGGCGCTGGGACGGGGATTCATCAAGGCAAGTCCGGGTTGAACAACACGAGCGTGCGATTGTCCTTGGCATCGTTGCCCGCTTCCAGCCGCATTTTCAGGACACGCACGAACAAAAACGGGACGCTGCGCGTCCCGTCTGTTTGCAGCGTTTGCCGGAAAGGATCAGACCCGGCTTGCGATCGCCTTGGCGAAGGACATGGTGCTGCCCTCGCCGCCCAGGTCCGGGGTCAGCGAATCCCTGGCTTCCAGCGTAGCCACGATGGCCTTGCGCAGGCGCTCGGCGTTTTCCGGCTGGCCGATGTGGTCCAGCATCTGCGCCGCACCCAGCAGCAGTGCGCACGGGTTGGCGATGCCCTTGCCGGCGATGTCCGGCGCGGAGCCGTGCACCGCTTCGAAGATGGCCGCGTCTGCACCAATGTTGGCGCCCGGGGCGAGACCGAGGCCACCGACCAGGCCCGCGCACAGGTCGGAAATAATGTCGCCGAACAGGTTGGTGGTGACGATGATGTCGAACTGTTCCGGACGCATCACCAGCTGCATGCAGGTGTTGTCCACGATCATCTCGTTGCACTGGATGTCGGGGTACAGCGCCGCCACTTCGCGCGCGACCTTCAGGAACAGGCCCGAGGTCGATTTCAGGATGTTGGCCTTGTGCACCACGGTGACTTTCTTGCGGCCGGTCTTGCGTGCCAGGTCGAAGGCATAGCGCACGATGCGTTCCGAACCCTTGCGGGTGATCTTCTGCGTGAGCAGCGCGGTTTCGCCGTCTTCCGAGACCGACTGGCCTTCGCCGATATAGGCGCCCTCGGTGTTCTCGCGCACCGTGATCAGGTCAACGCCGCTGGGGAAGCGTGACTTGGTGTTGGGGAACGACTTGGCCGGGCGCACGTTCGCGTACAGGTCGAAATGGCGACGCAGGGCGACGTTGATCGAACTGAAACCCTCGCCCACCGGCGTGGTCAGGGGGCTCTTCAGCGCCACGCGGGTGCGGCTGATGGAGTCCAGCGTGGCCTGCGGCAGCAGCTCACCGTACTTCTCCAGCGCCACCAGGCCAGCGTCGGCTTCTTCATAAGCCAGGCCGGCATTGAGTGCATTGAGCACATGGAGGGCGGCATCCATGATTTCCGGGCCGATGCCATCGCCGCGGATCACGGTGATCGTCTGAGTCGTCATTGCGTAGGGGTTCCGAACTTGAGAGCACACCGGAAACACGGCGCGCGAGGGGAAGTTTCAGATGCAATTATGACCGATCGGGGCGGGCAGGCCCAAATCGACCTTGGTCGGGGGATGGGTTGTGCAGGGATTGGCTCTTGGTTGTTGGTTGTTGGAAAAGGCGGTAGAGGTCCAAGAACCAACAACCTACAAGCCGCCTATCGCCTCCGATCAATGTCCGTGCACGTCCGGCGACACCGCCGCACCGGCTTCCAACTGGTCCAGGAAATCCACGGCGCGACGCAGGTGCGGGATCACGATCGATCCGCCTACGACCAGACCGACTGAAAAGGTTTCGAAGAACTCCTCGCGGCTTACCCCTGCCTCTTTGCACTGGGCCACGTGGTAGCTGATGCAGTCGTCGCAGCGCAGCACCATCGACGCCACCAGGCCCAGCAGTTCCTTTGTCTTCACGTCCAGCGCGCCGGCCTGGTAGGTCTGGGTGTCCAGGGCGAAGAAGCGCCGCACCACCTGGTTGGGTTCGGCGAGGATGCGTTCGTTCATGCGCTGGCGGAACTGGGTGAACTCAGCTAAGCGATCGCCTTCGTTTCCGCCACTCATGCTTGCTCGCCAGCTAGCAGGGCGTCCAGCTTGCCTGCACGATGCAGGGCGATCATGTCGTCATAGCCACCGACGTGGGTGTCGCCGATGAAGATCTGCGGCACGCTGGTGCGCCGGGTACGGGCCATCATCGCCTCGCGCGCGGCCGGATCGATGTCGATGCGCACTTCGCTCCAGGACTGGTTCCTGCTCTTCAGGAAATTCTTGGCCGCCACGCAATACGGGCAGATGGCGGAGGTATAGAGGACGATGTCCGGCTTGGCGGTGGGTTCACTCACGGGAATTCTCGGTGTCGGCGTTTTTATGAAACAGGGGTCTGCCACCACTATGGTGGCATGCACGCGCATTGCCAACCCGATGGCTGGAACAGTCTGGAATGTGATGGATTAAATGTGGTGGGTTAACGGGCTATTCACCCCTTCCCCTCACCGACCGGTCATCCTCCCCAACGCCTTCCCCGCTTCATCGCCGCCAGGAGTACTGCTTGCGTCCTTCCCTGCTCGCCCTTGCACTGACCCTGGCCATCGCGGCGCCGCTGGCGCCTGCGCAGGAGTCCAAGCTGCCGGACATCGGTTCTTCCGCGGGCGAACTGCTGACGCCGGCGCGCCAGGCCGAATACGGCGGCATGATGCTTCGGGAGCTGCGCAACTACGGCTACCTGCTGGAAGATCCCCTGCTGGACGAGTGGCTGCAGCGCATGGGCGGCCGGCTGGGCGCAGACAGCGACCAGCCACGGCAGCCCTACAACTTCTTCCTGCTCAAGGACCGGCAGATCAATGCCTTCGCCACCCTGGGCGGCTACATCGGTACCAATGCCGGGCTGATCCTCACCGCACAGGAGGAGGACGAAGTCGCCGCGGTGCTGTCGCACGAAATCGCGCACGTCACCCAGCAGCACGTGCTGCGCGGCGTGGAACGCGCGCAACGCGACCAGATCCCGATCCTGCTGGGCATGCTGGGTGCCATCGTGCTGGCGCAGGCGGCGGCCAGCGAGAACTCGAGCGACGATGCGTCGCAGGCCGCCATGATGGGCGCCATGGGCCTGATGCAGCAGCGCCAGATCGACTACACCCGCTCCAACGAATCCGAGGCGGATCGCGTCGGCATCCGCACCCTGGCACGAGCAGGATACGAACCCAAGGCCATGGCGGGCTTCTTTGAACGCATGTCGCAGGCCATGCGCGGCAACCGGGGTGGCGACCGCGAGCGCACGCCCGACTACCTGCAAACGCACCCGGTCACCACCACCCGCATCAGTGAGGCACGCGAGCGGGCGGAACAGCTTGAAAAGGACGGCAGCATCACCGTTACCACGTCGACCCCGGGCGGCAGCCAGACCGAGAAAATCCCGCGCGCGCCGACTTACGCGCCACCCGGCACCTTGAATCCCTTGCTGCCCAGCTCGCTACGCGTGTCGGTCGGCGAGCTGTCCAAGGGCGCCACCGGCCAGTTCGAGTGGGCCAAGGAGCGCTTGCGCGTGCTCAGTGCGGAAACCCCCAACGCGGCCGTGCGCGAGTACGAACGCATTCGCCAAGGCAGTGCAAACGGCCTCACCGATGCCCAGCAATATGGCTTGGGCCTGGCCCGGATGTACGGCAACACCCCGGGGGCGGCCGTCGCCGACCTCGCTTCATTGCTGGACAAGCACCCTGACAACCTGTGGCTGGCCTTGGCGCTGGGCCAGGCCGAGTCGCGCAGCGGCAAGACTGCGGCGGCCAACCAGCGCTTTTCCAGACTGCTGCAACAGGCCCCGGACAACCGCGCGGTCGCCCTCACATTCGCCCAGGTATTGAATGAACAGGGCAGCCGCGAATCCGGCCAACGCGCGCAATCGGTACTGCGCCCGCTGGCCGGCAGCACCAGCGAGGACCCGGTGTTCCAGCAGAGCCTGGGCCGCGCCAATGAACTGGCGGGTGACCTCGCACGCGCCGGCGAAGCCTATGCCGAAGCCGCCTTCCTCAATGGCCGCCCCGAGCAGGCCCTGATCCAGCTGCAGAACCTGAAGAAGCGTGAAGACCTGGACTACTACGCCCGCGCCCGCATCGATTCCCGCATCGCCGCCATCACCCCGCAGGTGCTGGAGCTACGCCGCCAGGGCATCCGGGACCCGGACGTGGAGCGGCGTTAGGGCGAGTGGGAGTGTAGGTTCTTGGTTCTTGGCCTCCTCCCTTGCGAAGCAGGGGAGGATTGAGGAGGGGTGCATTTGATCTTGAATCTTGATCTTGCTTGTGTAGCGCCCTCGATCTTGCTCTTGTCCAACAACCAAAAACCAACAACCGCTCCCCGCTCCCCACTCCCGTTCGCAACCTGATTGTCATGCGCCAGCGCAGCGCCCTTGCCACCACGCTTCGCCGCTGTCACCTTTCCGTCATAAAAACGTCGTCTACTGGCGCCCATGGCCAAGGCGGCACGTCGCCGGCGCGCAGGAAATGACATGCAGAAGCACATCCTCATCGTCGACGACGAGCCCGCGATCCGCGACATGGTCGCCTTCGCCCTGCGCAAAGGCGATTTCGAACCCGTCCACGCCGGCGACGCGCGCGAAGCCCAGACCGCCATCGCCGACCGCGTGCCCGACCTGATCCTGCTGGACTGGATGCTGCCCGGCACCAGCGGCCTGGAACTCGCCCGGCGCTGGCGCAAGGACGCCCTGACCCGCGACGTGCCCATCATCATGCTGACCGCGCGCGGCGAGGAAAACGACCGCGTCGGCGGTCTCGAAGCGGGCGTCGACGACTACGTGGTGAAACCCTTCTCGGCCCGCGAACTGCTGGCCCGCATCCGTGCGGTGATGCGCCGCTCGCGCGAAGACGACGAGGACGGCAGCATCGCCGTCGGCGAGCTGCGCATCGACGGCGCCGCACACCGCGTGTTCGCCGGCGACCAGCCGGTGCCGATCGGCCCCACCGAATACCGTCTGCTGCATTTCTTCATGACCCACCCCGAACGCGTGTACAGCCGTACCCAACTGCTGGACCACGTGTGGGGTGGCAGCGTCTACGTGGAAGAACGCACCGTGGACGTGCACATCCGTCGCCTGCGCAAGACCCTGGAACCGCACGGCGTGGAAAACATGGTGCAGACGGTGCGCGGGTCGGGGTACCGGTTTTCGGCGTCGATGTAGTCGGTTCTTGGTTGCTGGTTCTTGGTTCTTGGAAAAAAGCGCCTGCTTGAACCAACAACCAACAACCAACAACCCGCGATCCGTGCGCGAAACCGCAACACACCTCTGACACAATCCCCCCATGCCCGACCACATCCGCTCCGCCTGGTTCAAGACGCTCGGCCAACTGGTCGCGGTGCTGGCGGCGGCCGTGGTGGTGGGATGGCTGGTGGGACAGGTGTGGCCGGTGCTGGCGATCGCCGCACTGGGCGTGGTGGCCTGGCACTACTGGCGGCTGCGCAAGGTGCTGCTGCGCCTGATCGCACGCCAGCGGCTGGAGCCCGCGCAGGGCGAAGGCGTCTGGAACGAACTCGACCGCCTGCTCTACCGCGGCCAGGCCGAGATGCGCACGCGCAAGCGCCGTCTGCTGGACATGCTGCGCGCCTACCGCGCCGCCGCCGCCGCGCTGCCTGATGCCGTCGTAGTGGTGGAACGCAACAGCCAGCGTGTGCAGTGGTTCAACAAGGCCGCGACCACGCTGCTTGGATTGCAATATCCCGGCGATATCGGCGCTGCCGTCGGCGAACGCCTGCAGCCTTTGTCGCTGTCGCATTGGCTGGCGGCGGGCCGCAACGCCGAACCGATGCTGGACGCCGAATCACCTATCGATCCCGCCCTGCGCCTCAACCTGCGCCTGATCCCGTATTCAGACGACTACTGGCTGCTGGTCGCGCGCGACGTG
Source organism: uncultured Lysobacteraceae bacterium (assembly GCA_937897645.1). Taxonomy (GTDB): domain Bacteria; phylum Pseudomonadota; class Gammaproteobacteria; order Xanthomonadales; family Xanthomonadaceae; genus Pseudoxanthomonas_A. The sequence goes on from CALCNV010000171.1 coordinate 8,877, forward strand.
ACCAAGATGCTGCGCCTGGAACACATGCGCCGTGACTTCGTCGCCAACGTGTCGCACGAGTTGCGCACGCCACTGACCGTGATCCACGGCTACCTGGACATGCTGGACCCTACTGATTTCCCCGAGTGGACGCCGATCCTGGCCGAGATGCAGAAGCAGTCGCAGCGCATGACCCAGTTGGTGGAAGACCTGCTGACGCTGTCGCGTTTGGAGGCACAGGACAGCGTGTCCGAAGAAAGCGTGGCCATGGCCCCGATGCTGGCCACCTTGAAGCGAGAAGCCGAGGCGCTCAGCCAGCATCGCCACACCATCGTCGTGCAGGACGAGGCCCAGTGCGACCTGTGGGGTTCCAACAAAGAATTGCACAGCGCCTTCTCCAACCTGGTCAGCAACGCGGTGCGCTACACGCCGGTCGACGGCAGCATCACCCTGCGCTTCGCGCGCGACGAAGCCGGCGGTGCCGTGCTCAGCGTGCGCGACAGCGGTTACGGCATCCCGGCCGCGCACCTGCCGCGCATCACCGAACGCTTCTACCGCGTGTCCACCAGTCGTTCGCGCGAAAGCGGCGGCACCGGCCTGGGCCTGTCCATCGTCAAGCACGTATTGCACCTGCACCAGGCGCGGCTGGAAATCGAAAGCGAAGTCGGCCAAGGCAGCACGTTTTCCATCCATTTCACACCCGAACGCGTGAGTCCGCGCGACACCGCCTTGTCGCGGATTCCCACCCAGAGCCTGAGCGCATGAACGCCGCCAATCCGTCATTGCCCGAGATCGTCCCGCCCAGCGAAGGCGATCCGTTGCGCGATCCTTCGCTGTATCTCAACCGTGAACTGTCGCAACTGGATTTCAATTTCCGCGTATTGGCGCAGGCGCTGGACCCGCAAGTGCCGCTGCTGGAGCGCCTGCGCTTCCTGTGCATTTCCTGCACCAACCTGGACGAATTCTTCGAGATCCGCGCCGCCACCGTGCGCCACGCGATGGATTTCGGCCTACCCGCCGCTGCGGACGGCATGAGCCCGGCGACCATCCTCAACAAGATCCACGACCGCGCCGCCAAGCTGGTGGACGCGCAATACCAATGCTGGAACGAAGTCATCCGCCCGTCCTTGAACCAGGCCGGCGTGCGCGTGCTGGGTCGTGATTCGTGGAACGCGCGCCAGACGCGCTGGTTGCGCGCCTACTTCCGCAACGAAATCATGCCGGTGCTGTCGCCACTGGGCCTGGACCCGTCGCATCCGTTCCCGAAGATCCTCAACAAGTCCCTGAACATCGTGGTGGTGTTGAAGGGCAAGGATGCCTTCGGCCGCGCCGGCCACTTGGCCATCGTGCGTGCGCCGCGTTCGCTGCCGCGCATCATCCACCTGCCGCAGCGCGTGTCGGGTGGCGAACACGATTTCGTGCTGTTGTCGTCAGTGCTGTCTGCGTTTGCGGATGAAATGTTCCCGGGCATGGAGGTCAAGGGCGCGTACCAGTTCCGCGTGACCCGCAATTCCGAACTCGTGGTCGACGAAGCGGAAGTGGAAAACCTTGCGCTGGCCCTGCGCGATGAACTGGTCGGACGCGGCTACAACCCCGCCGTGCGCCTGGAAATCGCCAAGGATTGCCCCAAGGCCATCGTGCGCACGCTGTTGCAGAACTTCGCGCTGCCGGAGAACGCGGTGTACCTGATCGATGGCCCGGTCAACCTCAACCGCGTCACCCAGGTCTATGACCTGGTGGCCCGGCCGGAGCTCAAGTACCCCACGTTCACACCCCGCGCTTTGCGTGGCCTCGATGCGATGTTCGAGACCGTGGACGATGGCGACGTGCTGATGCACCACCCGTTCGACGCGTTCACGCCGGTGCTGGAACTGATACGCCAGGCGGCGACCGATCCGCAGGTGCTTGCGATCAAGCAGACCTTGTATCGCACCGGCAAGGACTCGGCGATTGTCGATGCGCTGATCCTGGCCGCGCGCAACGGCAAGGACGTCACCGTGGTGGTGGAACTGCGCGCGCGCTTCGACGAGGACGCCAACCTCGGCGTCGCCGATCGCCTGCAGGAAGCCGGCGTGCAAGTCGTGTATGGCGTGGTCGGCTTCAAGACCCACGGCAAGATGCTGCTCATCGTGCGCCGCGAAGGCCGCAAGCTGCGTCGCTACGTGCATCTGGGCACCGGCAACTACCACAGCGGCACTGCGCGCGCGTACACCGACCTGGGCCTGATCACCACCGATCCCGACATCGGCAACGATGTGCACCTGCTGTTCCAGCAACTGTCGGGACTGGCGCCATCGACCAAGCTCAAGCGCCTGCTGCAATCACCGTTCACCCTGCATCCGGGCCTGATCAAGAAGATCGAGCGCGAAGCGAAACTGGCACGCGCTGGAAAACCAGGGCGCATCATCATCAAGATCAACGCCATCAACGAGCCGCGCATCATCCGTGCGCTGTACGCCGCCTCGCAGGCCGGCGTGAGCATCGACATGATCGTGCGTGGCGCTTGCGCGCTGCGTCCGGGCGTGCCGGGCATCTCGGACAACATCCGCGTGCGCTCGATCGTCGGCCGTTTCCTGGAACACAGCCGCATCTACTGGTTCGGCAACGACGGTGACCCGGAACTGTATTGCGCCAGCGCCGACTGGCTGGAGCGCAACCTGTTGCACCGCGTGGAAACCTGCTTCCCGATCCTGGACGAAGACCTGGCCGCACGCGTGCATCGCGAAGCACTGCAGAACTACCTGGACGACAACACCAGTGCCTGGGAACTGGACCAGGACGGCGAATACCACAAGCTCTCACCCGCCGAAGGCGAAGCGCCCTACTCCGCGCAAGCCACCCTCCTCTCCAAGGTCTAACCGCCTTTGGTAGGAGCGCCCCATGGGCGCGAGCTCTTGATGTTCGCGCGTAACGCCATGAAGAGCTCGCGCCCATGGGGCGCTCCTACCGGATGACCAGCATCGGTTAACATTCCCCCATGCCCTTCGCCGCCTCCGCCGTCTCTCCACCCCTCCAGGACGGCGACCAGCTCGCGGCCGTCGACATCGGCTCCAACAGTTTCCACATGGTCGTGGCCCGCTACACGCTGGGCCAGCTGCGCGTGGTGGACCGTTTGCGCGAAACCGTGCGCATGGCCGACGGCCTCGATGGCAAGGGCGGCATCTCGTCGGCTGCGCGCCAGCGCGGACTGGAATGCCTGGCGCGTTTCGGCCAGCGTATCCGCGACATCCCCTCGCTGCGCGTACGCGCGCTCGCCACCAACACCGTGCGCCAGCTGTCCTCGCCGCAGAGTTTCCTGGTGCCTGCGGAAACCGCGCTGGGCCATGCGATCGAAGTCGTATCCGGTCGCGAAGAAGCGCGCCTGATCTACCTGGGCGTCGCCCACGCGCAACCGCCCAAACCGGGCCAGCAGCGTCTGGTCATCGACATCGGCGGCGGCTCCACCGAGTTCATCATCGGCCGCGGCTTCGAGCAGATCGAGCGCGAGAGCATGCAAGTCGGCTGCATCGCCAGCACGCGCCGCTTCTTTCCCGGCGGCAAGTTGTCGAAGAAGCGTTGGAAGGATGCCTTGACCGAAATCGGTGCGGAGTTCCAGCAATTCTCCGGCCTGTACCGTTCGCTCGGTTGGCAGGAGGCCTTGGGTTCGTCCGGCACGCACAAGGCGATCGGCGAAATCTGCGCGGCAATGAAGTTGACCAAGGGCGCCATCACTGCCGAGGCCTTGCCGCAGGTGCGCGAACGCCTGCTGCAGGCCGACCACATCGACAGGATCGAACTGCCCGGCCTCTCCAGTGATCGCCGTCCGATCATCGCCGGCGGCGTGCTGGTGCTGGAAGCCGCATTCGAGGCCTTGGGTTTGCAACGCCTGATGGTGAGCAAGGCGGCGATGCGTGAAGGCATCCTCTACGACATGCTCGGCCGCGGCAGCGAGAACGATCCGCGTGACGCCTCGGTCTCCGCGCTGGCCCTGCGCTATGGCATGGACGAAGTGCAATCCGCGCGCGTGGAAGGCACGGCCATGCGCCTGTTCGAGCAGGTCGCGGAAAACTGGGCGCTGGACGACGACGACGCGCGCCAGCTCGGCTGGGCCGCACGCCTGCACGAGATCGGCCTGGCCGTGGCGCACAGCCAGTACCACGTGCACGGCGCCTACCTGCTGGAACATTCGGACATTTCCGGCTTCTCGCGCCAGGAACAACAGGTGTTGGCGGCACTGGTGCGCACGCATCGCCGCGGCATTCCAAAATCGGCTTTCGATGCGCTCCCCGACCGCCTGTTGTCGAGCGCGCGTCGCAAGGCGGCGCTGCTGCGGCTGGCGGTGTTGCTGCATCGCGCGCACGAGTCGGACCGCATACCGAAACTGGTGGCCACCGGCAATGTCGATGCGCTGCATCTGGTGATCGACAAGCAGTGGATCGAGTCGCGGCCCCTGCTGAAGGCCGACCTGTTGGGCGAACCCGAGGACATGGCCGGGCTGGGCGTGGCATTGCGCACGTTCGTGGAGTGAGGGCTTGAAGACCCTGCGCATCCCACGCACGGACCTGGAGGTTTCACGCATCGCCTATGGCTGCATGCAGCTGAGCAAGGCCTGGGACGATGCGCCGATCACGGCGTTGGAAATTGCATCGACGCTGAGGCTGGTCGAGGTCGCGTTGGAACAGGGCATCACCCTGTTCGACCATGCGGATATCTATGCGCGCGGGAAGTCCGAGTTGCTGTTCGGGGAAGCCTTGCGGCAGATGCCCGGCCTGCGCGAGCGCATCGTGCTGCAGTCCAAGTGCGGCATCCGTTTCGCAGATACGCCGCAAGTGGGCATGCCGGCGCGCTACGACTTCAGTCGCGACCATCTGCTGGATTCGGTGGAAGGCAGCCTGCGGCGCCTGGGCACGGACCGGTTGGACCTGCTGATGCTGCATCGGCCGGATCCGTTGATGCAGCCTGAGGAAGTGGCAAGCGCGTTCGATGCGCTGTATCGCAGTGGCAAGGTGCGTTATTTCGGGGTCAGCAACCACAGTGCATCGCAGGTTTCGCTGCTGCAGAAATTCGTGGACCAGCCGCTGGTCGTCAACCAGATCGAAGTGAGCCTGCGGCACCACTATCCGATTTCGGAAACCATCCTGGGCAACCAGCCCGGCGGCACGTATGCCGGCGCGACGGGCACGCTGGACTATTGCCGCGAGCACGAAATACTGGTGCAGGCATGGTCGCCGTTGGCGGGCGGAAAGTTGTCCGGGCCGGCGGCGGCGCTGGTGGCGGAGTTCGCGCAAGCCAAAGGTACGTCGCCGGAGGCAGTGTTACTCGCTTGGTTGTTGAAACATCCTGCGCCGATCCAGCCGATTGTGGGGACTACGAATCCGGAGCGGCTTGCTGCGAGTTGTGCGGCGGATGTGGTCGAGTTGTCTCGGGAGGAGTGGTATGGGTTGTTGGCGGCGGTGCGGGGGCTTGGGGTGCCTTGATCAACTGAAGTCCGGGGAATTCGATTGTAGTTATCGTCTGGATATTGGCTTCATAGCCTTATCACGTGATTATTGGTGGTTAGTTAAGAGTTAGGCCTCACTTTGGAGATCGTAGCATGCGCACTGTTTTGCTTCTATTGGCAACACTTTTCACGGTCCGAGCTTTTGCTGGCGAGGCTCCAGTGCAGACGACTGTCCGGTTTGATGGAATGTACCGAACAGAGAAGGTGTTATTCCCGAAGCCCTTCATAATGAAAGATGGCCGCGTATTCGACGGCTTTCATGAATACCTTAGATTTTTCGCGGACGGTACTGTGTTGTCTAGTTCTAGACCGGAAGCTAGAGAACAGCCGACAGACCTTTCTGAAATTGCAAGTTGGCTTAGTAAAGAAAACCCGGCTATCCCACGAAGCAGCTATACAGTCCACGATGGGGTTGTCACCTTCACGAAAGTCTCAAACGCCGGAACCGTTAGATGGAGTGGCGGTTCTGATGGGGATGGGCTGTCGATGGACTGGCACTCCGAGATCAATGGAAAATATGGCGTTTACAAGTTCAGCTTCATAACATTTACGCGGTGAGCGCGTAGGCTGGGTTGGCTCTATCAACCAAGCGCCCTTCGATCGCGTAATGCTGGGTTAAAGAAGCCAACCCAGCCTGCAACCCTCCGACAATGACCCTGACCGAACCAAGTCATCCTACGGTCATCCTGCTGCCACACCTGCTACATACCCAACCCCTAGCATGCGCCGAAAATGGAGTCGCGCATGCGCTATGCCATCGTTACCGAAACGTACCCGCCCGAGGTCAATGGCGTCGCCCTGACTGTGCAGGCACTGGAGCAGGGATTGCGTGCACGCGGGCATGACGTCACTTTGGTGCGGCCGCGGCAGGGGAGTGATTCCTTTATCGGCCCGAGCAGCAGCGAGAGCAAAAACAAAAGCACCCCTCCTCAATCCTCCCTTGCACTTCGTGCAAGGGAGGAGGCTGAGAGCAAGAGCGGCAGCCTTGGTGACCACACCCTGCTCGTGCGCGGCGCGGGCCTGCCCCGCTACCCCGGACTGAAATTCGGCCTGCCTGCCACCAGCGCGCTGATGAACGCGTGGCGCGCTGCGCCGCCCGACGCGATCTATGTCGCCACTGAAGGTCCACTCGGCTGGTCCGCGTTGCGCGCCGCACGCAAACTCGGGATTCCCGTTGCCACCGGCTTCCACACCCGCTTTGACCAGTACATGCGCGACTACGGCGTCGCCTTCCTGCAGCAGACCGCGTTGCGCTGGATGCGTCGCTTCCACAATAGTGGCGATGCCACCCTGGTGCCCACGCGCGAACTGGCCGACTTCCTGCAGGCACAGGATTTCAGGCACGTGGTGCGGCTCGCACGCGCCGTGGACACCCGGCACTTCAATCCCGGCAAGCGCGATGCCGCGCTGCGCAAGCAATGGGGACTGGACGATGACGGACTGGCGGTGATCTACCTGGGCCGCATCGCACCCGAGAAAAACCTGGACCTGGCCGTACGTGCATTCCGCGCCCTCCAGCGCACACGACCACAGGCCCGCTTCATCTGGGTAGGCGATGGTCCTTCCCGCGAAAAACTGCATGCCGAGCATCCCGACTTCATCTTCTGCGGCCTGCAGCGCGGCGAACAGGTCGCGCGCCATTTCGCCAGCGCCGACCTGTTCCTGTTTCCCAGCCACAGCGAAACCTTTGGCAACACGACGCTGGAAGCGATGGCCAGCGGCGTGCCCGCGGTGGCCTTCGACTATGGCGCTGCGCGCGAACACCTGCGCAATGGCGTGGACGGCGCCGCCGTGGACAATGATGACGACTTCATAACCGCCACCGTCACCCTGGGCACTGACGATGCGCTGCGACATGCACTGGGCCAACGCGCGCACGAATCCATGCAGCGACTGCACCCGCAGCAGGTCGCTGCCGACTTCGATACCTTGCTGGCCGAACTGGCACAGGTGAGGAGGCTGCATGCGACGGCTGCCGCCGCGTGACCTGACCCAGGGCCGCGACAGCGGCTGGTGCCTGCGCGCCAACCGCTGGGGCGAGTGGAACGGCGTGCGCCGCTTCTTCGCCAGCATCAGTCGGCTCGGCGACGGCGTGTTCTGGTATGTATTGATGGCGGCGATGGTGATCGTGGATGGTTTCACTGGATTGGCCGCTTCCGCGCATCTCGCCGCGACCGGCGCGATTGCACTGATCCTGTACAAGATATTGAAACGCTGGACGCGCCGCCCGCGCCCGTTCGCCTCCGACGTGCGTATACGTCCGTGGGTGGCACCGTTGGATGAATTCAGTTTTCCCTCCGGCCACACCCTGCACGCGGTGGCCTTCAGCATCGTGGCGATTGCGCACTACCCGATGCTGGCCGCCGTGCTGGTGCCCTTCACCGCCTGCGTCGCCGTGTCGCGCGTAGTGCTGGGCCTGCACTATCCCAGCGACGTGCTCGCCGCTATCGGCATTGGCTCCACGCTGGCGGCGACCTCGTTGTGGCTGGTGCCAAGCGCGGAGTGGTTCGTCGTCTGACCTAGTCTCGCGCCATGAACAGGTAGGAGCGCCCCATGGGCGCGAGCTCTTGATGTTTATACGCAACCCCAAACAACTCGCGCCCATGGGGCGCTCCTACCGTAGACGAGACAGGGTCGCTCGATTGATGGCCGGGGCCAGCTGCCCATTCCAATCAAGGTCGTTGGCGACCTGCGCCTGCTGGCGGCTTGCATCCAATAAACCGAAATCGAGATCGGCAATGGCCCATACCTGAGCGCCATGCGTCTGCGCCACGATGCCATCGGCGGGCAGTCCGAAATCCATCGGCGCGTAGATCGTGGCTTCTCCCGTATTCACGTCCAGCGCCGGACTCCATGGCGCCTCGCCCGCCGTGACCGACTGCGCCACGAACATGCGGTTTTCCAGCGCGCGCGCCAGGCAACCGACGCGCACGCGGTTGGCGCCTGCATCGGTGTCCGTGCAGCTCGGCACCAGCAACAGGCGTGCGCCGGCTTCGGCCTGCGCACGCACCGGCAGCGGGAACTCACTGTCGTAGCAGACCGCGACGGCGGCGCGCACGTCGTTCACCTGGAACACCTTCAACGCATCTCCACTTTCAATGACGCGCGTGCATTTCTCGAACCCGGTGAGCTGCAGCTTGTCCTGCAAACCATGCGAACCTTGCGGCGTGAACCAGTCACTGCGGTTGCGGTAGCGCCCGTCGTCGTGTTCAACCAGGAAACTCCCGGCGACAAGATGCAGGCGATGCTGCCGCGCCAGTTGGGAGAACAACACCAGCCACTGTTCCCGATACACCTGGGTCGCCTTGAGCGAGGGCAACAAGTGCCCGCTGATGGAGGCATCGAAGGTGGCAGCGAGCTCCAGCGAGAGGTACTCCGGCAAGACCACCACCTCGGCGCCGGCACGCGCGGCCTCGTCTATCAGTCGTGCCTGCTTCTCGGCGAACTCCGCAAAGTCGCGTGGCTCACTGATCGTGTATTTCGCTACAGCCACTTTCATGCGGAAGCCTCCAGGCTGCGCAGCCAGAACGTGAGTGGGTGGATGACTTCGCCTTGCCCGGTTTCATCCCACGGAAGATGCATGGTCATGCCGGGTTGGCGCCGGTAGCCACGCTTGTGCCAGAACACATCGTTGGATCGATGTTCGATTGGGCAGCGCGGGTCGTCGCCGTCGCGGTCGACGGCGCAGAACGCCGTCCATTGGAACCGTTCCAGTGCGCGCGCATGCGCCTCGCGATGGTCGAAGAAGGCATGGCCGATGCCGCGTCCACGATACGCCGGCAGCAGCACGGACTCGCCGAAATAGAACACGGACTCGACGGGTATCTGCCGGTCCAGGAATGGCTTGCCGAACGCGGGGGTTTCATCGTCCAGCGGCAAACCGGTAGACGCCCCGACGACCTGCCCGTCCACGAACGCGAGCACGAACAGGCTGTCCGTGGAATCCGCGTAGGCCGCGAGATAGTCGCGTTCGTAGGCAGCATCGCCTTCGTACAGGTACGGCCATGCGCTGAAGACCGTCAGCCTGAGGCGCGCGACATCGTCCAGCCAGGGCATGATCTGCGGCCCATGGAAAAGGCCGATGGTGTGCGGGGAATCCATGGCTGGACTCTACCGCACGCCATCGGCCGGGGCGAGCGCTTGGGGTTGCTGGTTGCTGGTTGCTGGTTCTTGGTTTTTATTCCTCGAACCCGCACCAAGATCGACAAACCGATGAAAACTATGAATTGGATCGTCATTCCCGCGAAGGCGGGAACCCATGGACTTCGAGCTGTCCATCTGCAGCAACTGGAGCAACGTCCTTGGGTTCCCGCCTTCGCGGGAATGACGATCTAATAAATGATGGTTGAAAAATAGATTCTGCTTGAATGAACCAACCACGAAATCTCGTCAATCATTCCAGACATACACCAGCAATCGCTCTACAGGGATCAGCACCAGCAAGGCCTTTCCATCCGTCTTCGTCGTGAAATACACCTCGACGGGTGAAAAATTTACTTTTCTCGAATTCCGCTTTCCTCTTTCCATCCACTCAGGCGGGAGCACCGCCTTCCGCCATGGTAGGTACGCAAAAGGCTTTGCATGCCGTCCCATACCTTGCCTGGCATGGGTCGCTTGGATCAGATAGCCCTCCGGATCGGTCGACAGTCTGGCGAGCGATTGTGCGGAGAGACGGAACACCAGCGATCCATGGGACTTTCGCCGCAGCGGGAACAGCAGCGCTGCCATCCCGCTTTGACCGTTATCCGGGAGCAGTACGCCGGAGGTCTGGATGACCTCCGGCAGTACCCGGGTCGCACGCTTGTGCAAGGCATCGGCGGTGACCATGCCTGCCTCAGCGCAGCGAGGCGCCGAGGTCGTACCAGTCGACCTTGCGGGTGATCCACATGATGGTGGCCAGGATGCCGAACAGGAGCAACGAGCCCATCAACAAGGCATTGTCTTCCGATACCAGCAGGCTGTAGAGCACGCCGTACAGCGCGGTCAGCATCACCGCGAACCCGCCCGCCCGCACCCAGCTCTTCAACACGCCGGACAGGTAGACGAACTGCAAGCAGATGCAGGCGGCCGCGGAAATCAGGTAGGCCTGCCAGAACGCGATGTGCTCGGACAGGCTGAGCAGCAGCAGGAAGAAGATCGCCAACGCCAAGCCGACCAGCAGGTATTGCAGCGGATGGATCGGCAGGCGCTTGATCAGTTCGAACAGGGCGAAACCCACGAAGGTCAGCACCACGAACAGGATGCCGTACTTGCTGGCGCGATCGGCCTGGGTGTAGACGTCGGTGGGATCGACCAGGCTCACTTCCACGCTGTCGATGGCGGTTGAACCCGACGCGTCCAACGACATGACCTCCTTGCCATCCGGCACGTAGCTTTCACCAAGGTTGCGACGCGTCAGCAAGCCTTCCCCATTGTCGAGCTGCACATCCAGTTGCGATTGCGCCGCGCTGGCCAGCGACGAGATTTCCCAGTTGGCATTGAATCCATCCGCGCGAATGGTACGGCTGTTAGGCAGGAAACTGCCCCCAAACAACGGATGCGGCCACGCGGAACCCAAGCTGATCTGGTTGCTGTCGGCAATCGGCGCGATACCCAGCGATTGCGTGCCCGCCAGCCGGAAAATTGCTTTCAGCTCACTGGCCGGAAGCGCTTCGCCGGCGAGTTGGGGAAGCGCGCCGTGCATGCCGGTCATCTTGCCCGACAGCTTGCCGGTACCGGATTCCAGCAGCAACGGCTTACCGTCCAGTTTGAAATCAGGCGTGCCGACCAGGCCACGCACATCGGCGAGTCCGATCACCAGATAGGGCTGGCCGTACACGCGGCCTGGTGCAGGCGTGGGCACTAGCGCATCGAAGCCCGCCTGCAGGTTGGCATTCCATTCGAACACACGCACGTCGTACAGGCCGATGCGCCGTGTGTCCGGCTTCAGCCCACCTTCGACGCGCATGCGCTTCGGCGTCTGGTACAGATAGCCTTCGATGGTTTCGGTCTTCTGCACGGTCTTGCCGTTGTTGCCGATCTCATCGGTGACCTTGGTCTCGGTGTAGGGCAGCACGCGCAGCGGGCCGACCAGCTGCTGTGGCCCGGCCATGCTTTGGGAGACACGCTCGGTGGCCTGCTCGCGGTACTGCTTGCGGTCATTGACCGTGCCGCGAATCATCAATAACGGAATCAGCAACAGCAGCACCAGGCCACCTACGGTTAGGAAACGCAACAACAATTTCAATGACTTCATTTTCTTGCCCCGGTTTGAACACGGGTGCAGCCTGAAGTCCTGACATGTGCGGGGTTTGTGGTGAATTTGAAGTCTGTGTGAAGTCGCGCCCCCGTAGGAGCGGGCCCTGCCCGCGATGCTCTCCGATCAGGCCAAGTAAGAGCATCGCGGGCAGGGCCTGCTCCTACCGGGTCATGCTTCCGGCAAACTTAGGACTGCCATTGCACCGCCGGATTCCTGATTGCGCAGGTCTGCCTTGCCACCATGCAAGCGCGCCACTTCACGCACGAAGGGCAATCCCAGGCCGGAACTGCGCAGCCCTGTAGCCGGGCGCGCGAGGGAATAAAAACGTTCGAACACGCGCTCATGCGCATAATCGGGGATGCCCGGTCCCTGGTCAGACACGCGGATTTCAAGCGAACCCTTTTCCAGAACACTCGAAAGCGCGACCTTTCCACCCGCAGGAGAAAACGCGATGGCGTTATCCAGCAGGTTGGACAGCGCCTGCCGCAAGAGGAAGGGATCGCCACGCACGGTTGCGGAGGGATCCTGTATCTCGACCGAGAACTGAAGTCCTGCAGCGGTGAGCTTGGCCGAAACGGCTTCGCCCGCGTCCTGCATCAACTCAACCACGCGGATGCTGTCCCGCGTCTGCAGCCAACCATGCTGCTCGACCTCAGCCAGCGCCAGCAACTTGTCGATGGTTTCGGTCAGCCGCAGCTCCTGGGTCTGGATATGACTGGCAAAGCGCTGGCGGTCCGCTTCCGGCAACGGCTCCTGCAAAAGTTCGGCTGCACCGCGTATCGCTGCCAGCGGACTCTTCATCTCGTGGGTCAGCGACTGCACGTACTGTTCGACATAGGCCTTGCCTTCCAGTTTCTGGCGCATCGCCTCCACCGCGCGGCCCAGGTCGCCGATCTCGTCGCGACGTGGCGGTGGTGGTGGCACGCGTTCGCCCGCGCTGACGGCTTGTGCATAACGGTTGAGTCGGTTGATGCCGCGCATCAGCCACCAGGTGATCAGCAGGCCGATCAATGCCGACAAGCCGATCAGCCACGCGCCCTGGCGCATGATGCTGCGTTGGCTGGCGGCAATGAAGGGGTCGATGCTGGCATTGGGCTGCGACAGCGTGAGCACGCCGATCAAGGTTTCGCCATCGCGGATCGGCGCGGCGACGTGCATGACCGTGCGCGTCTCATCGCCCGGAACTTCCGGACTGGAGCGCGCGCCGTATTCACCACGCAAGGTGCGATAGACATCATTCCAGCGCGAATTGTCCCGCCCCAGGTCCTTGCCTTCCGAGTCGTAGACCACGATGCCGCGCGCATCGGTGATGGTGATGCGGTAATCGATCTTGCGTTTAGGGAACTGCCACACCGTCGCATGCAGGTCGCGCTGCTGCGCGAGGCCGAGGTTGCGCACGAAGTCGCCCGTGGCGATCTTCCCTGCCTTCATGTCATCGGCGGCCATCACCGCCAGCACGTTGGCGGCGTCCACCAGGGTCGATTCCATGGCCTGGCGTACGCCCGGCTTCACTTCGTTGACGAACACGCGCATGACGAAGAACGCCGCCAACCCGACGATCAGGAAGAACCCCAGGAACAGGCGCAGGCCAAGGCGCACGTCAGGCCTCCAGCGCGTAACCGAGGCCGCGGTGGGTGCGGATGGGATCAGTGTCCGCACCGGCGGCACGCAGTTTTATCCGCAACGTCTTGATGTGCGTGTCCACGGTGCGGTCGGCGCTGTCGGCATCGCTGTCCCAGCCGCGATCCATCAACTGCGCGCGGCTGAGGATGGCACCTGGACGCTGCAGCAAGGCCGCGAGCAAAGCGTACTCATAGCGCGTGAGTTCCAGCACCACGCCGCGGAAACGGATGCGATGGCCCTCGCGGTCGATGCTGAAGTCGCCCTGCACCACCGCTTCCTTGCCCGCAGGATCGACCTGGCTGCGGCGCAGGCGTGCGCGCACGCGGGCTACCAGCTCACGCGGCGAGAACGGCTTGGCGATGTAGTCGTCGGCACCCAGTTCCAGGCCGAGCACCCGGTCGATCTCGTCGTTGCGTGCGGTCAGGAAGATCACCGGCACTTCGCTCACCCATGCCTCTTTCGCGCCACGCAGTTCGCGGCATACGTCGAAGCCGCTGCGATCCGGCAGGCCCACGTCCAGCACCACCACGTCGACACCACCGGCACGTACGCGCGGCAACACGTCGCGTCCCAGCAGGCAGTGTTCGGCCTCCAGCCCCTCGCTGCGCAACGCATACAGCACGGTGTCGGCGATGGCGGGTTCGTCTTCGGCGATCAGGATCAGAGGCATGTGAGCGAGGATAACGGCTATCCTGTCCCGCATGAACTACCGCCACGCGTTCCACGCCGGCAACCATGCCGACGTCCTCAAGCACATCCTGCTGCTGGCCTTGCTGGACGCCCTGAAGAAGAAGGACGCCCCGTTCTTCGTGCTGGATACGCATGCCGGCCGCGGGCGCTACCTGCTGGCGGCACCGGAAAGCCGCAAGACCGGCGAAGCCGATGCTGGCATCCTCAAGTTGATGGGCGAAGCGAAGATGCCCGAGGTGGTGGAACGCTACCTGCGCGCGGTGGAAGCCAACAACCCGGTCGGCGCGCTGATCGCGTATCCCGGCTCGCCGCTGCTGGTTGCACAGGCGATGCGTGCGCAGGATCGCTTGGCCGCCTGCGAACTGCAGCCCGATGAAGCGGAGGCCTTGAAGGAACTGTTCGCCCATGATTCGCGCGTCGCGGTGCATGCGCGCGACGGCTACACCGCAATCAAGGCGATGCTGCCGCCCAGGACCGAGACCCTCAAGTTCGCGCGCGGCCTGGTCCTCATCGACCCGCCCTACGAAGTGCAGGACAACGAATACCCGCAGATCATCAGCACCGTGCGCGAGGCGCTTGAGCGCTGGCCGCAAGCGACCTACGCCATCTGGTACCCCATCAAACTGCGCCGCAGCCTGCAGCCCTTCTTCCGCAAGGCCGCCGCCCTGCCCGGCAAGTCGGTGATGCTGGCCGAACTGCAGATCCGGCCGGATGATTCGCCGCTGCGCTTGAACGGCAGCGGCATGCTGATCGTCAACCCGCCGTGGAAATTCGACCAGCAGATCGCCCCGGCCTTGCCGTTGCTGAGGCACGCACTGGGCGAAAACGGCGCCACGACCCGCCTGGAATGGCTGAAGACCGAGGGCTGACTTCACAAGGCCCGCCCACGAGGCTGTGCGAGAATCCACACCCTCCCGTTCAACTGACTGAAACCACTCCATGGCCGGATCCAGCCTGTTTGCCCTGATCGACGACATCGCCACCCTGCTGGACGACGTGTCGGTGATGACCAAGGTCGCCGCAAAGAAGACCGCGGGCGTGCTTGGCGACGACCTGGCGCTCAACGCGCAGCAGGTGACCGGGGTCAAGGCCGACCGCGAGCTGCCGGTGGTCTGGGCCGTGGCCAAGGGCTCGTCGCTCAACAAGGTCATCCTGGTGCCTGCCGCGCTGGCGATCAGTGCGCTGGAAACCTGGCTGCACGCGAAGGGCTACAACATCCCGCTGATCACCCCGCTGATGATGCTGGGCGGCGCGTTCCTGTGCTTCGAAGGTGCGGAAAAGCTGGCGCACAAGTTCCTGCATGCAAAGGAAGAGGACGACAAGCACCACGCGCAGCTGGTGCAGGCGGTGCAGGACGAGAACGTGGACATGGTGGCGTTCGAGAAAGACAAGATCCGCGGCGCCATCCGTACCGATTTCATCCTGTCGGCCGAGATCATCGTGATTTCACTGGGCACCCTGGTCGGACGTACGCTGACCGAGCAATTGATGACGCTGGTCGCCATTTCCATCGTCATGACCATTGGCGTTTACGGCCTGGTCGCCGGCATCGTGAAGCTGGACGATGCGGGACTGGCGCTCAATCGCGATGGCCGCGACAACGGCTGGGCCCGGTTCAAGCGCGCTTTGGGCAACGGCATCCTGCGCAGCGCGCCCTACCTGATGAAGTTCCTGTCCGTGGCCGGCACGGTGGCCATGTTCCTGGTGGGTGGCAACATCCTGGTCCACGGATTCCCCTTCCTGCACCATTTCATCGAACCGTACACGCGGGCGCCGACCGGGTCCCTGCTGTCGATGCTGTTCAGCGCGGCGGTCGGCCTCGTGGCCGGTGGCATCCTGGTGGCTGTGTTCACCCTGGTTTCGCGCCTGCGTGGGAAGCCCCAGCAGGCCTGAACCGATGCCGCCGTGGCCATCGGTCGCGCCGGATAGAGCAATCGTTCATCGCGAATCGTGGGAACATGTACCGCTATGAATGGCCACAAAAAACGACTCCCGCCCTGGCACGAGCACTTCCGGCTGCCCAATGGCCGTGACTTGCTGATCCGCCCCATCCGCCCCGAAGACGCCGACCCCATCCAGGGCGCGTTCGCCCTGCTGGGGCCGGAGGAAGTACGCCAGCGCTTCCTGTACACCTTGAAAGAACTGACCCCGGAAATGGCGCATCGCCTGTGCCACCCGGATCCGCGCAGTGAATTTGCCCTGGTCGCCGCCGAAGACCTGCCCCCGGGCGAAGCGCTGGTGGGTGCCGTGGCCCGCGCATCCATCACCCCGCGCACGCGTGATGCGGAATTCGCCATCCTGGTCAGCCATTTCATCGCCGGGCAAGGCCTCGGCCGCCAGTTGATGCGCAAACTGGTGAAATGGGCCAAGACCAAGAAGCTCGACCGCCTGTACGGCGATGTCCTCGACCACAACCACCCCATGCTGCAACTGGCCCAATCGCTGGGTTTCAAGCGCGTGCGCGAGCACGATGCGCCGGGGCTGGTGCGGGTGGTGCTGGATCTGAATGACTGATCTGGTTGTTGGTTCTAGGTTGTTGGTTGTTGGCCTCCTCCCTTGCGAAGCAGGGGAGGATTGAGGAGGGGTGCTCTTGATCTTGATCCTGTCCTAGAACCAACAACCAACAACCGCTACTCCCCGCTAAAATAAGCGGCTGATGAAAACAACCTCCCCTACTCCGCCGCTGCCCAAGAGCGGTCACCTGCGTACCTGGTGGCGTGCGCCGGCCTCGCCGACGGCATTGGCCTGGTTCATCGCGCGTGCCGCAGAAACACATGACGGGCCGCTGCTCGTCGTGGCGCGCGACAACCAGGGTGCCCACCAGCTCGAAGCGGACCTGCACACCCTGCTGGGTCCGGGTTCGGAGCTTCCGGTATTGCCGTTCCCGGATTGGGAAACCCTGGCCTACGACCGCTTCAGCCCGCACCCCGACATCATTTCCCAGCGGCTTGCGGCCTTGCATGCGCTGCCCACGCTGAAGCACGGCATCGTGGTGGTGCCGGTGCAGACCTTGATGCAGCGCCTGCCACCACTGCGCTACGTGGTGGGCGGAAGTTTCGACCTGAAGGTCGGCCAGGTCCTGGATTTCGACCAGGAAAAGCGCCGCCTGGAAACCGCGAGCTACCGCAACGTCCCGCAGGTGCTGGATCCGGGTGATTTCGCCGTGCGCGGCGGCCTGTTGGACGTGTACCCGATGGGCGCGGACGCGCCGTTGCGCATCGAGCTGTTGGATGACGTGATCGACTCGATCCGCGCCTTCGATCCGGAAACCCAGCGCTCACTGGACAAGGTCGATGCCGTGCAGATGCTGCCCGGCCGCGAGGTACCGCTGGACGACCTGTCCCTGCAACGCGCGCTGGATACGCTGCGCGAACGCTTCGACGTGGACACGCGCCGCAGCGCGCTGTACCAGGACCTGAAATCAGGCATCGCGCCGGCGGGCGTGGAGTACTACCTGCCCCTGTTCTTCGAACAGACTTCCACCTTGTTCGATTACTTCAACGGCAATGTCCTGCCTTTGATTGGCGACGGCGCGCATGAAGCCGCCGAAGCCTTCTGGGCGCAGACCAGCAACCGCTACGAGCAGCGCCGCCACGACATCGAACGGCCGTTGCTGCCACCCGATGAACTCTATCTTCCGCCCGCGGCGTTGCGTGAACGACTCAACCAGGTTGCGCGCATCGAAGTCTGTGGCCCCGACCACCCGCGACGCGAGGACGCAAAACCACTGGGCGAACAACCCGCGCCGGTGTTGCCGCTGGCGGCGAAGGACGCGGAACCTGCCGCCGCGATCAAGTCGTTCCTGTCCAGCTACAAGGGACGCGTGCTGGTCGCCGCGGACTCCCCGGGCCGGCGTGAAGCGTTGATGGAAGTGATGCAGGCGGCGGGATTGGTGCCGGAGGTCCTGGGAAGCTTTACCGACTTCGCATCAAATCGTCATCCCCGCGAAGGCGGGGACCCAAGGACTTTGGCTTCTGATTCGAAAGCAGAAACCAAAGCAAAGTCCCTGGGTTCCCGCCTTCGCGGGAATGACGACTCGGTTGTTAGCGGCAGCGCACGCTTTGCCATTGCAGTCGCTCCGCTGGAAGACGGCTTCGCCCTGGACACACCGCACATCGCCGTCCTCACCGAACGCCAACTCTTCCCCGAACGCGCCACCCAGCCGCACCGGCGCAAGCGCACCGGACGCGAACCCGAAGCCATCATCCGCGACCTGGGCGAACTGAGCGAAGGCGCGCCCATCGTCCACGAAGACCACGGCGTAGGCCGCTATCGCGGGCTGGTGGTGCTGGAGGCTGGCGGCACGCCCGGCGAATACCTGGAAATCGAGTACGCCAAGGGCGACCGCCTGTACGTGCCGGTCGCGCAGTTGCACCTGATCAGCCGTTACTCTGGCGCCTCCGTTGAAACCGCGCCGCTGCATTCGCTGGGTGGCGAAGCCTGGACCAAGGCCAAGCGCAAGGCGGCGGAAAAAGTCCGCGACGTGGCCGCTGAACTCCTGGAAATCCAGGCGCGTCGGCAGGCGCGCGCCGGATTGGCCCTGCATCTCGATCGTGCGATGTACGAACCGTTCGCGGCCGGCTTCCCATTCGAGGAAACTCCCGACCAGCATCACGCCATCGAAGCCGTGCTGCGCGATCTGTCCAGTTCGCAACCGATGGACCGCGTGGTCTGCGGCGACGTGGGTTTCGGCAAGACCGAAGTCGCCCTGCGTGCCGCGTTCGCCGCCGCCAGCGCCGGCAAGCAGGTCGCGGTGCTGGTGCCGACCACGCTGTTGGCCGAACAGCATTACCGCAACTTCCGCGACCGCTTCGCCGATTGGCCGCTGCGCGTGGAAGTGCTGTCGCGCTTCAAGACGACGAAGGAA
The DNA here is from genome assembly GCA_937897645.1 of uncultured Lysobacteraceae bacterium. Taxonomy (GTDB): domain Bacteria; phylum Pseudomonadota; class Gammaproteobacteria; order Xanthomonadales; family Xanthomonadaceae; genus Pseudoxanthomonas_A. Next base: position 27,753 of record CALCNV010000171.1, read on the forward strand.
ATCAAGGCCGAGCTGGATAAAGTCAGCGAAGGCACGCTGGACGTGATTGTCGGCACTCATCGCTTACTGCAGCCCGACGTGAAGTTCAAGGACCTCGGCCTGGTGATCGTGGACGAGGAGCAGCGGTTTGGCGTGCGCCAGAAGGAAGCATTGAAAGCCTTGCGCGCGAATGTCCACCTGCTGACGCTGACCGCCACGCCGATCCCGCGCACGCTCAACATGGCCATGGCCGGGCTGCGCGACCTGTCCATCATCGCGACGCCGCCGCCCAACCGGCTGGCGGTGCAGACCTTCATCACGCCATGGGACGAAGCGCTGTTGCGTGAGTCGTTCCAGCGCGAACTGGCGCGCGGCGGGCAGGTGTATTTCCTGCACAACGACGTGGAAAGCATCGGCCGCATGCAGCGCGACCTGCAGGCGCTGGTGCCGGAGGCGCGCATCGGCATCGCCCACGGGCAGATGCCGGAGCGCGAGCTGGAACAGGTGATGCTCGACTTCCAGAAACAGCGCTTCAATGTATTGCTGTGCACGACCATCATCGAATCCGGCATCGATATCCCCAATGCCAACACCATCATCATCAACCGCGCGGACCGTTTCGGCCTGGCCCAGCTGCACCAGCTGCGTGGCCGCGTGGGACGTTCCCACCATCGCGCCTATGCCTACCTGGTCGTACCGGAGAGGCGCGCCATGACCGGCGATGCGCAACGCCGACTGGATGCCATCGCCGCGATGGACGAACTGGGCGCGGGTTTCACCCTGGCCACGCACGATCTTGAAATCCGCGGTGCCGGTGAACTGCTGGGTGAGGACCAGAGCGGGCAGATGGCCGAAGTCGGCTTCAGCCTGTACACCGAACTGCTGGAACGCGCGGTGCGATCGATCAGGCAGGGCAAGTTGCCGGACATGGACGCAGGCACGGCGCACGGTGCCGACGTCGAGCTGCACATTCCTTCGTTGATACCGGACGATTACCTGCCTGACGTGCATACGCGCCTGACCCTGTACAAGCGCATCAGCAGCGCGCGTGATGGCGATGAACTGCGCGACCTGCAGGTGGAGATGATCGACCGCTTCGGCCTGTTCCCGGATGCGGTGAAGCATCTGTTCGCCATCGCCGACCTGAAGCTCACCGCCACTGCCATGGGCCTGCGCAAACTGGACCTGGGCGAGAACGGCGGGCGCATCGTGTTCGAACCGCAGCCGAACATCGACCCCATGGCCGTGATCCAGATGATCCAGAAGCAGCCCAAGCTCTACGCCATGGACGGGCCGGACAAACTCAAGATCAAGCTGCCGCTGCCCGAGGCGGCGGATCGCTTCAATGCCGCGCGCGGGTTGCTGGCGGCACTGGGCAAGGCCTGACCAGGTTTTCCTGCTTTA
>CALCNV010000172.1 GCA_937897645.1 uncultured Lysobacteraceae bacterium
CGCGGGTCAGGGTGGGGATGTTTTCGCGGGTGATCTGCGCCAGCGGACGCGTCAGCAACACGCGGCCTTGCAGTTCGCTGATTTCGTAATCGGTGCCGCGCTGCAGGGTGATGCGGTTTTCCACGCGGCCGGTGGTCAGGTCGCGCACTTCCAGCACCACGATGTCCGAACCCGGCAACACGTCGGTGTGCTTGAGGTAATACAGGCTGCCGCCGGTGCCGACGAATTCGGTGTGGCCCGGCGCGGTCTGTGCCTGCGAGGCGAAGCCGCGGATTTCCGTGCCCGGGTCACCCCAGGCATTGGTGGCACGCGAACGCCAGGTCAGCGCCGCGCCATACAGCGAACGCACGTACTGCGCGTATTCGGTGCCGGTGAAACCGGTGTAGAAGTTGCCCCACAGCGCCTGGTTCTTGTCCCAGTCCACGCGCAGGTAGAACCGGCCCATGGTGTCGACATCGCGATAGGTGGTGGAGTCGTCGCCGTACACCGGGTAATACAGGTCCGGATCGAGGCGGCGGAAGATGTCCTGCGGATCGGCCTGGGTGAAGCCGTCGAACAGGTGCTCCAGGTCGCGTTCGGTGGTGTCGGCCTGCGCCGTGATCAGGTACTTGCCTTTCAACTTCGCCTTGCCATAGAACGCCAGGCGACCGTCGCTGATCACGTCGTCGTCGTAACGGCTGTCGACCAGGAACGGTTCGTTGGAACCGCCGATGTCGTTCTGCGCGATGGTGACGTCGGCCAGGCCCACGGCGAAGAAATACTTGCCGGTGACATCGACGTTCAAGGTATGGCGCAGGGTGCTGCTGGCAGAGGTGTTGGCGGGTTCGCCGCTGAGGGTCGGCGCACCGCCCTGCAGCTGGATGTCGAAGGCATGCTGGCCCACCGGCACCAGGTACTCGGCCACGAACTTGCGTTCCAGGTCGACCGGGTAGTTTTCGCCATTGATGATCAGCGAATACCCTTCGGGCAGGTTGCGGCCCTGCACGCGGATGCGCGAACCGTAGATCGGGATGTTCTGCTGGCGCAGGCCATTTTCGGCGAACACGCTGGCGATCAGGCTCTGGGTCTGCGCCTGCTCGTTGGACAGGCCGGTGCCGAGGAAACGTTCGGTGCTGTCGCGCAGGATCTGGTTGCCGCGTTCGGCTTCTTCCGGCTTCACTAGCTGGAGCGTGCGCGGGTAGGTTTCGTCGAAATTGCCGTCTGCGTCATACGCACGCAGCACGTACACCAGCTCGTCGCCGGCACGGAAATTGACGCCGCTTGGCAACGCGCCATCCCAGTCGGCCTGGGTGACGTTGGCCACGTCGATGGGGAACTGCGCGATGGGAGAGATCAGGTCGGCGTCGCTGCTGCGGTACAGCGTCATCTCGAAACGCTTCACGAACGCGGAGTAGTTGCCACGCACGAAGAACTGCACCGGCTTGGTGATGCGCGTGCCGTCGAACGGCACCATGGTGGGCGCAGAAACAGAGAGTTCCGGCTGGCCCAGGGTGGGATCTTCGGTCGCCCAGATCACGCCGCCGTTGGGCAGCGAGATGGAGAACTTGCCGGTGGCCACGGCCTTGCCTGGCTGCTCCAGGCCAATCGACACGCGACGGTCCGGCTGCAGTTCCGCTGAGGACGATTGCGCGCTGGTGCCTTCGGTCACGGGCTTGTCGTAGCTGCGCGTGCGCAGCTTGAACAGCAGTCCTTCCTGCGAGCTGCAACCCGCATCGGTGCAATCCAGCGGCGTGGACGCCGCTTCGCCGGCCGCAGGCTCGTTCCCAACCGGTGCTTGCTGCTGGGCAGACGCCATGGGCGCCATGCCTGCCAACAGGCTGATGAGGGTGTAATCCAGCAGTTTCATCTTCATGTTCTTCATGGTCCGGGCCCCTTACTTACGCTTCACGCCGACAGGGGCTGTCGGGTCGTTACTGACGTCCACGCGCAGCTTGGCGCGGACTTCCGGACTCATGCGCTTGGCCAGCGCCTCGTAGACAGCCTTGGCGCGACGCAATCCCAGCGCCGCGTTGTAGGCATGCGAACCACGCACGTCGGTGTGGCCGATGACGGCGACATCGCCACCACCGCGCTTTTCCAGTGCCTGTGCCAGGGTGTCGAGCAGGGCTTCGAATTCCGGTCGGATATCCGACTTGTCGGTATCGAACAGGACCTTGCCCAACAGGTAGCCACCCTCGCCCAATCCCAGCACCAGCGATTCGGGATCACCAGGATCCGCGCGCACGCTGACCATCAGGTTGCGGGCAACGTCGGCGGGCACCTTGCCGAGCAGGGCCGCCTTGACCGCATTGGCGCGTTCGAAGGCCAGGCTTTCGGTGTGGCCGTTGGCACTGATCACCACGTCGCCGCCGCGGTACTCGACCACCTTGGCGGCGATCTTCTCGATCGCCGGCAGGTATTCGGCCCGCACCTCGGCACTGCCCGGGGTGAAGATGACTTCACCCAGTTCCATCTCGACCTGCTGCGTGCCGCCTTCGATTTCCTCGACCGGCAGCTTGACGCCCCAGTCGAAGCGCACCGGCAGTCCGGGGGTGATACGACGCAGCAGCGGGTTGTCGGTGGTGAACACGCTACCGGCCGGCAAGGTAGACGGATCGACCTTCAGGATGAAGTTGCGACCACGTTCCCATGCGCCGCCCGGCACGCCGGCCAGGTGGTAGCGACCGAACTGGTCGGTTTCGATCAGCAGGCCTTCCACCGAGGCGATGCGCACGCCGGGGATGCCGCGCTCATCGATGCCCAGGTTGCGCACCACGTAATCCACCACGTAGCCACCCTCGCCCTGCGCGACGCGACGCTCGACGGTCGGCTCGGCGGCGTTGAGGCCCTTGGCCGCTTCGCCGGTCTTCTCGACCGTCGTCTTGCCTTCGGCATCCATCCTCACCGTCACGCCTTGCGCACTGGTCAGCACGAAGTCGTTGGTGAATGACAGTTCGCTGAGGCGCTGGCGGATGACGACCTGGTGGTTTTCCACCGGATCGGCGACCGACTGCCGCGAGCTGATGCTGCCCACGTCGAGGCCATGCAGCAGCGGCGAACTTGCATCCGCTTGCGGCTGCGGCCCGTTGCCACGATCCATCGTGGTCGAGTTGGCCACGTACGCACCCGGTGCAAAGCCACCCTGCACATGCACGCCGGTCATGGCCGCGCTGTCCTGCCAGCCGTCACCGTCCAGGTCGTTGAAGACCATGCCGAACAGCAGGCTCTCGTCGATCATCGCATCGGCCGTCAAGACAACTTCGGCCGTGGTGACGTTGGAGATCGGCTCGTCGGTGGGCGAGAACGCCTGCGCCTGGTTGACGTGTGCGCCGGCGCGGACGCCCGCGCCTACGCGCATCGTGTAGACCAGGGTCGCGGTTTCACCCGCGGCCACATCCAGGCCCATGAAGCGGATCGGGCTCTGGCCCGACACCGTGCCCATGTTGTCGCCATCGATCACGACCAGCGAACCTTCCACATAGGTAAAGCCTGCCGGCGGCGTGTCGACGATGCTGCCGCCGACCAGGTTGCTGGAGCCGGTGTTCTCCACGCTCAGCGTGTAGCGGACCAGGTCACCGATCTTCACTTCACGCACGCCCGCGACCTTGGTGATGCGCAGGGTGGTGTCGACCGCTTCCACTTCGACCACGGCCGTGCTGGTGGCGGTCACGGTGACGGTGCTGGTGCTGGTGGTGGACTGCGCGGACGCAATCACCACGTTCTCCAGCGTGCCACCGGCGTTCGCCTCGGCCACGGTGATGGTGTGCGTGTAGCTGGCACACGTTGCCGTCGCACCTACCGCCAACGTCGTCGGGGTGCAGTTCAACGTCGTCGGCGCACCGCCCTGGAAGCGGTCCTGTACCACCAGGCTGCTCAGCGCGACGTTGCCACTGTTGGTCACGGTCACGTTGTAGGTGATCACGTCACCCGCATTGCCCACGCCCGGCGTTCCGTTGTCGGTGGTCAGCGTTGCGGTCTTGGTCGCGGTGATCGCCGGGTTCTCCCAGACCGGGACGACGATCGTCGCGATGGCGGAATCGCAGTTGGCCGGGTTGGCCACTTCGCAGATCGTGTACGGATAGACGTAGGTCCCCGACGTCGTGCCCGGCGCGATGGTGATGGTGCCGTCCGGGTTCATGACCAGGCTGCCCGAGATCGGCGTAGGTGCCGTGCCTGGGGTCAGGGTCACGTCGGCCGGTACTACCGCCACGCCATTCAACGTGTCGTTGATGAGCACCGACGGGGTAGTCCCACCGGTTTGGCCATTCACCGGAGCGGGCGTGTCGTTGACTGCGTCGATTGCAGGCGCACTCACGACAACCGTCGCCACCGCCGTGTCGCAGTTGGCAGGGTTCAACACCTCGCAAATGGTGTACGGATACAGGTACGTACCCGCCGCGGTACCGGGCGTGATCGTGATCGTGCCGTCCGGGTTCATTGCCAGGCCCGGATTCGGGCTGGCCCCTGGGGCAAGCGTCACCTCGGCCGGTACCACCGCCACGCCATTCAGCGTGTCATTGACCAGCACCGATGGCGTACTGCCACCGCTGCCGCCATTGATGGCCGGGAACAGGTCGTCCACCGCATCGATCGGCGCCGTCCCGACCGTTACGTCCACCGTCGCGGTGTCGCAGTTGGTCGGGTTCAGTAGTTCGCAGATCGTGTAGTCGAACGTGTACGTGCCCGCCGGGGTATTCGGGTTCACCGTCACCTGGCCCGTCGTCGTGTTGAACGTCAGCTGCGGCGGCACCGTCGAACCGGTCGCCACCGTGATCGCCACCGTCGCCGGGGTCGCCGCCACGCCATTCAGCGTGTCGTTGACCAGCACCGTCGGCACCGCCACGCCACCGGTCATGCCGTTGGCCACCGTGCCGGTGTCGTCGTTGGCGACGACCACGGAGACCGGCGTATCCACCGTCACCGTGCACACGCCCACACCACCGGCAGGACACAGCGGACTCGTCGCCGTCGCCACGTTCTGGATCGTCCCCGCATCCGCGTCGGACTGGATCACCGTGTACGTACCCACCAGCTGGCAGGTCGCACCCGGCAACACCGTCGCGCACGTGATGCTGCTCGGGCTGATCTTCGGATCGTTCACCACCACGCCGGTCAACGTCGTGTTGCCCGTGTTGGTCAGCGTCACCGTGTACGTCAGCACGTCGCCGACCACGACCGCACCACCGGTGCTGTCATTGGTCAGGGCCTTGGCCAGTGTCTGGCTCGGGGATTGCACGATCGGCGTCGCCGTCGTGTCCGGCGGCGAGGTCACCGTCGGGCCCACCGGCGGCGTGCCCGTCGCGGTCGCACTGTTGTTCACCGTGCCCGCATTCACTTCCAACTGCGTGATCGTGTGCGTGCCCGTGCACGTCGTGCTGATGCCCGGCGCCAGCGTCGTCACCGGGCACGTGGCCGCGGCGTCGAGGTTCGCGTCATTCACCACCACGCCCGTCAACGTCACGTTGCCCGTGTTCGTCACCAGGAACGTGTACGCGATCGTGCTGCCCACCGTATTACCCGACGGCGTACCCGCCGTCTTGTCGATCGTCAGCGCAGGCGACGAGGTGATCGGCGTCGCCGTCGTGTCCGGCGGCGAGGTCACCGTCGGGCCCACCGGCGGC
>CALCNV010000173.1 GCA_937897645.1 uncultured Lysobacteraceae bacterium
GCAAAATGCCCATGGAATCCCAGCGGCAGCGTATACGGCAACCAGGCCTGTGCGAGCGGGCCGTTTTCGACGTGCTCGGCATCCAGCACCGCAATGCCGCTGCGGCCGCGGGCGCTGTCCAGCAGGGTGCCGACCAGCCAGCCTTCACCAGAGCGCGTGCTGCCGGGTTTTTCCACGAACACATGCTCCTCGACCAGCATCGAGCGACCGTAGTCGTGCACCTTGCGATGGCCCCGCTCCACATCCAAGGACGCAATCGCGTTGAAGTAGGGCGCGTCGTGCACACCTTGATTGGTTGGCGCGTACAGGCGCGCCGCGCGATCGCCCGGCGTGCGTGCATCGAACAACGGGAACTCGAGGCCGGCGAGGCCGGTATCTTCCCAGCGCGCCTTGCCGTCACGCAGGCCAAGGCGCAGTTCACGCAGGCGTCCGGTGCCGCCGTGTGCATTGGGCAGTCCGTTCATGGCCGCGCGCATGGGCGAACGTGCGTCCTCGACATCCGCGTGGGTCACGGCGCGCATCACGATTTCACCATTGCGTTCGTAGGCGTCGCCGAAATGGTAGATCGCGGCGAAGTCGGCTTCGAACCAGCGCACCTGGGTCGGCGCATTTTTTGGCACCACGGCAACGCGCAAGGACTGGTCCGGCTGGAAGCGCAGCCGTTCGAAGAACGCACCATTGCCTTCCAGCTGGCGGAACGGGATCAGCGCGAACACCAGGTGCGAGTCGGTCTGCGCGAAACTGTGCAGGTAGCCTTGCACCGGCGTTTCCAGCAGATCACCGGAAATCAGTTTGCCGTCGGCGCCGAGGCGCCAGATCAACAGGCCGGAACCGCCCATCATGCTGATCGCGCCGAAGTTCCATGCGGAGCCATCGCGATCCACCAGCGGATGCGCCGAGAACGGCACGCTGGCCAGGTCCGGCCGCCAGGTCACCGGACCCAACGTGGTCAGTTGGTCCGGATCCAGTTCGAACGCAGAGCCTGCTTCGCACAACGCGAACAGTCGTCCGTTGAGCATCATCACCGAGGTGTTGGCGACGTTGACGTCATCGTTGTTGCGGATGGGTTGCGTGTCGGCAATGGTGGTACCTGCGACGGGATACAGGAATTTCCTGGCCTTCTGTTCACGCAGGTACTTGGGCGTGGCCACCATGCGCGCGCGATGGGTGACGCTGTTCTCGCCGAAGCACCAGCCGTGCACCATGCCGTCACCGTCGAACCAGTGCTCGTAGCGAAAACCATCGCGTTCGAACAGGGCCGGGCCATTGCGGTACAGCGTGCCAGCGAAACCTGGCGGGAGCTTGCCTTCGATCTGTAGCGTAAGCGCTGCGATGGACTCACTGTTCACGCTCTTCCAGCCGGCCAACCACGGCTGCGTGTCCAGGCTGGCGGCGAAGCGTGCGGGTTCGCCGGCCAGGGCCTTGTTGCCATGCAGGAGCGTGGGTGCCAGCGCCAGCGCCGTGGCACCGGACAGCAGGTTGCCGAGGAAGCGACGGCGACTGTGGTTGGCAGCGTGCATGGCGAATCCCTCAGCGCAGTTCGACGTTGATGGCGAGGTTGTCCGCGCCGACTTCGAAACGCGTTTCGTCCCACGTCGGCTTGCGCATCACGCGCGGGTTGTTGCTGAAGCCGTAGCCTTCCACCGGCATGCCGATCAGGTTGGTGTCGAGCTTGCCGTTGCCGTTTTCATCATGGGTGATCATCACCGCATAGCGACCCGGCTTGAGGTCCTTGAAGGTGAATTGCGCGGTGTCGCCGGTGGCCGGCGCGCCGGTCGCCTGCACGGGTGCGGCCTTGCCATTCCATGCCTCGACCGAATCGACCAGTGCCACCTTGATCAATCCGGTCTGGGCACGCAGCCCTTGCAGGTTGACGGTCAGGTCGGCGGCGAACGCCGGTGCCGCGGACAGTGCGGCGAGGCAGGCGACGGTGGAAGCGATTTTGCTGGCGAACGAGATTTTGATGGCGGGGCTGTTCATGGACGTGTCCTGGTGGTGTCGGGATGACGTGGCCAGTGTGCGCAGCCCGCCGCCGCGGGTCAGATGCCGGCAGTCACCACTTCAGGGTGCCGGAAGTCACTTTCTGCATCCGCTGCATTGCCAAGCCGTTGGGCACGCCGCAGCATGGCGACATGCGCAATCTCCTACGCCATGTCCTGCAACCGATGCACCTGGCCCTGCTGCTCACCTGGGCTGCGGTCGCCATGTCCTTGCCCGGCGAGTCGTCGCAGTACGCCGCGCTGCGCTGGTGCCTGATGCTGGTGTTCCTGGTCAGCAGCCTGCTCTGCGACCTGCCGCCCGCGCGGCCGTGGCGCATCAATGCCCTGCTCGGCGTGCAGGCACTCAGCGCGCTGGCGCTGGTGTGGCTGGCACCACGCAATGGCACTACGCCCGTCCTGCTGGTCGTCGTCGCCGCGCAACTGGGCATGATGTGGCCGTTGCGCCGCACCTTGCTGGCCATGCTGGTGTTGAACCTGGCGTTCTACTTCCTGCTGCGTGCCGCGGGGTATTCATCGCCGGCGCTGGTGGTGCTGATCTACGGCGGCTTCCAGTCGTTCGCACTGTTGATCGGTCATTACGCCAGCACGGCGGAACGCGCGCGCGACCAGTTGGCGCTGGTCAATGCCGACCTGCTGGCCACGCGCGCACTACTGGCGGACAGCGCACGCGATGCCGAGCGCCTGCGCGTAGCGCGCGAACTGCACGATGTGGCCGGCCACAAACTCACCGCGATGAAATTGAACCTGCGCGCGCTCTCCGGCCTGCCCGAGTTCGCGGGGCGCGAGGACGTTGCCCTGGTGCAGCAACTGTCCAACGAACTGCTGGAAGACATCCGCAGCGTCGTGCAGGCCTTGCGCGACACACGAGGACTGGA
>CALCNV010000174.1 GCA_937897645.1 uncultured Lysobacteraceae bacterium
GCCTTCGAGGACGCGCGCATGAAGTTCGACGTGCGCTACTACCTGATCGCCATCCAGTTCATCGTCTTCGACCTTGAAATCATCTTCATCGTGCCCTGGACCCTGGTGTTCCCGGAGTTGGGCGCGCGCGGCCTGGTCACCATGGGCCTGTTCGTGGGCATGCTGTTCCTGGGTTTCATCTACGTCTGGAAGAAGGGAGCCCTGGAATGGGAGTGATCCAAACCATCGATCGTCTGATGACCAACCCGATCCCGGAAGGGCGGGTTGACGACATCCTGCGACCGGACGGCGACAACCCGCTGCTGGAAAAGGGCTACGTGACCACCAGCGTCGACGCGCTGATGAACTGGGCGCGCACCGGCTCGATGTGGCCGATGACGTTCGGCTTGGCCTGCTGCGCGGTGGAAATGATGCACGCCGGCGCCTCGCGCCTGGACCTGGACCGTTACGGCGTGGTGTTCCGCCCATCGCCGCGCCAGTCCGACGTGATGATCGTGGCCGGCACCTTGGTCAACAAGATGGCCCCGGCGCTGCGCAAGGTCTATGACCAGATGCCTGAGCCCAAGTGGGTGATCTCGATGGGTAGCTGCGCCAATGGTGGCGGCTACTACCACTATTCGTATTCGGTGGTGCGCGGCTGTGATCGCATCGTGCCGGTCGACGTGTACGTGCCCGGCTGCCCGCCGACGGCCGAAGCGCTGGTCTACGGCATCCTGCAATTGCAAAAGAAAATCTGGCGTACCCAGACGATTGCCCGCTGATTCCTTCCCAACCTTTTCCCAGAGCACGCCACGCCCCCATGGCCGAGCAAGCCGCAACCTACATCGAACAACTGCAGGCGCGTTTCCCGGACGCGATCCTCAGCATTGCCGAGGCCCGTGGTGAAGTCACCCTGGAACTGCCTTCGGCAACCTGGCATGCCAGCTGCCTTTCGTTGCGTGACGACTTCGGCTTTGAACAGCTGGTCGACCTGTGTGGCGTCGATTACCTGGGCCACGGCAGTGACGAGTGGGAAACCGCCAACGTGTCCTCGGAAGGTTTCAGTCGCGGTGTCGAACTCGGCTTCGGCCCCGGGCGCTTCACCTGGGAAAACCGCCCGCGTGGCGAAGGCCCGGCGCATCGTTTCGCCACCGTCGCGCACCTGCGCTCCTACCGGCACAACCGCCTGTTGCGCGTGCGCTGCTACGCGCCGAACGACGAACTGCCGATCGTGGCTTCGGTCACCGACATCTGGCCGGGCGCGAACTGGTTCGAGCGCGAGGCGTTCGACCTGTTCGGCATCCTCTATGAAGGTCATCCGGATTTGCGCCGCATCCTCACCGACTACGGTTTCGTCGGCCATCCGTTCCGCAAGGATTTCCCGCTGATCGGCAACGTGGAAGTGCGTTACGACGAAGAGAAGAAGCGCGTGGTCTATGAGCCGGTCACCTCGGTCGAACCGCGCGTGGGCGTGCCGCGCGTGATCCGTGACGACGCGCGTTACCAGACCGCCGCTGGCGAAGCCGCTTCGAGGGAGCCAGCCAAGTGACCATCGAGCAATCCAGCGTGGCCTTTGCCAGCAACCCTGCGGAAAGCCGTCAGGAAATCCGCAACTACACGATGAATTTCGGCCCGCAGCATCCGGCCGCGCACGGCGTGCTGCGCCTGATCCTGGAAATGGACGGCGAAACCATCGTGCGTGCCGACCCGCATATCGGCCTGCTGCACCGTGGCACCGAGAAGCTGGCCGAGAGCAAGCCGTTCAACCAGTCGATCGGCTACATGGATCGCCTGGATTACGTGTCGATGATGTGCAACGAACACGCCTACGTGATGGCCATCGAATCGCTGATGGGCATCCGCGCGCCGGAACGCGCGCAGTACATCCGCACCCTGTTCGACGAGATCACCCGCATCCTGAATCACCTGATGTGGGTCGGATCCAACGGCCTCGACCTCGGCGCGATGGCGGTAATGCTGTACGCCTTCCGCGAACGCGAAGAGTTGATGGACTGCTACGAAGCCGTCAGCGGCGCGCGCATGCACGCCACCTACTACCGTCCGGGTGGCGTCTATCGCGACCTTCCGGAGCACATGCCGAAGTACAAGGAATCGCCGTGGCGCAAGGGCAAGGCGCTGAAGCAGTTCAATGCCGCGCGTGAAGGCTCGCTGCTCGACTTCCTGGAAGACTTCACCAACGAATTCCCGAAACGCGTCGACGAGTACGAAACCCTGCTCACCGACAACCGCATCTGGAAGCAGCGCACCGTCGGCATCGGCGTCATTACGCCGGAAGACGCGCGCGCCTGGGGCATGACCGGCGCCATGCTGCGCGGTTCAGGCATTGCCTGGGACCTGCGCAAGAAGCAGCCGTATGCGAAGTACGACAGCGTGGAGTTCGAGATCCCGGTAGGTACCAACGGCGACTGCTATGACCGTTACCTGGTGCGCATGGCCGAGATGCGCCAGTCCAACCGCATCATCGCCCAGTGCGTGAAGTGGCTGAAGGCGAATCCCGGCCCGGTGATGGTGCAGAACTTCAAGGTCGCGCCGCCGTCCCGCGAAGAAATGAAGGACGACATGGAAGCGTTGATCCATCACTTCAAGCTGTTCAGCGAAGGCTATTGCGTGCCTGCCGGCGAAACCTACGCCGCGGTCGAAGCGCCCAAGGGCGAGTTCGGCTGCTACCTGGTCTCCGACGGCGCCAACAAGCCGTTCCGCGTGCACCTGCGCGCGCCGGGCTTCGCCCATCTTTCGTCGATGGACCACGTCGTGGCCGGGCACATGCTGCCTGACGTCGTGGCCATGATTGGTACTTATGATCTTGTCTTTGGTGAGGTGGACCGATGATGGTTCGTCAGGCTCACCATGCACGGATTGAATTTTCCATGGAGCTTCGCTCATGAGGGCGACCGGTAATTTCGAAGCGGCACGCCATGTCGATCCCATGCTGGTGTTGAGCGACAAGACGCGCGCGCACATCGAGCATTGGCTGACCAAGTTCCCGCCGGACCGCAAGCGCTCCGCGGTGCTGCAGGGTCTGTTCGCCGCGCAGGAACAAAACGGTGGCTGGCTCAGCGACGAATTGATCGCGGGCGTGGCCAAGTACCTGGACCTGCCGCCGGTGTGGGCCTACGAAGTCGCCAGTTTCTACTCGATGTTCGAGACCAAGCCGGTCGGCCGCAACAACGTCGCCTTCTGCACCAACATCAGCTGCTGGCTCAACGGCGCCGAAGACCTGGTCGCGCATGCGGAAAGGAAGCTGGGTTGCAAGCTGGGCGAGTCCACCGCCGATGGACGCGTGTACATGAAGCGCGAAGAAGAATGCGTCGCCGCCTGCTGCGGTGCGCCCGTGGTCGTGATCAATGGCCACTACCACGAGAAGCTGACGCCCGCGAAGGTCGATGCACTGCTGGACGGGTTGGAATAAGCGATGGCACATCATCCCCATACCTCCGAGGGCTACGGCCCGGTCGGCCCGGCACCGAAAGAGCACCAGGTGGTCTACACCACGCTGCACTTCGACAAGCCTTGGTCGTACGAGAATTACCTGAAGACCGGCGGCTACAGCGCGCTGCGCAAGATCATCGAAGAGAAGATCCCGCCGGCTGACGTGGTGGAGATGGTCAAGCAGTCCGGCTTGCGTGGTCGTGGTGGCGCAGGCTTTCCTACTGGCCTGAAGTGGAGCTTCATGCCCAAGGGCGACATGCAGAAGTACATCCTCTGCAACTCGGACGAATCCGAGCCGGGCACCGCCAAGGACCGCGACATCCTGCGCTACAACCCGCATGCGGTGATCGAGGGCATGGCCATCGCGTGCTATGCGACCGGCTCCACCGCTGCCTACAACTACCTGCGTGGCGAATTCCACCACGAGCCTTTCGAGCATCTTGAAGAAGCCACGGCCGAGGCTTACCAGCACGGCTGGCTGGGCAAGAACGTGCTGGGTTCCGGCATCGACATCGATATCCATAACGCACTCGGTGCCGGCGCCTATATCTGTGGCGAAGAAACCGCGTTGATGGAATCGCTGGAAGGAAAAAAAGGACAGCCGCGCTTCAAGCCGCCGTTCCCAGCTAATTTCGGCCTGTACGGCAAGCCGACCACGATCAACAACACCGAAACCTACGCGTCCGTGCCAGCGATCATCCGCAACGGCGGTGAGTGGTTCCTCAACCTGGGCAAGCCCAACAACGGCGGGCCGAAGATTTTCTCGGTGTCCGGCCATGTCGCGCGCCCGGGCAATTACGAGATCCGCCTGGGCACCTCGTTCGCCGACCTGCTGGAAATGGCCGGCGGCATGCGTGAGGGTCGCACGCTGAAAGCGGTGATTCCCGGTGGTTCCTCGATGCCGGTATTGCCGGGCGAGACCATGATGGGTTTGACCATGGACTACGACAGCATCCAGAAGGCCGGTTCCGGCCTGGGCTCGGGTGCGGTGATCGTGATGGACGACACCACTTGCATGGTGCGTGCCTGCCAGCGCATCGCGCGTTTCTATTACGCCGAATCCTGTGGCCAGTGCACGCCGTGCCGTGAAGGCACCGGCTGGATGTACCGCATGATCACCCGCGTCGTCGAAGGCAAGGCCACGCTGGAAGACCTCAACACCTTGAAGGCCTCCGCGGGCCAGATCGAGGGCCACACCATCTGCGCGTTCGGCGAGGCCGCGGCGTGGCCGGTGCAGGGCATGCTGCGTCATTACTGGCACGAGTTCGAGTACTTCATCCTCAACGGGCGCTCGATTGTCGATGACAAGTCGGGCCGCGTTGCCGTGGAGCAGGCCGCATGAGCGCCCAACCCGTGAATCCGAACCTCGCCCCCGACCACGTGACCGTCTTCATCGACGGCGTGGAACTGGCGGCACCCAAGGGTTCGATGATCATCCAGGCCGCCGACAAGGCCGGCATCCCGATCCCGCGTTTCTGCTATCACGACAAGCTGGCCATCGCCGCCAACTGCCGCATGTGCCTGGTGGAAGTGGAGAAGATGCCCAAGCCCGCGCCGGCCTGCGCCACGCCGGTGATGGACGGGATGAAGATCGCCACGCGCAGCGACAAGGCACTCAAGTCGCAGCGCAATGTGATGGAATTCCTGCTCATCAACCATCCGCTGGATTGCCCGATCTGCGACCAGGGCGGTGAATGCGAACTGCAGGACCTGTCGTTGGGCTACGGGCGTTCGGTGAGTCGTTTCCAGGAACGCAAGCGCGTGGTGCCCGACGAGGACATCGGCCCGCTGGTCGCCACCGAGATGACCCGCTGCATCCAGTGCACGCGCTGCGTACGCTTCACTGCGGACATCGCCGGCACCTACGAGCTGGGCGGCATGTACCGTGGCGAGAACCTGCAGATCGGTACCTACGACGGCAAGCCGCTGACCACCGAGCTTTCCGGCAACGTAGTTGACGTGTGCCCGGTCGGCGCGTTGACCAACAAGGTGTTCCAGTTCCGCGCGCGTCCGTGGGAGCTCACTGCGCGCGAATCGATCGGTTACCACGACGCGATGGGTTCCAACCTGTTCCTGCACGTGCGCCGCGGCGAAGTGCTGCGCAGCGTGCCGCGCGACAACGAAGCCGTGAACGAATGCTGGCTGTCGGACCGCGACCGTTATTCGCACCAGGGCCTGTACGCCGAAGATCGCGCGGTGAAGCCGCTGCAACTCGTTGATGGCGAGTGGCGTGAAGTGTCGTGGGCCGAAGGCCTTGCCGCCGCGGCCGAGATCCTGCGTGCGCACGAAGGCGACGATCTGGGGGTGCTGGCACACCCGGCGACTCCGAATGACGAAGGCAGCCTGCTCGCACGCCTCGCTGAAGGCTTGGGTAGCGGTAATCTCGATCACCGCATTTTCAACCGCGATTTCTCCGATGCCGCCGTCGCGGAACCGTTCGCCATGCCGCTGGCCGATATCGAACAGGCCGACGCAATCGTCCTGTTCGGCACCAACGTCCGCCACGAACTGCCGTTGCTGCACCAGCGCATCCGCAAGGCGAATACGCACCGCAATGCCAAGGTGTACGCAGTCAATCCGGTCGACTTCGATTTCGCTTTCTCGCTGGCAGGCAAGCAGATCGTCGCACCGTCCAAGCTCGCGAATGCTTTGGAAGATGCGACCCTGCTCGACGCCGTGAAGGGCGCGACGCGCCCGGTCTTGATCGTCGGTGCACTCGCTGAAAATCACCCGCAGGCCGCTTCCTTGCGCGCCGCTGCACGTAAATTTGCAGTCGCCACCGGCGCCGCACTGTGCCGCATTCCGCAAGGCGCCAACGCAGTCGGTCTTGCACGCCATGGCGTGTTGCCGGCCAAACGCGACGTCGCTGGCATGTTCGCCGAACCGCGTCCGGCCTATGTCATCTACGGCATCGAACCAGGCCTGGATTTCGCCGATGGCGCCGTGGCGCAGAAGGCATTGAAGGCTGCCAAGGTCGTGGCCTTCAGCCACTTCGCGTGCAAGTCCACTCGCAACGTGGCCGACGTGATCCTGCCGATTGGCGCGTTGCCTGAAATCGAGGCGACGCTGACCAACCTGGACGGTATCGACCAGCACACGCAAGCCGGCGGCAAGCTCCCGGGCGAAGCACGCGAAGGCTGGAAAGTCCTGCGCGCGCTCGGCGGCGAACTGCAGTTGCCTGCATTCGAGTTCACCGACCTCGCCGGCGCACGTGCGGCGGGTTCGGCTAACACGCCGAGCAGCATCGCGCGTTCCGTAGCCCCAGTCGCTGCAAACGAAGGCCTTGAGGTTGCTGCGACCGCTGCGATCTACCGCACGGATGGCGTGGTGCGTCGTGCAGAAGCCTTGCAGTCGCATCCGCTCAACACGGCCCCTTGCATCACGCTGAATCCTGTTGACGCCGAGGCGGCCGGGTTGTCGGACGGTGCGGTGGCGAAGGTCGGCTCACCTGATGGCACGGCTACCTTGCCGGTTGTCATCGACAAGGGCGTTGCACCAGGAACCGTCTGGATCGAAAGCGGCCACGGCGCGACTGCGCCCTTGGGTGCAGGTCGGGTCACGGTGGTGCGCGCATGAACGAACTGTTGATCAATGCCGTGAATCCGCTGCACGAATGGCTGCTCAGCCTGGGCGGCATCGGCGCGGTGCTGTGGATCGTGCTGAAGATCCTCGCTATCGCCGTGCCGGTGATCGTCGCCGTCGCGTTCTACGTGGTGTGGGAACGCAAGCTGATCGGCTGGATGCACGTGCGTCATGGGCCGATGTACGTCGGCATGGGCATCTTCCAGGCCTTCGCCGACGTGTTCAAGCTGCTGTTCAAGGAAGTCCTGCTGCCGGCCAAGGCACACAAGACGATGTACATCCTTGCGCCGCTGATCACGCTGGCACCTGCCTTCGCGGCGTGGGCCGTGGTGCCATTCGACGCCAAACTGGTGCTGTCCAATGCCAACGCCGGCCTGCTGTACCTGCTGGCCATGACCTCGCTGGGCGTGTACGGCATCATCATCGCCGGTTGGGCATCCAACTCGAAGTACGCCTTCCTCGGCGCAATGCGTTCGGCCGCGCAGGTCGTCAGCTATGAAATCGCGATGGGCTTCGCCCTGGTTGGCGTGCTGATCGCGGCGGGCAGCATGAACCTCAGCGCCATCGTCATGGCGCAGGCGGGAAATTCAGGTTTCCTGGAATGGTTCTTCATTCCGCTGTTCCCCCTGTTCATCGTGTACTGGGTGTCTGGTGTTGCCGAAACCAACCGCGCGCCCTTCGACGTGACCGAAGGCGAATCGGAAATCGTCGCTGGCCACATGGTGGAATATTCCGGCGCGGCGTTCTCGCTGTTCTTCCTGGCCGAATACGCCAACATGATCCTGGTCAGCTTCCTGGTGTCGCTGTTCTTCCTGGGCGGCTGGCTCAGCCCACTGCAGGGCTGGATCGTGGCGGACGTGTCGCCCTGGGTGAACTGGATCTGGCAGGGCGGTTGGCCGTGGCTGCTGCTGAAGGTGTTCTTCTTCGCCAGCGCCTTCATCTGGTTCCGCGCCAGTTTCCCGCGTTACCGCTATGACCAGATCATGCGCCTGGGCTGGAAAGTATTCATTCCGATCACCATCGCCTGGATCGCGGTGACGGCGTTGATGGTGTTTTTTGGCGTGATCGAGAAGGGCGTCTGAGTGATGAAGAAAGTAGTCCATTACTTGAAGAGCCTGATGCTGCTGGAACTGCTGGGCGGCCTGTGGCTGACCTTCAAGTACACCTTCAAGCCCAAGTACACCATGATGTACCCGATGGAGAAGTTCCCGCAGTCGCCGCGTTTCCGCGGCCTGCACGCGCTGCGCCGCTATCCCAATGGCGAGGAACGCTGCATCGCCTGCAAGCTGTGCGAGGCGGTGTGCCCGGCGCTGGCGATCACGATCGATTCGGAAAAGCGCGAGGATGGCACGCGCCGCACCACGCGCTACGACATTGATCTGTTCAAGTGCATATATTGCGGCTTCTGCGAGGAAAGCTGCCCGGTGGACTCCATCGTCGAGACGCACGTGCTGGAATACCACTTTGAAAAGCGTGGCGAAAACATCGTCACCAAGCCGCAGCTGCTGGCGATCGGGGATCGGTTGGAAACCGAGATCGCCGAGCGCCGCGCCGCCGACGCCGCCTTCCGCTGAGGTCATGATGGATCCGCTACTGATCTCCTTCTACGTATTCGCCACCATCGCGGTCATCGCCGCCGGTGGCGTCATCAGCGTGCGCAACCCGGTGCATGCGGTGCTGTTCCTCATCCTGACCTTCTTCTCCGTCGCCTGCACATGGCTGCTGGTGGGCGCGGAGTTCCTGGGCATCGCCCTGATCCTGGTCTACGTGGGCGCGGTGATGGTGCTGTTCCTGTTCGTGGTGATGATGCTGGACATCGATACCGTGAAGGTGCGCGAAGGCTGGATCAAATACTTGCCGGTCGGCCTGCTGGTCGCAGCGGTGATGCTGGCGCAGATCGTGGTGTTGATCGGGGTCAAGGCCAAGTCGATGGTGCCTTACGTCGCCAATGCTGCTTCGATCGCGGCGGATGATTCGAACACCACCTGGCTGGCGCGCTCGCTGTTTACCGAGTTCTTGCTGCCATTCGAATTCGCCGCGGTGATCCTGACCGTGGCGGTAGTGGTCGCGGTGATGCTGACCCTGCGGCGTCGCCAGGGCACCAAGCACCAGGATCCGGCCGAGCAGTCGCGGGTCAAGGCATCCGATCGCCTGCGCATGATCGACGTGCCGGTGGAAACGCCGGTGCGCGAGACCCTGGTCGTGCCGGTCGTGGTCGAAACCCCGGAGGTGAAGCCATGATCGCCCTGGGCCACCTGCTTGCGCTGGGCGCGGTGATGTTCTGCATCAGCGTCGCCGGCATCTTTCTGAATCGCAAGAACGTGATCGTGCTGCTGATGTGCATCGAGCTGATGCTACTGGCGGTGAACATCAACTTCGTCGCGTTCTCGCGCCAGTTCGGTGATCCCGCGGGGCAGATCTTCGTGTTCTTCATATTGACCGTAGCGGCCGCCGAGGCCGCGATCGGCCTGGCGATCCTGGTCACCCTGTTCCGCTCACGGCGCACGATCAACGTGACCGATATCGATACCTTGAAAGGCTGATGCACCGATGACGGGCATGGAAATCACACTCTCCAAGAACGTGCTGCTGGCCATCGTGCTCGCACCGCTATTGGGTAGCATCCTGGCGGGTTTCTTCGGTCGCCAGATCGGCCGCGCCGGCGCGCACTGGGTCACCATCCTGGGTGTTGCCGTCAGTTCCGCGCTCTCGTTCTGGGTGCTCTACCAGCTCGTGGGGCAGGGCGCTTCGCCGTTCAACCAGAACCTGTACACGTTCTTCCAGGTCGGTGGGCTTGAGGCACACGTCGGTTTCATGATCGACAACCTGACCGCGATGATGATGGTGGTGGTGACCTTCGTCTCCCTGCTGGTGCACATCTACACCATCGGCTACATGGCCGAGGATCCCGGTTACCAGCGCTTCTTCAGCTACATTTCGCTGTTCACCTTCAGCATGCTGATGCTGGTGATGAGCAACAACTTCCTGCAGCTGTTCTTCGGCTGGGAAGCGGTGGGCCTGGTGTCGTACCTGCTGATCGGGTTCTGGTTCAAGCGCCCGACGGCGATCTTCGCCAACATGAAGGCCTTCCTGGTCAATCGCGTCGGTGACTTCGGTTTCCTGCTGGGCATCGCGGCGGTGCTGGGCATGTTCAGTACGCTGGACTACGCCACGGTGTTCGCGAATGCACCCATGCTGGCCGGCAAGGTCGTGCAGATGTGGTCGGGTGCGATCAGCGTGTTCGGCATGACCTGGCAGGTGCTGGATGCGCCGGTCGTGTGGTCGGTCGCCAGCATCATCTGCATTTGCCTGTTCATCGGCGCGATGGGCAAGTCGGCGCAGGTGCCGCT
>CALCNV010000175.1 GCA_937897645.1 uncultured Lysobacteraceae bacterium
TCCGCGCCACGCCGATCGCCGAGGCGATGATGGCGCTGGTGCTGATGGACCAGGCCCTGCGCCACCGCGCGCAATGCGGCGACGTGGGCGTGGTGGATCCGCTGATTCCAAGCGGAACCGCTGGCTAGGCGTATGACGGGAATGCGTCCGCGGGTGTGGGTGTCGCAGCCCTTGTTCGATGACCTCATCGACAGACTGCGCGAGCATTTCGACGTCAGCGCGGTCCCCGAAGTCACGCAGTACACGTCCGAACAGGTCACGGCGGCATTGTGCGACGTGGAGGGCGCACTGGTCACCTTGAACGAAGGCATCGGCGCCACGCAGATCGCAGACGCAACGTGCCTGCGCGCCATCGCCAACGTCGGGGTGGGCTACAACAACCTGGATATCCCGGCACTGCACGCTGCCGGGATCATCGCCACCAACACGCCCGACGTATTGACTGAAACCACGGCCGACTTCGGCTTCGCGCTGATGATGGCCACGGCGCGTCGCATCACTGAGGCCGAGCGCTGGCTGCGCGAAGGCCGCTGGCAGCAGTGGTCGTTCCAGACGATGCTGGGTGCCGACCTGCACGGCAGCACGCTGGGCATCCTGGGCATGGGCCGGATCGGGCAGGGCATCGCCCGGCGCGCGTCCGGTTTCAACATGCGCGTGCTGTACCACAACCGCAGTCGGTTGCCGGAATCGACCGAGCGTGAGCTGCGTGCGTCATACGCCAGCTTTGATGGCTTGCTTCAGCAAGCGGACCATCTGCTGCTTGTCTTGCCGTATTCCGCGCAAAGCCATCACGTCATCGATGCGCGAGCACTGTTGCAGATGAAACCTACGGCCACGCTGGTCAACATCGCGCGCGGCGGCATCGTCGATGAGGATGCACTGGCCGATGCACTGGAAGGCGGTCGGTTGGCGGCAGCGGGGCTGGACGTATTCGAAGGCGAGCCGGCGATAAACCCACGTCTGCTGGCGCTGCGCAACGTGGTGCTCACCCCGCACATCGCAAGCGGCAGCCTGGCCACGCGTCGTGCGATGGTGTCGTTGGCCGTGGACAATCTGATTGCTGCACTTGGGCATGGGCCACATGCTGGCGCGCCGCCAAACCGGATTGGCGCGTAAACCCCACGCTTTCCGTTATCCTTCAAGGTTCATGTAGGAGCGCCCCATGGGCGCGAGCTTCTTGCGCGGGAACCTGCATCAAGAGCTCGCGCCCATGGGGCGCTCCTACCATCGCCCACACCCCACAACCCCCGAAGAGAACATGAGCAACCAACCCCGCAGTTTCAAAGTCGCAGTCGTCGGTGCCACCGGTGCCGTGGGTGAAGTGATGCTGTCGATCCTGGCCGAGCGCAAATTCCCGATCAGCGAACTGGTGGCCTTGGCCAGCGAGCGCTCGGTCGGTGCCGATGTCGATTTCGGTGGCCGCAAGGTCGCGGTGCAGGATCTGGCAACCTTCGACCCGACCGGCGTGGACATCGCGCTGTTCTCGGCGGGTGGCGGCATTTCCAAGGAGTACGGCCCGAAGTTCGCCGCGGCCGGCGCGGTAGTGATCGACAACTCCTCGGCCTTCCGCTACGACGACGACGTGCCGCTTGTGATCAGCGAAGTGAATCCGGAAGCAGCAAAGCAGCGCCCGCGCGGCATCATCGCCAACCCCAACTGCTCGACCATGCAGATGCTGGTGGCGCTGGCACCGATCCATCGTGCCGTGGGCATCGAGCGCATCAACGTGGCCACCTACCAGTCGGTGTCGGGCGGCGGTCGTTCGGCACTGGAGGAACTCGGCAAGCAGACCGGCCAGTTGCTCAACTTCCAGGACATCGACCCGCAGCGCTTCCCGGTGCAGATCGCGTTCAACCTGATCCCGCACATCGATGACTTCCAGGACAACGGCTACACCAAGGAAGAAATGAAGCTGGTGTGGGAAACCCGCAAGATCCTGGCCGACGACAGCATCCAGGTGAATCCGACCGCGGTGCGCGTGCCGGTGTTCTACGGCCACTCCGAAGCGGTCAACGTGGAGACCCGGGCCAAGATCTCCGTCACCGACGTGCGCAAGTTGCTGGAATCAGCGCCGGGCGTGGAAGTGGTGGACGACCACGCCGCGGGTGGTTACCCGACTCCGGTGACCCATGCCTCGGGCACGGATGCTGTGTACGTGGGCCGCATCCGCGAGGATTTCTCGCATCCGCGCGCCATCAACCTGTGGGTGGTGTCGGACAACATCCGCAAGGGTGCCGCGCTGAATGCGGTGCAGGTGGCCGAGCTGGTGGCGGCAGAATCGGCAAACCAGGCCGGGTGAGGCTATATTCCGCACTGGGGAATGACCGGGGTAGCCGCAATGCAGGCTGAAATCTACTGATGGCGCAGGACTTGGTGAAACACGCATGGCGTGGCCTGGCGGGTCTGGCGCTGTTGATGGCCAGTGGCGCTGCAATGGCACTGGGACTGGGCGAAATCCGGGTGAAATCCCAGCCCGGGCAGCCGCTGCTGGCGGAAATCCCGATCATTTCCAACGAACCCGGTGAACTGGAGCAGTTGCAGGCCCGGCTGGCCTCGCCGAGCACCTTCGACCGGGTCGGTTTGCCTCGGCCGGAAGGACTGGTCAGCGGCCTGAATTTCGCCGTGGCGCTCAGCGACGACGGCCGTGCCGTGATCCGGGTCACCAGCGCCGAACCGGTACAGGTTGCTGCAGTGAATTTCCTTGTCGAAGTGGATTGGGGGCAAGGCCGGCTGGTGCGCGAGTACTCGGCGCTGGTCGATGCACCCGGTGCGCTGGCCGCCGCAAGCCAGCCGGTCATCGAAGCGCCGCTGCCGCCGCCTTCCAACGCCATCATCCGCGAGCCAGAGCCGGTCGCGTCGGTACCCTTGCCGCCGGCACCTACGCCCGAACCCGCTCCGGCCGCGGTTCCCACGCCAGCACCCACTCCAACTCCAACTCCGGTTGCGCCCCGGCCAGCTCCGGTCGCGCCGCCAGCACCTGTCGCCGCGGCAAGCTCCGGTGAGGTCGAGGTGCAGCGCGGCCAGACCCTGTCGCAGATCGCGCGCGACGTCAGCCAGGGCTACACGCTGGACCAGTCCATGCTGGCCTTGCTGCGTGCCAATCCGGATGCCTTCATCAGCGGCAACATCAACCGCCTGAAGCAGGGTGCGGTGCTGCGCGTGCCGCAAAGCGCCGAACTCGCGCAACTCGGCGAAGACGAGGCCGCGGCACTGGTGCGCGACCAGCTGTCCGAATGGCGCCAGGCGCGTCGTCCCATTCCGCAACCCGTGGATGCCGTTGCGACGCCTGTCGCCACCGCGCCCGCACGGGCCACCACCCCGGCCCAGCGCGTGGCGCCGGCCCGTCTGGAAATCGCACCGCCGGCCGCCAATGCGGCGACGCGTGCGGGAACACAATCCGGCATCGATGCCGAAGGCGAGGGCGACATGCTGGCGAACCAACAACTGACCCTGACCAAGGAAGAACTCGCCGCGCGCGAAGCCGAAGTGCAGGAATTGCGCACCCAGGTCGCCGAGCTCGAAAGCCTCAAGCAACAGCAGGCGAAGCTGATCGCGATGAAGGACAGCGAGTTGGCGTCGGCGCAGCAGCGCCTGGCCCAGTCGCAGGGTGATGCCGCGCAGCCGGTGTGGCTGTGGGCCGGCATTGGATTGCTGGTGGCCGGTCTGGTCGTAGCCTGGTTGATCGGTCGTCGCAAAGCGACGCCAGTCGTTGCACGCCCGGCTTACGACAGTGCGGCGATGGCGGCTGCGATTCCGGTTGCCAGTGTCGAAGAGACCTCGGCAGTTGCTGCAGATGAGCGTTCGGCTGTCGCGGATGACGACTACGACAGCGACGTGCCTGCAACGCTGGACGAAGAAGTCGAAGCCTCGGCGGTGCTGGATGTGGAGCCTGAATTCCAGCCTGAACCTGACACTGCACCGGTTCCGCCGGTCGCTGCGGCGCAGGCCTGGACGACCGCGGCCACCAAGCCGACCTGGCACACGGGTGATGCAGGACTCAATGTCGCGCCACTCAACGCAGCGCCTGCCGGCCGCGAGCGCCTCGAACTGGCGATTGCCTACCTGGACCTGGGCGACGTGGAAACCGCACGCGACCTGCTGAACGAGGTCGCCGTTGGCGGCGACGCGACTGCGCGTGACGAAGCGCTGCAGTTGTTGCGCGAACTTGGTTGATTCCGCGGTAAGGCGGCAGGGCTGATGCGCTACGCGCTGGGCGTCGAATACGACGGAAGTGAATACCGGGGTTGGCAGCGGCTGAGTCCACACGGCCAGCCCGGCGAGCCCACCGTGCAGGCGGCATTGGAAGATGCGCTGTCCAAGGTCGCGGCCACGCCCGTCGAAGTCATCTGCGCCGGCCGCACTGATGCCGGCGTGCACGCGCAATGCCAGGTCGTGCATTTCGACAGCGATGCACTGCGCTCGCCGCGCAGTTGGGTATTGGGCACGACCACTTTCCTGCCGCCGTCCGTGTGCGTGCGCTGGTGCGTACCCGTTGCCGATGATTTCAGCGCGCGCTTCGCGGCGCGTGCGCGGCGCTATCGCTATCGGCTGGTCAACCGCATCGTGCGTCCGGCGCTGGGTCGGCAGATGCTGAGTTGGGAACGCTCGCCACTGGATGCCGACGCCATGCATCGCGCGGCCCAGTCCCTGGTTGGCGAACATGATTTCAACGCCTTCCGTACCGTGCATTGCCAAGCGCCACATGCGGTACGCCACCTGCAAGCAATCCGCGTGGTGCGCGAAGGCGAACAGGTAACGGTGGAGGTGCAGGCCAACGCCTTCCTGCACCACATGGTGCGCAACATCGTTGGCTCGCTGCTGCTGGTAGGTCGCGGCGAGCAGCCTGAAGCGTGGATGGGGGAATTGCTGGCCGGGCGCGACCGTCTCGTGGCGGGGCCTACCGCACCTGCGGACGGTCTGGTCTTCCTGGGACCGCTATATCCGGCGATGTGGGGGTTGCCGGAGGAAGTGAGTTATTCAGGGGGTTAGCGGTTGTTGGTTCTTGGTCGTTGGATAAGACCAAGGTCAAAGTCAAAGGCAAAGGCACCCCTCCTCAATCCTCCCCTGCTTCGCAAGGGAGGAGGCCAAAGCAAGAACCAAGAACCAAGAACCAAGAACCCAAGCAAACACCATCACCGAAACATGCACTCCCCGCTGCTACGCTGCGCCCCATGACCCACACCCGCATCAAATTCTGTGGACTGACCCGTGCCGAGGACGTGCGCCTGGCCGTGGAGTTGGGCGTGGACTACATCGGGCTGGTATTCGCGCCGCACAGCAAGCGCAGGCTCTCGATTGAGCAGGCATGCACACTGCGTGCGCTGGTGCCCGAGGAAATTGCAGTGGTGGCGCTGGTGATGGATAACGATCCCGCCGATATCCGCGCGATTGTCGAGCACGTGCAGCCCGATCTCCTGCAATTCCATGGCGGTGAGGATGACGCGTTCTGTGCCGCGTTCGCAGTGCCGTTCTTCAAGGCCATCGCGATGGGCGGTGAAGATGAAGATGCCTTGGCGCGCACGGCTGAGTTTCCAACGGCCTGTGGCTATCTCCTGGACGGCCACGGCAAAGGCGAGCAGGGCGGCAGCGGCCAGCGTTTCGACTGGACGCGCGTGCCGCGATTGGACAGGCCGGTGCTGCTGGCGGGAGGCCTCGGCAGCGAGAACGTGGCGACCGCCATCCGCACGGCACGACCGTGGGGCGTGGATGTCTCCAGTGGCATCGAATCTTTGCCGGGGATCAAGAGTCCCGATCGCATGCGCATGTTCGTTGACGAGGCCCGGCGCGCTGACGCGCAGGCGGGTTGAACCTTCCTACCTGGCTGGCGTGATTTCCAGCTCGCGCCGCAGCCATTCCGCCAACTGCACGATGCGTGCATCGGCATCGCTGCGACGGCAGCACAGCACCCAGCGTCCCGGCGCTTCCACGAATCCCCATGGCGCCACCAGTCTTCCCGCTGCGATGTCCTCGCTGACCAGGGGTTGCGGCGCGATTGCCACACCCAATCCGGCCACGGCGGCTTCGAGCAGGTAGTACAAGTGTTCGAAGCCTGCGCCAAACGTCAGTGCATCCGTCTCCAGGCCGTTCGCACTCGCCCATGCCGGCCATGCCTGCGGGCGTGAGGTAGTGTGCAACAAGGCTTCGCCCCGTAATGCGGACGGTGGCTGATCGTGCAGCGATTCGTAGCCGGCATAACGCGGACTCACCACTGCGCCGATGTACTCGTTCGCAAGTTCATGCACCTGCCAGTGGTCGTTGAGCGCTGGCTCGCCCAGGAACAGCGCGGCGTCCATTCCGCCCAGGCGTGCGTCGAACTCGCCTTCCTGCACGACCAGATGCAGGTTGAGGCCGGGAAGTTCGAGGGCCAGGCGAGGCAGGCGTGGAATGACCCAGCGGGCAAGCACGCTGCCCGGGCATCCGAGTACCAGTGCGGAGGGCGTGTTCTGGCGACGAAGATCAGTGCAGGTGTCCTCCAGTTGCTGGAACGCGCTGCCCGTGGCGTCCCGCAACTGCTCTCCGGCCGGCGTCAGGCCCAGGCCGCGGCCTTGGCGGATGAAGAGCGCCTTGCCCAGATCACCTTCAAGTGCCTTGATCTGTCGGCTCACGGCGCCATGGGTCACATGCAGTTCCCGCGCCGCCAGGGTCACGCTTTGCAGGCGAGCGGCAGCCTCGAAGGCATGCAGGGCATTGAGGGAGGGCAGTTTCCGGGCCATTGATAAGTGAGTTTTACTGACGTGTCATTGCGATTTTATAGCTTTATAGCCGATTTCCTGTGCGTTAAAGTGCAGGTCCAGTACACAGATCGCCCATCCAGGCCATGAACCAAGCCAAGCCCACCGATTACCATGCTTTTCCGGATGCCAAGGGCCACTTCGGCCGCTATGGCGGTCGGTTCGTTGCCGAAACCCTGATCGGCCCCTTGCAGGACTTGGCGGCGGCCTACGACGCGGCCCGCGTGGACCCGGCCTTCATCGCCGAGTTCGAAAAAGACCTAAAGCATTACGTGGGTCGTCCCAGCCCCATCTACGAGGCTGAAGGCCTCTCTCGCGAAGTGGGCGGCGCCCGCATCCTGCTGAAGCGCGAAGACCTGAACCATACCGGCGCGCACAAGATCAACAACACCATCGGCCAGGCGCTGCTGGCCAGCCGCATGGGCAAGACCCGCATCATCGCCGAGACCGGCGCCGGCCAGCACGGCGTCGCCAGCGCCACGGTGGCCGCACGACTGGGCCTGGAGTGCGTGGTGTACATGGGCGCGACCGACATCGAGCGCCAGAAGATCAACGTCTACCGGATGAAGTTGCTGGGCGCGACCGTGGTGCCGGTGACCAGCGGTTCGGCCACGCTGAAGGATGCCTTGAATGAAGCCATGCGCGACTGGGTAACCAACGTGCAGGACACGTTCTACATCATCGGCACGGTCGCCGGCCCGGATCCGTATCCGCGCATGGTGCGCGATTTCAATGCCGTGGTCGGGCGCGAAGCGCGTGCGCAGATGCTCGCGGAATACGGTCGGCTTCCTGATGTGATCACGGCGTGCGTGGGCGGTGGCAGCAATGCCATCGGCCTGTTCCATGCGTTCCTGAACGATGCGGACGTGAAGATCGTCGGTGCGGAAGCGGCGGGTGACGGCATCGAAACGGGACGCCACGCTGCGTCCATCGCCGCCGGTCGTCCGGGCGTGCTGCACGGCAACCGCACCTATGTGATCTGCGATGACGACGGACAGATCATCGAAACGCATTCGGTGTCCGCGGGGTTGGATTACCCGGGCGTGGGACCGGAGCATTCCTTCCTGAGTGACGAAGGCCGCGCGCAGTACGTCGGCGTGACGGACGACGAGGCGCTCGCCGCCTTCCATACGCTGGCGCGCACGGAGGGCATCCTGGCAGCACTGGAATCCAGCCATGCCGTCGCCCAGGCAATCAAGCTTGCCCGCGACCTGCCGAAAGACGCGCTGGTGCTGTGCAACTTGTCCGGCCGTGGCGACAAGGACGTGCATACCATCGCCGCGCGCGAGGGCATGCACCTGTAGGAGCGCCCCATGGGCGCGAGCCTTTCCTTTATCTGACAGTTGGCAAAAAGCTCGCGGGCATGGCCCGCTCCTACAAAAGACTGGGCCCATGGATCGCATCAGCACTAAATTCGAATCACTCCGCAGCTCCGGCCGCAAGGCGCTCATTCCCTTCATCACCGCTGGCGATCCATCACTCGAAGCTACCGTGCCGGTGATGCACGCCCTGGTCCAGGCCGGTGCCGACATCATCGAACTCGGCGTGCCGTTCTCCGACCCGATGGCCGACGGCCCCACCATCCAGCGCAGCTCGGAACAGGCGCTGCGGCGTGGCGCGGGCCTGCGCTACGTGTTGCAGGCCGTGGCCGAGTTCCGCCAGCAGGATGCTGATACGCCGGTGGTGTTGATGGGCTACCTCAACCCCATCGAGATCCACGGCTACGCCCGTTTCGCGGAAGAGGCGATACAGGCGGGTGTCGATGGCGTGCTGCTGGTCGATTTGCCGCCGGAAGAAGCGGACGAGACCCGCGCCATATTCACCCGGCACGGATTGGCGCTGATCGCACTGGCGTCGCCCACCACCTCGCCGGAGCGCATGGGCATGCTCTGCGACACGGCGCAGGGCTATCTTTATTACGTGAGCTTCGCGGGGGTGACAGGGGCAGGGCACCTGGATCCCCATGCCGCGGGCGAGCGCCTGCACACCCTGCGTGCCCGTTCACGCGTACCCGTGGTGGCTGGTTTCGGCATCAAGGACGCGGCCAGCGCCGCGGCCATGGCGCTGGAGGCCGATGGCGTGGTGGTGGGCAGTGCGCTGGTGGCCATCCTGGCCGAGGCGACGGATCCTGCGGATGCAGCTTCCCGCGCCGCAGCATTCCTGGCTCCCCTGCGGGAGGCGTTGGACGCCTGACCGCAACCCGGGTGGGTGGGCTAAACTCCCGCGCTGGCATACAGCGACAAACCTGAACGGGAATTTCCAAACGCATGAGTTGGCTCAGCAAATTGATGCCGTCCGGCATCCGCACCGAGGCGGGCGCCGCCAAGAAGAACAAACGCAGCGTGCCTGAAGGCCTGTGGGAGAAGTGCGACCGCTGCGGCGCGGTGCTGTACCGGCCGGAGTTGGAGGAAAACCTCGAGGTCTGCCCGAAATGCAATTTCCACATGGCGATCCGTGCGCGCGCCAGGCTGGCCGCCCTGTTCGACGCGGGCAGCACCCAGGAGATCGGCGCGGTGCTGGGCCCGGTGGACGCGCTGAAGTTCAAGGACCAGAAGAAATATGCCGACCGCATCAAGGCCTCACAGAAATCCTCGGGCGAGCGCGACGCCCTGATCGTGCTGCAGGGCTTGCTCAAGGAACGTCCACTGGTCGCGGGTGCGTTCGATTTCGCCTTCATGGGTGGCTCGATGGGCTCGGTGGTCGGCGAACGCTTCGCGCTGGGTGCGGAACGCGCGCTGGAAATCGGTTCGCCGTTCGTGTGTTTTTCCGCCAGCGGCGGCGCGCGCATGCAGGAAGGCCTGTTCTCGCTGATGCAGATGGCCAAGACCTCCGCCGCGCTGGGTCGCCTGCGTGAAGCGGGCTTGCCGTACATCTCGGTCATGACCCATCCCACCACCGGTGGCGTGTCGGCGTCGTTCGCGATGCTGGGCGACATCAACATGGCCGAACCCGAAGCCCTGATCGGGTTCGCCGGTCCACGCGTGATTGAACAGACGGTGCGCGAAACCCTCCCGGAAGGCTTCCAGCGCTCCGAGTTCCTGGTGGAACACGGTGCCATCGACCAGATCTGCGACCGCCGCGAGATGCGCGACCGCCTCGCCGACCTGCTTGCGTTGATGATGAAACAACCCAAGCCGCAGGACGGTCCCCTGGTGGATGCCGCATGACCCGCAAGTATTTTGGCACCGATGGTATCCGTGGCCGCGTGGGCGAGGGCCCGATTTCCGCTGATTTCATGCTCCGCCTGGGCAATGCCTACGGCCACGCCCTCCGCGCTTCGGTAAAGAGTGCCGGCGATTGGCGCAAACCGGTCGTGATCATCGGCAAGGACACGCGCATCTCCAACTACATGTTCGAGGCGGCGCTGGAAGCAGGGCTGGTGGCGGCGGGCGTGGACGTGCAGTTGATGGGGCCGATGCCGACGCCTGCCGTCGCGCACATGACCCGTTCCTTGCGCGCCGACGGCGGTATCGTGATTTCCGCTTCGCACAACCCGCATTATGACAACGGCATCAAGTTCTTCTCGGCCGAAGGCGAAAAGCTTGATGACGCGACCGAGTTGGCCATCGAGGCCGCGCTGGAGCACCCGTTCCGCACCGTGGCATCGGAGCAGCTCGGCAAGGCCGTGCGCACGCGCGACGCCATTGGTCGCTATGTGGAAGCCTGCAAGAACTCCGTATCGCGCCGCTTCGACCTGGACGGCATGCGCATCGTGGTGGACTGCGCCAACGGCGCGACCTACCAGGTCGGTCCGATCGTGCTACGTGAACTCGGCGCGCGCGTGGACGTGATCGGCGCGGAACCGAACGGACTCAACATCAATGACGGGGTCGGCTCCACCCATCCGGAGCTGCTCGCCGCACGCGTGCGTGAAACCGGCGCGGACCTCGGCATCGCCTTCGATGGCGACGGTGACCGCGTACTGTTCGTCGATGGCGATGGCAGCATCGTCGATGGCGATGGCCTGGTGTACATCCTCGCCAACGACTGGAAGAAGAGCGGGCGCCTGCGTGGACCGGTGGTCGGCACGCTGATGACCAATTACGGGCTTGAGAAAGCGTTCGCAGAATCCGGCATCGAGTTCGTGCGTACCAAGGTCGGCGACCGTTACGTGCACCAAGCGCTGGTCGAAGGGCAGGGCATCCTGGGTGGCGAGGCTTCAGGGCATTTGCTCTGCCTGGATCGTACCAATACCGGCGACGGCATCGTCAGCGCGTTGCAGGTGCTGGAAGTGCTCGGCCGCAACCACGTCAGCCTGCGCGAAGCGCTCGCAGGATTGGTAATGGTGCCGCAGAAGACCATCAACGTGCGCCTGGCCAATGGCGCGAAACCCGCGGAAGCCGAAAGCGTCAAAGCCGCATTGGCCGTGGCGCAAGCCGCTGTATCCGGCCGTGGTCGTGCGTTCCTGCGTCCCTCCGGTACCGAGCCGGTGATCCGGGTCACCGTGGAAGCGGATGATGATGCGTTGATGCAGTCGACCTTGGATACGCTTGCGGACGTAGTGCGTGCAGCGGCGTGAGTCCCTGATGGTCGCGATTTCCGTGGTGCTTGCGAAAGCAGGATCGCTTTGGCTGCTGTACTGCTTGCTTGCATAGCCCGTGCAAGCTCCATCCAAATCATTCAGATACCGAAACTAAGAAGATGACCGCACGAATCCCCACCCTCGACATCAACCGTTTCGACACTGATCGCGCAGCCTTCGTCGCCGAGCTCGGAGCGGCGTATCGCGAGTGGGGCTTTGCTGGCATCCGCAACCACGGCATCCCCCAGTCAAAGATCGATGCAGCCTACGCGGTGTTCAAGGATTTCTTCGCCTTGCCCGAGGAAACCAAGCGCAAGTACCACGTGCCCGGCAGTGGCGGCGCGCGCGGCTATACGGCGTTCGGGGTGGAGACCGCAAAAGATTCCAAGCACTTCGACCTGAAGGAGTTCTGGCATATCGGTCGCGAGATCCCGCGTGACTCCAAGTACGCCGACGCGATGCCGGCCAACCTGTGGCCGCAGGAAGTGCCGGGTTTCCGTGAGCATGGCTACGACCTGTACGAGGCGTTGGATCAGCTGGGATCGCGCGTGCTGATGGCGCTGGCCCTGCACATAGGCTTGCCGGAAGACTATTTCGCGGACAAGACCGATTCGGGCAATTCAATCCTGCGCCCCATCCATTACCCTCCGATCACCGCGGATGACATTCCCAACGTACGCGCCGGCGCGCACGAGGACATCAACCTCATCACCTTGCTGGTCGGCGCGAGTGCCGCGGGCCTGGAGGTGCGTTCGCAACAGGGCGAGTGGGTGCCTTTCACTTCGGATGCGGACACCATCGTGGTCAATATCGGCGACATGCTGCAGCGCCTGACCAACCACGTGTATCCGTCCACCACCCATCGCGTGGTCAATCCGCCGGGCGAACAGGCGCGCCAACCGCGTTATTCGGTGCCGTTCTTCCTGCACCCCAATCCGGATTTCCTGATCGACGTGCTGCCTTCCACGATCACCGCAAACAATCCCTCCCGTTATCCGGAGCCGATTACCGCGCAGGGTTACCTGGAAGAGCGGCTGCGCGAGATCAAGTTGAAGTAAGAGGAAAATCGCGACAAATCCTGCCGTCATCCCAGCGAACGCTGGGATCCATTTTGATGTTGCTTGTGCTCGATTGCTCGCGAAGATCAAAATGGGTCCCATCGTTCGCTGGGATGACGAGATCGAATTTCTGAAGTATTTCGCGCTTCAATCGATCTTGCGGATCTTCCTCGAATTCCTGCCCATCAAGCCAAGCACCATGCGGCCGGGCAAGTGCTTGGCGACGAAGTACATGAACTTGTAAGCGCGGCCCGGGACGACGATCACGCGTCCACGCTCTACGCCGTCGATGCCGGCCCTGGCCACGTCATCGGCCTGCAGCCACGCCCACTTAGGCAACTTCGACATCATCTCGCGCGTGCCGGTTACGTCGTGGAACTCCGACCAGGTGAAGCCGGGACACAAGGCGGTCACGTTGACGCCGCTGTCGGCATTTTCCAGTGATAGCGATTCACTGAACTTGACCAGGTAGGCCTTGGCGGCGGCATACAGCGTCTGCCCGTCCGCACCCGGTACAAGGGCTGCGAACGAAGCGACGTTGAGGATGCGGCCGTTGCCGGAGGCGCGCAGGGCGGGCAGCACGCGCCAGGTGAGTTCACTGGTCGCGCCAATCATCACCTGCAGGAATTGCGCGTGCACCGGCCATTCCTTGGTCAGGTAGCGCCCCGGCACGCCGTAGCCGGCGTTGTTGACCAGGATGCGCAGCTTCAACCCGCGTCGCTCGATTTCTGCAACCAGCTGGGCGGGTGCTGCTGGATCGGCCAGATCGGCGGGGATGACCTCCACCAGCACCAGGCTGCGCAGTTCGGCTGCCAGCGCCTGCAGTCGATCCAGGCGTCTTGCGGTCAGCACCAGGGGCACGCCGCGACGCGCATATTCCCGCGCCACTGCCTCGCCGATGCCGCTGGACGCGCCAGTGATGAGGGCGTAGCCGGAATGGGTAGCTGCAGGCATGAACGGTGTCCAGGAGTCGGGGAGGGCAGGGCATCGGCTATCCTTTGCGGCCCGCATGGCAGGCCGGACAGGAGTGACACCGATGCGCAGCAAGATCGTAGCCGGAAA
This sequence comes from uncultured Lysobacteraceae bacterium, assembly GCA_937897645.1. Taxonomy (GTDB): domain Bacteria; phylum Pseudomonadota; class Gammaproteobacteria; order Xanthomonadales; family Xanthomonadaceae; genus Pseudoxanthomonas_A. The sequence goes on from CALCNV010000175.1 coordinate 13,374, forward strand.
CTGGAAATTGCATGGCACCCGCAGCTTCGCCACCGGGCTGGTGGCCGAAGTGGCGGCTGGCTTGCCACTGGCCGGCGTGAAGGTGGTGGTCTTGCCGCCGCTGCCGTACCTCGGTGACCTGATCGAAGACTTCGAGAGCTTCGACATCGGCTTCGGCGCGCAGGATGTCAGCAGCAACGAGAAAGGGGCCTACACCGGCGAAGTCTCGGCCGCGATGCTGGTGGACGTGGGCGCAGGCTATGGGCTGGTGGGTCATTCAGAACGCCGCCAGTACCACTCCGAAAGCAGCGAGCTGGTGGCCGCGAAGTTCGTGGCGGCCCGGCATGCCGGCCTGGTTCCCATCCTGTGCGTGGGTGAAACCCTGGCGCAGCGCGAGGCAGATGAGACCGAAGCAGTCATAGCTGCGCAGCTCGCTCCCGTGCTGGCGTTGGCCGGCGTGCAGGGCTTCGACGGGGCCGTGGTGGCCTACGAACCGGTCTGGGCCATTGGCACCGGGCGCACCGCCAGCCCGGCGCAGGCGCAGGCCGTGCATGCCTTCATCCGTGGCATGGTCAAAGCCCACGATGCTAGAATTGGCGATTCGCTGCCGCTGCTGTATGGCGGAAGCGTCAAGCCGGACAATGCGGCGGAACTGTTTGCGCAGCCCGATATTGATGGCGGGCTGGTCGGTGGCGCCTCCCTGGTGGCAGGCGATTTCATCGCCATCGCGCGGGCCGCGGCTGGCGCAACAGGCCTCTGAACGACGTTACCTTGCAAGCCCGGCGTCCCTTGCCGGACTTCACTTATCTGATCGAGATTCTGAAATGTTGATGTTGACCCTGAATGTGATCTACGTGCTGGTGGCCATTGCGATCATCGCGCTGGTGCTGATGCAGCGTGGCAGCGGAGCCGCCGCAGGCTCGGGCTTCGGATCGGGCGCCTCCGGCACCGTGTTCGGTGCGCGTGGCGCGTCCAACTTCCTGTCCAAGAGCACCAAGTGGCTGGCCGTCGTGTTCTTCGGCATCAGCCTGTTCATGGCCTGGCAGGCGTCGCACAGCGCGCGCCCGGTGGTGCAGCAGAATCTTGGCATCATGGCCGACCAGCCGGTTGCGCCTGCCGCTGGCGAATTGCCGGCGAAGGTGCCGTCTACGGTTCCCAGCGCACCGATCACCGCACCCGTCGTGACGCCTTCGACCGTGCCGACCGCGCCCGCACCTGGCGCGCCTGCGCAAGCCACTCCGGCAAACACCGAAGCCGCACCGGCAAAACCTGCGGCTTCACAGCCTGCCAAGCCGTCGCAAGAAGGCTGAAGACGGTTACAATAGTTTCCGCGCCTGGGCATGCTCAGGCGCACCCGTTTGCCCAGGTGGCGGAATTGGTAGACGCACTACCTTGAGGTGGTAGCGGCGAAAGTCGTAGGGGTTCGAGTCCCCTCTTGGGCACCATGTTGCAAACTCCCTCCAGCGTCCAGCGCATGCCTTGCGCGGAGTTGTGAAGGAGGGCGCGAATCCGGCAACACCCGCGTGCACCTACCGGCACCGTGGTGGGGCAGGCCAACCAACCGAGGACCACGCGTGCTGGCCGAATACCTGCCGACCCTGTTGTTCCTGATCGTCGCTACCGGCATCGGCGTCTCGCTGATGGTGATAGGACGGTTCCTCGGTCCCCGTCGTCCCGATGCGCAGAAGCTCTCGCCGTATGAATGCGGCTTCGAAGCCTTCGAGGACGCGCGCATGAAGTTCGACGTGCGCTACTACCTGATCGCCATCC
>CALCNV010000176.1 GCA_937897645.1 uncultured Lysobacteraceae bacterium
GATCCAGGTCGCCCCAGGTCACTTCGCCGTCGCGGATCGGCACGATGCCGGGCGAATTCTTGCACTGCACGTGCGCGCCGGAGATGGAGGCGTAGACCGAACGGATTTCGCAACCCGCCATCAACTCCGCTTCTTCCACCGCGCGCTGGATCGATTGCACGGTGGATTCGATGTCCACCACCACGCCGCGCTTGAGCCCGCGCGATTCGTGCGAACCAATGCCGATCACCTCGATCGGATTGCCCGGCGAATACTCGCCGACCAATGCCGTGACTTTGGACGTGCCGATGTCGAGGCCGACGATCAGCGATTTGTCACCCTTGCGATTCATGTCTGTGAGGCCTGTTGTGGAGCAATGGCGGGAACAGCGAGCGGAGCAGGAGGGGCTGAAGCACCAGGGGAATTCGTTTCGTTCTCCCCTTTGCCCGCCCCCGCATGCCCGGCGCCTTCCTGCCAGCTCAATGCAAATCCATTGGTATAGCGAAGGTCCGCGCGCTGCAGCGGCTGCGCGTTGCGGGCCAGTAGTTGCGGCAGCATGCGCACGAAACGTTCCAACCGCGGACGCGCATCGGCACGGCCGATCACCACTTCGGTGCCGCTGTCGAGTGCGAGCGACCAGCTGCCACGACGATCCATGGCCAGGCCCTGCACGCGCAGGCCAAGCGGTGCGAACAGTTCGCGTGCTTCGTTGTAGAGCGTGACCACTTCCTTCACCTGCGAATCCGGGCCGTCCAGCTGCGGCAGCGCATCCAGCGGCAGGCCCTTGGGAATCGCGAACAGGCGGCCTTGTTCGGACAGCAACCGGTCCGTGCCCCAGCGCGCGAACGGCGTGTGCTCGACCACTTCGACTTCCAGCACGTCGGGCCAGCGCTTGCGCACTTCGGCGCGCTCCACCCACGGCAGCTTCTCCACCGCATCCTGTGCGCCCTGCAGTTCGACCGCGAAGAAGCCGCGCTTCGCGTACGGCAACACCACCGCACGCAGTTGCACGGGATCCACGCGCTCGAATTCACCATGCACGCGCAGCTTGGTCAGCGGCCAGCGCTCGGCGCCGATCCAGCCATTGACCACGGCGACCACCGGCAACGCGACCAGCGCGATTGCCAGCAGCCAGGTGAGGATGCGCAAGGCGGCGTTCATCAGCCCGCCACCTCCGGCAAGGTCTGTTCCAGGATGCGCCAGCACAGTTCGGCAAAGCCTGCACCCGCCACGCCTGCCGCCTTCGGCACCAGCGAATGGCTGGTCATGCCCGGCGCGGTGTTGACTTCGATCAGTTGGAAGCCATGCACGCGGTCACGCATCACGTCCACGCGTCCCCAGCCGGTGCAGCCGGCACTGCGGAACGCAGCCAATGCCAGGCGACGGATTTCTGCTTCATCTGCGCCTTCCAGCCCGGGACACAGGTACTGCGTGTCCTCGGCGATGTACTTGGCGTGGTAGTCGTACCAGTCGCCTGCCGGCACGATGCGGATCGACGGCAACACCACGTCGCCGACGATGCCGACCGTGAATTCATCGCCCTGCACCATCTGTTCCATCAGCAACTCGCCGGCATAGCCGGCGGCGAATTCCGCGGCAGGCGCCAGGTCGGATTCGGCGAGGATGCGGAACACGCCGACGCTGGAGCCTTCGCTGGAGGGCTTCACGAACACCGGCAATCCCAGCGATCGCGCCGCAGCCACCAGGTCGGCAGCCGGCGCGATGCGCACGAAGCGCGGCGTCGGCAGTCCTTCCGCCATCCACACCTGCTTGGTGCGGATCTTGTCCATGGTCAATGCCGAACCGAGCACGCCGGGACCGGTATAGGGAACGCCCAGCGCGTCCAGCAAGCCTTGCAGCACGCCGTCTTCGCCACCGCCCCGGTTGCCGTGCAGGATGTTGAAGACGCGGTCGACGCTGCCGTTGCGGACGGCATCGACCAGCGCGGGAATGCCATCGACTGCAACCGCTTGCACGCCGCGCGACTGCAACGCTTCCAGCACGTTGCGGCCTGAATCCAGCGAGACTTCGCGCTCGCTGGACGTGCCGCCCAGCAGCACCGCGACGCGACCAAACGCGTTCGGGTCGGTGATGCGCAGCGCGGGAAATGCATTCGCGCTCATTGCCTGCTTCCAGTGAAGCCGTGGCTTGCGATGTGTTGCGCCACGTGGCCGATGTCGCCCGCACCCATCAGCAACAACAGATCGCCGTCCTGCAGCACGTCGGGCAGCATTGCCGCGAGTTCGGAGACCTGGCTCACTACGACCGGCTCGTTGCGGCCGCGCGCGCGTATGGCGCGGGCCAGCGATTTGGAATCCGCGCCTGCAATCGGCGCTTCGCCGGCGGGATAGACCTCGCTCAGCACCAGCGCATCGACTTCCGACAACACCGCCGCGAAGGCATCGAACTGGTCGCGCGTGCGGCTGTAGCGATGCGGCTGGAAGGCCACGACCAGGCGCTTGTCCGGCCAGCCGCCACGCGCGGCGGCGAAGACGGCGGCGAGTTCGCGCGGATGGTGGCCGTAGTCATCGACCAGCTGCACGCGTGCGCCGCCGGGCGTGGCGAATTCGCCCAGGTCGTTGAAGCGCCGGCCGATGCCGGAAAACTTCTCCAGCGCCTGCGCGATGTTGTGCGGCGACACGCCCAACTGCCAACCGATCGCGGCCGCCGCCAAGGCGTTCTGCACGTTGTGGCGGCCGGGCAAGGCCAAGGTCACCTGCACCTGCGTGTCTTCCGGCAGGCGCAAGGTGAATTTCATGCGCCCCGCGTCCTGGGTGACGTTCTCGGCGCGGACGTCGGCGTTCTCGGCGAAGCCGTAGCTCATCACGTGGCGTGGGGTGTCGGCGGCGAGCGCAGCGACTTCAGGATCGTCGATGCACAGCACCGCCAACCCGTAGAACGGCAGGCGCTGCAGGAATTCGGCGAAGGCGGCTTGCACCTTGGCGAAATCGTTGTCGTAGTTCTCGAGGTGATCCGAATCGATATTGGTGATGACCGCCATCAACGGGTTCAGGCGCAGGAAACTGCCGTCGCTTTCATCGGCTTCTGCCACCAGCCATTGGCCATCGCCGAGCTTGGCGTTGGCACCGGCCGCCAACAGCTGCCCGCCGATCACGAAGGTCGGATCCAGCCCGCCTTCGCTAAGCACCGCGGCGGTAAGGCTGGTGGTGGTGGTCTTGCCGTGCGTGCCGGCAACCGCGATGCCGCGACGGAAGCGCATCAATTCCGCCAGCATCGCCGCGCGCGGCACGATGGGGATGCGCTGCGAGCGCGCTTCCATCAGCTCGGGGTTGTCGTGCTTGATGGCGCTGGAGACCACCACGCAATCCGTGCCCAGTACATTCGACGCGTTGTGGCCGCGCATGATGCGCGCACCCAGCGACGCCAGCCGACGGGTAGCCGTGTTGTCGGCATTGTCGGAACCCGAGACTTCATAGCCCAGCGTGCACAGCACTTCGGCGATGCCGCTCATGCCCGAGCCGCCGATGCCCACGAAATGCACGCGACGGAATTCCTCGGCCAGGTTGCCGGTATGTTGCAAGCGACGCTCGCGTGCGGCGGCCATCATGCCGGCTCTCCCATGCGTGCTTCCTCGAGGATGATGTCGGCGATGCGTTCCGCCGCATCGGGTTTGGCGAGCGCGCGTGCCGCATCCGCCATCGCCAGTCGGCGCGTGGTGTCGCAGGTCAGTTCGCGCAGCGTTTCCTGTAGCTTTGCGGCGAGCTGGTCGTCCTGCTTCAACAGCACGGCCGCACCGTGTTCGACCAGGTACTGCGCGTTCTTGGTCTGGTGGTCGTCGACCGCCGCCGCGAACGGAACCAGCACGCTGCCGATGCCGACCGCACACAATTCGGCCAGCGTGGACGCGCCCGAGCGACAGACCACCAGGTCGGCCCATGCATAGGCAGCGGCCATGTCGGCGATGAAACTTTCCACGCTGGCGTCGACGCCGGCATCGACATACGCACGCACCGCTTCATCGCGCATCTTCTCGCCGCACTGGTGGCGCACGTCGATCTGGAACCCGGGCAGCGCCGCCAACGCGCTGGGCACGGCGAGATTCAAGGCGCGCGCGCCCTGGCTTCCACCCAACACCAGCAGGTTCAGTGGCGCACCGCGCCCGGACAAGCGATCAGCAGGCACCGGCAAGGCCGCGATTTCGGCGCGCACGGGATTGCCCACGGCTTCCTCGCGCGCGGGGAAACTCCCGGGGAATCCGGTGAGGATGCGACGCGCGAATTTTGCAAGCACGCGATTGGTGAAGCCCGGCGCGCGATTCTGCTCATGCACCAGCAGCGGCCGGCCCTGCAGGCGTGCGGCCATGCCGCCCGGTCCTGCCGCGAATCCACCAAAGCTCACGACGGCGCGCGGCGCGCGTTGGCGCAGCACGGCACCCGCGCTGCGGATGGCGTTCAACACGCGCAGCGGTGCGCCCAACAGGGCCAGCTTGCCCTTGCCGCGCACGGCGGAAATGGCAATGGTGTCCAACGGGATGTCATGTTGTGGCACGAGGCGTGTTTCCATCGCTCCGTTGGCACCCAGCCAGGTGACCGGCACGCCGCGCGCGCGCAGCACCTTCGCCACCGCCAGCGCCGGGAAGATGTGCCCACCCGTGCCGCCGGCGAGGATCATCACTGGCGCACTCAGGTCGGCTGCAGGAACGCGTGCGCTCATGCAATCCTCTCGAAAGTAGGCTCGACGCGCGCGTTGAGGCGGCTGGTGCCGCGTGCAGGCGGAGGCGTGGCCGAAGCCGGTTCGGCAGGGGCCGGCGCGGAGGCTTCTGCATGCGGCAACGGCTCGCCGCGCAACAATGCGACCTGGCGTTCGGCGCGGTTCAATTCATAGGAGACGCGCAGCAGCAAACCCATGGCCACGCAGGTCATCAGCACGCTGGAGCCGCCGGAAGAAATCAATGGAAGGGTCAGGCCCTTGGTCGGCAGCAGGCCCAGGTTGACGCCGATGGAGACGAAGCTCTGCATGCTGATCCACAGCGCGATTCCGAACGCGACATAGCCGGCGAAGTGGCGACGCATCTCCACGCAACGCACCCCGATCCAGAACGCGCGGCCGGCGAGCAAGGCATACAGGCCGATCACCGCGCATACGCCCACGAAGCCGAGTTCTTCGCCAATCACGGAGAAGATGAAGTCGGTGTGCGCTTCGGGCAGGTAATTCAACTTCTGCACGGAGCCACCCAGCCCAACGCCAAACCATTCGCCGCGGCCTACGGCCATCAGCGCGTTGCTGAGCTGGTAGCCGGAACCGAGCTGGTCCTTCCACGGATCCACGAACGAGGTGATGCGACGCAGGCGATACGGTTCCAGGATCGCGATGAAGGCGAAGATGGGCAGGCCGATCACGATCGGCGCGGACATGCGCGGCAGGTTCACGCCGCCCAGCACCAGCATGCCGGCGGTGATGGCCAGCAACAGCGTCGAAGAACCGAAGTCGGGTTGCAACAGCAGCAGCACCACCAGCGCGCCCACCACGAACAGCGGCTTCATCATCGCCATCCAGGTGGCGTTGACTTCATCGCGGAAGCGCACCAGGTAGCTGGACAGCCACACGATGTAGAGCACCTTCACCGCTTCTACCACCTGGAACCTGGAGATGCCCAGGTTGATCCAGCGCCGCGCGCCGTTGACGCTGCTGCCCAGGCCCGGCACGTACACCAGCAGCAGCAGGCCGAAGCAGGCCAGCAGCAGGAACTGGTTGTACTGCTCGATGGTCTTGAGCTCGGTGCGCATGACCCAGTACGCCAGGCCCATGCCCACGCCCAGGAACACCACGTGGCGAACGAGGTAATAGAACGGCGAGCTGCCGATCGCGATGGAGCTGGAGGCCACCATCACCACGCCCAGCGCGGCAAGCGTCAGCGCGCACCCGAGCAGCCACGGATCGTAGCGGCCGCCGATGGCGTCGAGTCGCGTGGCCTGGCGCGGGGTGTCGTTCATCAGCGCACCTTCAACGTGGCCAGGCCAACCAGCACCAGCACCACCGAGATGATCCAGAAGCGCACGATCACGCGCGGCTCGGGCCAGCCTTTCAATTCGAAATGATGGTGGATGGGCGCCATGCGGAATACGCGCTTGCCGGTGAGCTTGAACGACGCCACCTGGATCATCACCGACAGGGTTTCGATCACGAAGATGCCACCCATGATCACCAGCACCAGTTCCTGGCGCACGATCACCGCGATGGTGCCCAGCACGGCGCCCAGCGCCAGCGCGCCGATGTCGCCCATGAACACCATGGCCGGGTAGGTGTTGAACCACAGGAAGCCGAGGCCGGCGCCAGCGATGGCGGCACAGATGATCACCAGTTCACCCGCGCCCGGCACCTGCGGGATCTGCAGGTAGGCCGAGAACACCGCGTTGCCCGATGCATACGCAAACACGCCCAGCGCGCACGCGACCAGCACGGTGGGCATGATCGCGAGGCCGTCCAGGCCATCGGTCAGGTTGACCGCATTGCTGAAGCCGACGATCCAGAAATAGGCGATGGCGACGAAGCTGATGCCCACCAGCGGCAAGGCGATCGACTTGAACATGGGGATATAGAACGTGGTGGCCGCGGGTACGTCCGCCGTGTAGTACAGGAACAGGCCGGCCGCCAGGCCGACGATCGACTGCAGCAGGTATTTCCAGCGCGACTTCAGGCCATTCGGATCGCGCCTGACGATCTTGATCCAGTCGTCGTACCAGCCAATCACGCCGAAGCCCAGCATTACCGCCAACACCAGCCACACATAGCGGTTGCGCAGGTCGCCCCACAGCAACACCGACAGCAGCACCGTCATCAGGATCAGGGCGCCGCCCATGGTCGGCGTACCGGCCTTGGTGAAGTGCGTCTGCGGACCATCCTGGCGGATCGGCTGGCCACCCTTGAACTGGGCAAGCCTGCGGATCACCGCCGGGCCCAGCCACAGTGAAAGGAACAGGGCCGTCAGCGCCGCCAGGATGCCGCGGAACGACAGGTAGCCGAACAGGCGGAACAGGCCTTGCTGTTGCTGCAACCAGTTCGAGAGTTCAAGCAGCATGCGAGGGAGTCTCCCGGTTGGGCAGCAAGGCACTGACGATGCGATCCATGGCGCTGCCGCGCGAGCCCTTCACAAGGACGCGCAATCCATGCGGATGCGGCTCGGCAAGATCGCTGCGCAGCGCATCCACCAGCGCCGCGTGTGATTCGAAACTCCACGCGCCCTCGCCGAACGAGCGCGCGGCGGCAGCACTCAACGGACCCAGCGTGTACAGGCGCTGGATGCCCGCGGCACACGCCTGGCGGCCGGCTTCGGCATGCAACGCTTCAGCGTCCGCGCCAAGCTCGCGCATATCGCCCAGGACCAGCCATGCTTCACCGCCGATTGCGGACAGGGTGCTGATCGCGGCGTCCAGCGACGCGGGGTTGGCGTTGTAGCTGTCATCCACCAGCACCACGCCATCGGCCAGGGCATGCGCGATCTGCCGACCGGGCACGGGCTGCGCGGAAGCAAGTCCATCGGCGATGGTCGCCAGGCTGACATCGCAGGCCAGCGCGAGCGAAGCCGCGGCCAGTGCGTTCATTACATTGTGGCGACCCGGCAACGGGAGCGTGATCGATACATCGCCGTGCGGCGTGGCCATGGCGAATTGCGAGCCCTCGGCGCTGCTGCGCAGGTCGCGTGCGCTGACATCCGCACTGGCGTCGATGCCGAAGCGCAGGACGCGCCTGCCTGCAGCACGCGCCGCGAAATATTCACCGAATGCATCGTCGGCATTGATCACCGCCGTGCCGCCCGGGGACAGTGCGGAATAGATCGCGCCCTTGGTTTCGGCGACGCCCATCAGGCTGCCCATGCGCTCAAGGTGCGCCGAACCGACGTTGTTCACCAGCGCCACGTCCGGCGTGGCGATGTCGGTCAGGTAGGCGATGTCGCCCGGCTTGCCGGCGCCCATTTCATAGATGGCGAAATCGGCATCGTCCGGAGCATCCATCACCGCCAGCGGCAGCCCGATCTCGTTGTTGCGGTTGCCCGGGTTGATGTAGGTGTTGCCGGCGCGCTGCATGATCGACTGCAGCAGGGTCTTGACGCTGGTCTTGCCGTTGCTGCCGGTGATCGCAATCACCCGGGTGCTGCGGTCGCGCTGCAAACTGGCAGCAATGCGCGCCAACGCCACCACCGTGTCGTCGACGATGACCTGCGGCAGCTCCACGGCGACCACATGTTCAACCAGCAAGGCGGACGCACCACGCATCGCCGCGTCATACGCGTAATCATGGCCATCGAAGCGCTCGCCGCGCAGGGCCACGTACAGGCTGCCCGGCACCAGGTTGCGCGTGTCGTTGGTCATCGCGTCGACCACGATGTCCTCGCCTTGCAATTCGCCACCCGCCCAATGGGCAAGCAGGGACAGGGGAAGCGTCTTCATCGGCGCGCCTCCAGGCATTCACGGGCGATCGCGGTGTCGTCGAACGGATGCTTGACGCCGTCGACTTCCTGGTAAGCCTCGTGGCCCTTGCCCGCGACCAGCACGATGTCATTCGGGCCGGCCTCGCCAATCGCACGTGCGATCGCCTTGGCGCGATCGCGCTGCACGATCACCGCGTCGGGATTCGAGAACCCGGCGAGGATGTCGGCGACGATCGCATCGCCGTTTTCCCCGCGCGGATTGTCATCGGTCACGATGACCTGGTCCGCCAGTCGTTCCGCGCTGGCGGCCATCTGCGGGCGCTTGCCCGCATCGCGTTCGCCACCGCAGCCGAACACGCAGACCAGGCGCGCCGATGCATGTTCGCGCAGGCTGGCGAGCGCCTGCTCCAATGCATCGGGCGTGTGTGCATAGTCGATCACCACGAGCGGCGCATCGCCCTCGCCGCCCAGGCGGTTCATGCGTCCGTGGATGGGCTGCAGCCGCGACAGGGTGCGCGCGATTTCGCCAGGCGCATCGCCCAGCGCATGCAGCACGCCGGCCACGGCGAGCAGGTTGTCCACGTTGAAACGGCCGAGCAGTTTCGATTGCACGGCATGTGGCTGGTCGTCGATGCACAGGTCGAAGGCGATGCCGCTGGCGTCCAGCTGCAAGCGCGTCGCGGTCATGCTGGCGGCTTCCGCACCACGCGAACTCAGGCCGATCGCCCGTACATCCGCAGGCAATGCGGCCAGCAGCACGTGTCCGAATGCGTCGTCCAGGTTCAGCACCGCCGCTTTCAAACCCGGCCATGCGAACAGACGCGCCTTGGCCGCGCCATAGGCGTCCATGTCGCCGTGGTAATCAAGGTGGTCGCGCGTCAGGTTGGTGAACACCGCCACGTCGAACTGGACACTGTCGACGCGGCCCTGGTCCAACGCGTGCGAACTGACTTCCATCGCCACGGCCTTGGCCCCCGCGTCGCGGAATTGGGCCAGCAACGCATGCATCTGCAACACCAGCGGCGTGGTGAATCCGGTTGGCACCACCTGCCCGTGCAGGCCGGCGCCCAGGGTGCCGATGCTGGCGCAGCGGATGCCGCGCAGGTGCCAGGCCTGGGTAAGCAGTTGCACCGTGGAGGTCTTGCCGTTGGTGCCGGTCACGCCGACCGTGCGCATGTCGCGCGAGGGACGTGCATGGAAGCGGTCCGCCATGTCGCCCAGGCGATCACGCAGGCCAGGCACCGCGATGGCGTCCGGCGGCGCAGGCAGATCGTGGGGTGCGGGTGGTTCGAACAGGATCGCACTGGCGCCGGCGGCCAACGCCTGCCCGACGAAACCAAGTCCGTGCGCACCGAAGCCGCCGATGGCGACGAAGGCGTCGCCCGGCTCGACCATGCGGCTGTCCTGCACCAGTCCACGCACCACCAGGTCACGCGGTACGTCCACGTCGGGCAGCAGGTTGGACAGGGCCATGGCGCGCTTCATTGCACCACCGCCGCTGGCTCGACCGGTTGCGAAATATCGACCGGCGCAACGACCACGACCGCCTGGGCAGGGGATGCCGCCACGCGCTTGGTTGCGCTTTTTTCCTGCGCGGCAATCCACGTTTCAATGTCGTCCGGCGGCACGTCCATCAAGCGCAGCGCACCTTCCATCACGTTGTGGAACACCGGTGCGGACACGAGGCCGCCGTAGTAGGAACCTGCCGTCGGATTGTCGATCACCACGGCCATGGCGAAGCGCGGATTGTCCACCGGCACCAGGCCAGCGAAGAACGCGAAGTATTCGCGTGAATAGCCGCCGCCTTTGGACTTGCGCGCCGTACCGGTCTTGCCAGCCACGTGGTAACCGAGGATTGCAGCTTGCGTGGCGGTACCACCCGGCTCGGTCACCGTCTGCATCATGTGCACCACTTCGCGCGCGATCTCCGGCGACAACACCTGCACAGGCTCATTGCGCTGGCCCTTGACGAAGGTCGGCGCGATCGCACGCCCGCCGTTGCCCAGCGTTGCGTACGCGTGCGCGATCTGCAGTGGCGTGGCCGACAGGCCATAGCCGTAGGAAATCGTCTGCTTGCAGGTGCCGCACCACCGGTCCGGCGGCGGCAGTGAGCCGGCGGCTTCGCCCGGGAACCCGCTGCCGGTCTTGCTGCCATAGCCAAACTTGTGCAGGAACTCGTAGTACTGCTGGTCCGGCACCAGTGCCGCCAGCTTCGCGGCGCCCACGTTGGAACTCTTGCGGATGATGCCAGTGACATCCAGCACGCCGTAGTTGTGCGTGTCCGTGGTCCGCCACTTGCCGTTGGGAATCCAGCCCGGCGCGGTGTTGAACTGCGTCGTCGGCTTCACCACGCCCGCCTCCAGCGCGGCAGCGGCGGTAATCGGCTTGATGGTGGAGCCGGGCTCGATCATGTCGGTGATCGCGCGATTGCGATGCGCATCCGGCTTGCCCAGCGAGGCCGCATTCGGATTGAACGTGGGCAGGTTGACCATGGCCAGCACTTCGCCCGTGGCCACGTCCAGCACCACGGCCGATCCACTGCTGGCGTTGTTGGAGATCAGCGCGTTGCGCAACTCGCGGAACGCCAGGTACTGGATGCGGCGATCGATGCTGAGGGTCAACTCCTTGCCCGGCTGCGCCTGCTTCACCAGGTCGACGTTTTCGACGATGCGCCCGCGGTTGTCACGGATCACCTTCTTTTCACCGGGCGTGCCGCGCAACCACTCGTCGAACGCCAGCTCCACGCCTTCCTGGCCGCGGTCATCGATGTTGGTGAAGCCCAGCACGTGCGCCATGGCTTCACCCTGCGGATAGAAGCGGCGGAATTCGCGCTTCGAATACACGCCGGGGATGCCATGGGCGAGGATTTTCTTCGCTTCGTCGGGATTGATGCGACGCTTGAGGTAATAGAACTCCTTCTCCGCGCGCTGGCTGATGCGGCTGGTCAGCGAATCGACCGGCTCGCCCAGCGCCTTGGCCAGTTCGGGCAGGCGATCAGGGGTCTTCAGCAATTCCTTGGGATCGCACCAGATGGATTCCACCGGCGACGACACCGCCACCGGCTCGCCGTTGCGGTCGGTGATCATTCCGCGCGAGGTCGGGATCTCGATGTCGCGCACGAAGCGCTGGTTGCCCTCGTCCTGGTAGAACTCGCTGTTGACCAGCTGCACGTAGGCGGCGCGACCGACCAGGCTGATGGAGCACAACACCAGCGCGCCCACTACCAGCGCCACCCGTCCACGCAGGTTGAAACGCGCCCGATTGCGGCTGCGCGGCGCAGGGCCCTGGCCAGTGGCATTCATGGGCGTATCACCACGACGTCGGCCGCTTCCGGGAACTGCATGCCCAGGCGCAGGCGCGCCACCTGGTCGATGCGGTTGCTTTCGGCCACCGTCGCCTGTTCCAGCTGCAGGCGACCGAATTCGATGTTGAGTTCATCGCGCGACTTCTCCAGCCGCGCCAATTCCACGAACAGCACGCGATGGCGGTGGCGCGCATAGACCACGCCGATGGCGGAGGCCACGCAGGCGAGGATCAGCACGGCGACAAGCAGCCGGCTCATGCGGCAAGCCCCAGCTTTTCCGCGACCCGCAGCACGGCGCTGCGCGCGCGCGGATTGGCCGAAGTTTCAGCGGGATCGGCGCGCTGCGCGTCACCGATCATCTTCAACTTGGGCACGAACACATCCAGCTCGGGCAGGCGACGGTTGGCTGGCGGCGCCTTGGCATGGCCGCTGATGAAGCGCTTGACGATGCGGTCTTCCAGCGAATGGAAGCTGATCACCGCCAGGCGACCACCCACCTTCAAACGCGACAGCGCTCCGTCCAGTCCTGTCTCCAGGTCAGCCAGCTCACGATTGATATGGATGCGGATGGCCTGGAAACTGCGCGTCGCAGGATTGATGTCGTGCTTGCCGCGGCCCACCACCGCTCCGAGGAGATCGGCGAGGTCGGCAGTGCGGGTGAACGGCTTTTCGCTGCGGCGCGCGACGACGGCCTTGGCGATGCGACGGCTCAGGCGTTCTTCGCCATAGGTCCACAACACATCCGCGATCTCGGCCTCGTCGGCGCGCGCGATCCACTGCGCCGCGCTTTCGCCGCTGTCCGGATCCATGCGCATGTCCAACGGACCGTCCTTGCCGAAACTGAAACCACGTTCGGCGACGTCAAGCTGTGGCGAAGACACGCCGAGATCGAGCAGGATGCCGTCGAGCCCGGCGGACGTCGCATCCCACCGGGCCACGCCCGCGAAACTGCCGCGCTGGATGGCCACGCGCGCATCGCCTGCGAACATCTGTTCGGCATGCACGATTGCGTCGGGGTCCTTGTCCATCAGCAGCAGCCGACCTCCTGGGCCGAGTCGTTGCAACACGCCGCGCGCATGCCCGCCGCGCCCGAACGTGCCGTCCAGGTAACTTCCATTCGCTTGAACCTGCAGCCCTTCCATGACCTGCGTAAACATGACGGGAAGGTGGCCGGCCTGCGCTTCGCCGCGCACCCGGGCACCGTCCGTCACAGCTTCAGGTCGAGCATGTGCGCGCTCAGATCATCGTCAGACAGGGTCTGGCTGATCTGCGCGTGATGCGCGTGCTCGCTCCAAAGTTCAAACTTGTCGCCCATGCCCAGCAGCACGGCTTTTTTCTCGATGCCCACCGCACTGCGATGGCTGGCCGGGATGCTGATGCGACCGTTGCCGTCCAGTTCGACCGGCGTGGCCGCGCCCACCAGTTTCAGCTGCAGGTTGCGATGCGCGCGCTGGGTGCTGGGCAGCGCATTGACCGAATCACGTACGCGCTGCCATTCCCTCTCCGGGTACAGATAGAGACAGCCGAGCTCGAAGGGGTTGTAAGCGATGACCAGGCGGTTGCCGCATTCGCGCGCGACCAGCTCACGGTAGGCCGTCGGCACGGCCAGCCGGCCCTTGTCGTCAACTGTGATGGCGGTCTCACCTTGGAACACAACCCCTGCACCCACGAAATCCGCTGGAAGGCGGCAATTGAACCACGAAAAACCACGAAAAACCCGGTTTCCCCTCTGATGCCCACCTTAGCACCAGACCAAAGGTTGTCAACAGGCAAGACAGGAAAAAATCGTCTTGTACTTCAATAGCTTGCAGCGAACTTCACAAACTTGTTCAAGCTTTATCCACAAGCTGCTGTTTAGTCTCAAATTTTGAGATTTGGGTTGGATTCAGCCCTGTGCAGCGGGCGTGAAAGCTTTCAATCTCAACATGGGTTGCGACCAAACCGGCTGGCAGGCGTTTGCGCCAACAGGGGAGAATCGGCGCATGTGCCTGGTCGCCCTTGCCTGGAAATCCCACCCCCGCTGGCGGCTGTTGCTGGCGGGCAATCGGGACGAATTCCACGCCCGACCCACCGCCGCCCTCGCCCGCTGGCCCGGCGAGCCAGTCGTCCTGGCCGGCCGCGACCTGCAATCGGGCGGCACCTGGGCAGGGATCGACGGTCGCGGACGCTGCGCCGTGGTGACCAACGTGCGCGACCCCTTGGCCGTCGTGGATGCCCCGCTCTCGCGCGGCGCCTTGCCGGTGGATTTCCTGCAGGGCGCGCTGGATGCCGACGCGCATGGACGCAGGTTGCTGGCCGGCTCAACGCAGTTCGCGCCTTACAACCTGCTGCTGGTCGATGCGGATTCCTGCGAGTACGTAGGCAATTATCCGATCGAGCATCGCGCCATCGCGCCCGGCATCCATGGCATGTCGAACGGAGGTTTCGACAGCGATTGGCCGAAGACGCGACGGCTGTGCGCTGCCATGGAAGCGTGGTCGCAAACCGATGCATCCGATCCTGCCGCCATGTGGAATGCAATGGCGGACGAACACATCGCCGCCGACAGCGACTTGCCCAACACCGGCGTTGGCATGGAACTGGAGCGCTTGCTCTCCGCCGCCTTCATCCGCGGCCCGCGCTACGGCACCCGCGCAAGCACGTTGATAGCGATTGATTACGAAGGACGTGGCTGGATCCGCGAACGCAGGTTCGGCCCGGACGGCGCCTTCGAGGGCGAAACCACGCTGCGGAATGATGGGTGATCCAGCCCGGGACAAGCCCGTTCATCAATAACACCCGTGGGAGCGACGTAAGTCGCGATGAAGCTTTATCGGTAGAGCCCCATCGCGACTCACGTCGCTCCCACCTTGGCGCCCATGCCTACGTGAAGCTACGTAGCGTGCGCCATGCGCACGACCGCAGACCTGCTCTCGCGAAATCGCGCGCATGGCGCACGCTACAAGCCAGAGCTCGAGCCCATGGGGCGCTCCTACAAAAATCGCGGAGCAACCATGCCTGTGCAGTCACAAGTCGCATGAAGACCAGACGTAATGGCAGCCCCCTTTAGTAAAGGGGGCGCCGCGACAGCGGCAGGGAATTGGAGGCTAAAGCCCGGGGCCCGAAGTTTGCGAAGCAAACTTTGGGGCTTTCATCCAGCGCGAAGCGAAGATGAAAGCGGCGGAGCCGGCCGATAAGCCGGGTTCTGTCGTGGACAGTCATTCCTCTAGGCGCAACGTCGCCGTTACGCTCAAGCAACCTACCCGGACCCGACGCGGGCCGCGCCATGAGGTCCCTATTTGGTCTTGCTCCCGGTGGGGTTTGCCGTGCCGGTCTGTTGCCAGACTCGCGGTGCGCTCTTACCGCACCATTTCACCCTTGCCTGATCCCTTGCGGGCCATCGGCGGTATCTTTCTGTTGCACTTTCCGTCGGCTTGCGCCGCCCAGGCGTTACCTGGCACC
>CALCNV010000177.1 GCA_937897645.1 uncultured Lysobacteraceae bacterium
CGGACAGCGTTACACGCAGGTGACGTGACTTCATTGAAACGTGGATCCTTGGAAATTATTGCATCCGTGTTTGCGCGGATGCAGGAAAAGAATTTTTTGTTCTTTCACTACAAGCAAAAAACCGGCCGCCCCAATCGGGGCGGCCGGCGAATTACCGCTTACCAGGTCAAGCCGAACGAGAGCTTGAACATGCGAGGCGGCCACACCGTGCCGGTACCGTTGCGATTGCCGAAGTTGGCATTGGTATCCGTCGGACCACCGCGCCACGTATCGTAGTCAGTGTAGTTCTGCCAGTTGAATACGTTGAACACGTCGC
Source organism: uncultured Lysobacteraceae bacterium (assembly GCA_937897645.1). Classification (GTDB taxonomy): domain Bacteria; phylum Pseudomonadota; class Gammaproteobacteria; order Xanthomonadales; family Xanthomonadaceae; genus Pseudoxanthomonas_A. The sequence goes on from CALCNV010000177.1 coordinate 317, forward strand.
CGCGCACGCGGTACTTGATCCCTGCACCAGTGTCCCACTCTTTCTGCAGCGCCAGATCGAACTGCTTGAAGCCAATGGTACTGCTGGGCGTGAAGGGATCGAAGAAGCAATTGTCGAAGCTGGTCGTGTCGTGGCAGTTCAGCGCTTCCTTGGACACGGGACTTGCCAGTGTCAGCTTGCTCGACAGCGAGAAGCCCCAGAAATCGGCGTTGCCGGTGGCGACCAGCCTGTGCTTGGGAATACCCAGCGAACGCGTGAACGGCTGGCCCTCCTGACCTGAATAGTCGAACAGGTAGCGCTCGTCGCTGTTGGCTGCGTTGTTACGGTTTTCCTCCGCATCACTGTAGGTATAGGCCACCGTGAAGCCCCACGGCGAGCTAGGTGAGTACGGCTTTTCGAGGGAAAGCAACAAGGAATTGAGCTTGGTCTCGATTCCGTTGTCAGCCAGGATCAGCGTGCCGTAACCCGGGATCGGGAAACCCCACGGCTGCCCACCCCAAGTCGCGGTGGGGTTTGCAGGATTGCGGAAGCTGCCATCGGGCCAACGGTTGCCCAGTGCGAACTGGATGCCGTCATAGCTGCGGATGTGCGCTATTGCAGCCGACGAATTCCAGTCATGGCCCATGACCGGGAACGTATTGCGGATGCCGATGCTGAACTGATCCGAATACGGCGTCTTGATGTCGTTGTTGATCAGGTTGACTTCCGCGCCCAGGTTTGGATTGGCGGCAACAAGCGCGCTCAGGGTCGCCGGATTCAGGAAGCTCGGATCCCAGTTGTAGCAATTGTTGGTGCCGACGGTGCAAGGATGATCCGTGGTGTTGAAAGAGAACGCATAGGTCGGGAACGTGCTCTTGGACTGTTCCAGTGCCAGCGCGTCGAACAGGTTGCGGTCATAGGAACGACCGGCACCACCGAAGATGACATGGCGCTGGTCCGCAAACAGGTCGTAGGAGAAGCCGATACGCGGCTGCCAGGCACCCTTGAACGAATCACGGTTGCTGCCGGTGCTGATGTAATCGTTGATGTCGTAATCGACGTTTGGACCTTGCAGGTTCGTCCATCCGCGCAACGCCGTCGCCAGGGCAGCCGGGGTCTGGTAGTCCTCGAAGCCGGGATTCTGCTCGTAGTCCCAGCGCAAGCCCAGGTTCAGCGTCAACTTCTCATTGACCGCCCAGTCGTCCTGCAGGTAGATGCCGAACTGCTTGCTGCTGGTGCTGATGTTGCGATCATCGATACCCGGCAACGGTGCGCCGAACTCGACGCGGAACGGGATGAAGGCGCCGGTGGTGGTCCTGCCTGCATTGATGTTCTCGTAGTAGTCGACGCGGTACTGCGCGTTGTAAGGCTGCTGCTCGAAGGCATCGATATCGATCGACTTGTACTTGATGCCCATCTTGATGGTGTGGTCTTCCCAACCGGTGAAGGTCAAGTCATCCTGGATCGACCAACCCTTCTGGCCTTTGTCCTGGAAGTCCCGCCCACCGCCAAGGTTCAGGATGCTATTTCCGAACGTGTTGCCGCCAGTGGTGTTGACCAGCTGATAGCCCGGGCCAATCGTCAAGGGACGCGGGTTCCAGTAGTCATCCTCACTGGTGATGTGGAAATCATTCAACCAGTCCATGTTGCTCCACTGCCAGCGCAGATCGATGCGCGTGCTGTCATTGCCTTTCGCAGTACCGTATGAATCCGTGTTGGGACCATCACCGACACCCGTGATTTCAGTTTCATCGCGGTACTTTGCCGATAGTTCGATCAGGTTCGAATCATCCAGTTGGAAGCTCAACTTGCCAAAGTAGGCGTCCTGCTTGAACGGAGCAGAAGTACTGCCGAGCAGTGAAGCGAACTCGGGCGTGAGGTCGCTGACATCGAACGCACTGTCGCCAACCCGGACGTTGCGCGGGCGGTCGATTTCCTTTGCTTCATAGGTCACGAAGAAATGCAGGCGATCCTGCAGGATCGGCCCACCGAAGGCGATGCCGTACTGCTCTTCACTGGAAGGGGTCTTGGTGCCACGCACTTCCTCGTCATAGGTCGGCTTGCGCCAGTCGTCGCCGGTACGATCCCAGAAGAATTGGCCGTGGAATTCATTGGTACCGGACTTGGTCACCGCGGTGATGGCGGCACTGCTGATCTGGTCGTATTCCGCCTTGTAATTGGAGGTGATGACCTTGTATTCACCGATCGCCAACTGCGGGAACGGATTGCCGCTGCTGGAATCCTGGCCACTGACGCCACCCCTCAACACATAGTTCTTCTGTCCGACGCCATCAATGAACACATTGATGCCGTTGGAACTCTGCGCGCCACCGCGCAGCTTGGCCGAACCATCGGCACCAGTCTCGAAGATCATGCCCGGCACAGTGTCGGCGAAGGCCAGGAAGTTCCTGGACGCCTGCGGCAGCGCATCGATCTGGCGCTGCGAGACATAGGTGGCGATTTCAGAAGTCCGGGTTTCCATCAACATCGGCGCGGTGACAGTGACCGTATCCAAGGTGGTGGCATCACCAGTGGGCGCACTCACTACGCCTACTGCGAGGTTCAACGTCGCGGTCTGGCCAACGGCGACCGTGACGTTCTGCGAGCTGGACTGACCGCCCGAGGTCACGTCGATGCGATACACGCCAGGCGGCAAGCCACCAAGCGAGTAACCACCGCCAGAACCGGCCTTCACGCTGCGTGTCAAACCCGTGGCCAGGTTGGTGGCGGTGACCGTTGCGTCCGTAGCCGGCGCGGAATCCGCCGACACCTGGCCGCGGATGGTCGCAGCCGTCGATTGCGCGAACACAGTCGGCGCTGCGCCCAGCATCAGGCAACTGGCCAACGCGCATGTCAACAACGTGCGCGTGGGACGGATGTTGCGTTGCTTCACCTTCTTCATGACCTCTCCCCTCCCAGGGT